>CANJHI010000247.1 GCA_947474005.1 Alphaproteobacteria bacterium | reverse complement strand
GACAACGTCTATCCAAAAGGTGTCGCCGTCTCGAACGCCGAGATGGCGGCAATCAACCTCTCTCGCCACCAATTCCACGGCGATTGGAACTACACCATCGCCCCGAACTCATCGTAAGATAGAGCGATTATTCCTTAACGAGCCCTAAGAGTCCAACGATCCGCGCTTCTGTTGGCGGCGGTCGTTTTGAGCGGTTGCAACGAGGGAGGCCCCTTTGCGCCTTCCGTCAGCCCGCCATCGTCTAATCCCGCCATCAGCCAGACCGGCACCCAGACCGTCCGGCAGCGCATCCAGCAACTGCGTTCCGACCAGGCAGCGCTGGCCAACGGCATCTCGCAGCAGCAGGCCCAGCTCAATGCGACGCGCAGCCAGCTTTCGAGCGATCAGGCGGCCTACAGCGGTCTCACAAACGGCATCACCTCGCGCCTGCAGACCGGCACCACGCCGGGCAATCCGGATCTGGTGAACCAGTGGAATGCCGCGCAGGCCAAGCTCGACGCCATGACGTTGGGCGTCGGCCAGCTCAATTCGCTGGCGAGCCAGGTCACGACGCAGGCGTCAGTGGCGGGCTACCTGCTCGAGAACGTGCGCGCGACCTTCGCCGTCGGCGGCGCGGTCGACGAGGACCACCGCAACCTGCGCGCCATCGAGGGCGAGACGACGCGCTCGATGCAGCAGATCGACCGCCTGATCGCCGATCTCAACGGCCAGATCAGCACCGAGAACGGCTTTCTCACCCGCGAGCGCACCAACCTGGCGGCGCTCTCCTACGGCGTGAACCTCGGCCGTCTCGGCAATCCGCCCGGTGCGACGCGCATGACCGGCGGCCCGACGCGGCGGCCCGTTCCGCTGCAATAGCAGCCGGGCTTTCCTGACGGTCGCGCATCGGCGGCCGCAGGCGTAGACTTGGGCATGGCCTCTCGTCTCTTCGCTCTCCTCGTATTGATCCTAGGCTTCGCGGCGTCGGCACAAGCGCAGCAGCCCGCGATTTCGCCCCAGGATCAGGCCGCGATCCGCGACACCATCCAGGGCCAGATAGACGCGTTCCGGCGCGACGATGGCGATGCCGCCTTCGGCTTCGCCTCGCCCTCCATCCAGGGCATGTTCGGACGGTCCGACGTGTTCATGGATATGGTGCGCCAGGGTTATCGCCCGGTGTACCGGCCGCAGGTCTTCGACTTCCGCGAGATCGTCGAGTTGCAGGGCCAGCCCGCCCAGAAGGTCCATGTCGTCGGACCGGACGGCAAGCCTGTCACGGCGATCTACCCGATGACCCAACTGCCCGATGGAAGCTGGCGCATCGACGGCTGCTATCTGCAGGCGCCCGATGAACACCAAGCCTGACGAACATCAGGCCTGACCGGCACGTCCCTTCTCATCATGACTCGCGTTTCGCCCAAGGTGCTGGCGTTGCTCGGCGCCCTCACCCTCGTGTGGGGCACCAACTGGCCGCTGTTCCGCATCGCTCTCGACGAGCTGCCGGTGCTCACCTTCCGCACCATCGTGCTGGCGACCGGCACCGTGATGCTGGCGGCCATCGTGGCGATCCGGCGCGAGAGCTTCGCAGTCCCTAAGGGCAAGTGGCCCGCCCTGATCGCGGCCTCGGCCATGAACATCCTGATCTGGAACATCGCGACGTCGCTCGCCGTGCTCTACATCCCGTCGGGCCACGCCTCGGTGCTGGCCTACACCATGCCGCTGTGGGTGGCGCTGATCGGTCTCGTCGTGTTCGGCCAGCGCCTGACCGGCCGCCTGCTGGCCGCGATCCTGATCGGCGCGGCGGCGGTGGCGACGCTGATGGCGCCCAACTTCCACGGCTATGCCCAGGCCCCGGCGGGCCTGTTCTGGGGCCTGCTCGCGGGCTTCTGCTGGGCCGTCGGCACCTTCATCGTCAAGCGCACGAGCTGGCCCGGCATGGGCCTGTCGCTCACCTTCTGGCAGGTCGTCCTCAGCCTGCCGCCGGTGGCGCTGGGCGCGCTGCTGATCGACGGGCTCCCGACGTACTGGCCCTCGGCCAAGGCGCTCTCCGCCACGCTCTACACCGGCGCCATCCCGATGGCGCTGGGCACCGCCACCTGGTTCGCCCTGGTCAAGCTGCTGCCCGCCCAGGTCGCCGCGCTCTCGTCGATCGCCATCCCGATCGTGGCGATCGTGAGCGGCATCCTGATCCTGCACGAGCCGCTTTCGGCCCTGCAGGCGGTCGCCATCGCCTCGACCGTGATCTCGCTCTGGCTGGCCCTAATGCCCGCCCGACAACGCTGACGAGGCGTGTCACATCCTAGAATGTCACACCAAGTTGAGACAAATGTTGTGACACAGGTTCTACGCCCACCTGTGACATCGGCGAGAATCTGACCCTGCGACCCCACCTCGGGCAGCCGCAGACGACCGTCAAAGCATAGTTCTCGGGTGCGATTTTCGCGCCTCGGTCCACCCCACTGCCGGACGGATCGTCGGCGGGGACAGCCTTTGCTTGCTACTCACGGCTCATTAGTCGGGTACGGACTACCCGGTAATTGCCGCGGGACCTCCCCTGGTCCTCCAGGGAACTATACCCGGCGGGCGCGCCGGGCGGGGCATGGCCAAAGGTTCGGATCGTCACGTCTTCGGAGCATCATCCGAAGGCACAGTCCTTTAGACGGACCTCATGCAACGTTAGCAGAAATATAGCACAGGACCTGCTGAACCTGCAACTAAAAAATCGATTCATTTGAACTGCAATGCATGCAGTGCCAGCAGTTTCTTGACCGGACGCCGGCCGGCCGACACTGTTTGCGCGAAGGCGGGCCAACGAGACTCGCCGCTCCCGGGAGTGGAAGATGAAGAACGCATTGACCGCCCTCGCGGGCATATTGATATCGGTTGCTTCGCTCATGCCGCCCGCCCTGGCCCAACCCGCCTGCGTCACCCAGAACATGGTCATTCCCCCCGGCGCCAACACGACCGACAAGGCAGCGCCCTTCTACATCGATACGACCGGCCTCGACTTCAGCACCAAGCCGCCGACGCGCGATCCCAAGAGCGCCAACTATCCGCGCGCGACCGAACTGCCGGACGGGACGCTGCCGCCGGCCGGCGCCGAGGGCAACTTCATCATCGGCCCGACGCACAATCCCGCGCCCGACACGCTGGCGAAGGACGGCGTTCCCAAGGGCACCACGATCTCATTCACGATGTCGTCGAAGGACAGCGTGATCTACAACCCCGGCCTGATCCGCGACGACGTGCCGGGCTGCGGCAACAGTTCGATCATGTCGACGACGACGGCGCCGGGCGACAAGTCGAACATGATCGTCACCACCAGCCATCCCGGCACCTGGACGCGCACGATCGAGTTCTACCTGCCGCCAAACTACGTGCGCGGCACCGAGGTGCCGTTCCTCGTGGCCGGCGACGGCGGCTCGACCGCCTGGAAGGACCTCAACACCACCCTCGACAACCTGATCCAGCAGAAGCGCGTGCCGCCGATGGCTTCTATCCAGATCGGCAACGGCGGGCAGGACGCGCAGGGCGCCCAGCGCGGCAAGGAATACGACACGGTGTCGGGCACCTATGCGCAGTTCGTGGAGCGCGAGGTGCTGCCGCTGGTCGAGCAGAAGTCCGGCGTAAAACTCACGAAGAATCCCGACGGCCGCGCCACCATGGGCCTCAGCTCAAGCGGCACGGCCGCCTTCACCATGGCGTGGTTCCATCCCGAGCTCTATGGCCGCGTGCTGGCCTATTCGCCGACCATGGTGAACCAGCAATGGCCGTGGGACCCGTCGCTGCGCGGCGGCGCTTGGGAATATCACAGCCCGTGGACCGGAGCGGCCACGCCCAACCTCACGGTAAAGGCGGGCGTGCTGACGCCCTCCGAAGCGCCCGGCACGCCGCTCATCCCAAGCGCGCCCACAAAGCCGATCCGCTACTGGTTCGAAATGGGCGACCAGGACCTCTTCTATCCCAACCCGACGATCCCCGACGGCATGCACGACTGGACCCTGTCGGCCGCGCTGATGGCCAAGGTGCTGGCCGACAAGGGCTATCCCTACCAGTTTATGTTCGCGAAGAACGCCAAGCACGTCGACCGCCCGACCGTGGCGCAGACGCTGCCCTATGCGTTGGAATGGGTGTGGAAGGGGTATCCGGTTCCGTAGACCCTTTAGCGCGGAATGATGGCACTGTCCCGTAGCCACTCAAAAGCCATCCTCTCGGCGGCTTTCAGGTACGGTGACTGAGAAATTATCTTTGGTGGAAGTCGGGGAGAAATATCGGAGTGCGCAATGGCCGTCGGTGGATTTTACGAGCTTGAAGAAGCGTGGTGGGAATGGGTCAACAAGAACTGCCCACACAAGACCGCCCGTGCTCGCGGCAAATGGATGAACCAGAACACCTTCAAGTACGACGGGACTACATGGACCCGCTCTTACCAAGCGATGAAGTCCAATTCCGGGAAGACTACAGTCGATAGCTCCGCGTATTTCTTTGGCGCCGATGGGCGATGCTTCCATAAGGTGGCCGGGAGTCCCAACCGACGGAACGATCCTGAGCGTAGCTACGGCCTCCCCGGAAGCCGCGGCTACAAGTGACGCTCGATACAGAATGTGCGGCGTCAAGCGGAGCCCAAGAGCCGTGCAGCGACGCAAGCACGGTGGCGAAAGAGGTAAGTGATGACGCCGCGACAGTTCCTAGATGAGATCGCAGAGCCAAATGTGAAAGAGCTGAGCGCGAACCCAACGTCGGTGCGTCACGCTTGGATCGCTCTCGCTTCTCTTCATCACTTCGAAGACTACTTTGCAGTAGCGCGTGGTCTCTCAGTCGAAGACGCTCGGAGTGAACTTGAGAAAGCAGATCCGTATAGGATCGAGTTGCTACGGCACGTTGCCAACTCGTTCAAGCACGCAGAACTCGTTAGGGGGAAATTCAAGGGGCTGTCTGTTCGAGACGTACGTGTTGGATCAGGTGCCGCGTTCTCCGATGGCAGCTACTATAGTGATGGCACTTCCCACAGCGACGCGCCGGACGTTGTACGGATTGAGCACGATGGACAACTGATTGATGTGCCACATCTTTGCGAGACGTGTCTGACCGCATTTAAGACAAAGGCGTAGCGAGTACCATCCCACGTGTTTCGGTCGTTTTGGAATGCACGCTATCGATCACAATCGAGCGTGCGCTGAGCGGGGAGAACAGCCGTGAAAGAATTGGTGGATGCAATCCCAGACGGGAACGTGCTGATCGGTCTTGAGCCGGAAGAGCTTGGGACGAAGTTGCTGTTCATAATTCGTCGAGTGATCGGTAGGGATTCAGGCAAGATCACCCCCTCACACTTGGACGCCGACCTTTTTCCTATTACCGGCGACTATCCTGGTTACCCGCGTAGGCTCATGGCAGAGACTCGCCAAGCGCTGAGGGAAGCATGGCAGTGGCTCGAGCGCGAAGGACTTTTGGTGCCGGAAGCGGGCGACCTTGGAAATAGCTCTTGGCGAGTACTCAGTCGGAGAACCAAGGCGTTCAAGGATGAACAAGAGTTCGCCCGATACGAAGTGGGGCGGAGGGTTCCGAGAGACAGCTTGCATGACCGCATCCGCGACAAGGTCTGGATGGCGTTCATGCGGAGCGAATTTGATGTCGCAGCTTTCCAGGCGATGAAGGCTGTTGAAGTCGCCGTACGAGAAGCAGCGGGTCTACCCGATTCGGTAATCGGCGTGAAACTTATGCGCGAAGCGTTTGCTCCATCCAAGGGAAAGCTTGCCGATACTAACGCGGACGGCGGTGAGCAAACTGCACGAATGGAATTGTTTACAGGTGCTATCGGTTCCTACAAGAACCCGCAGTCCCATCGTGATGTTAATCTGGAAAACCCGGCGGAAGCGGTGGAGATCATCTTTCTAGCCAATCATTTATTGCGGATCGTCGACGCACGACGGATCGCCATTGGTAAATAGAGGCAAGGAACTCAAGGAAAGCCTCTCAAGATACTAAACGCCCGACTTACGGCCCCTCTTCAGCTATGCTTTGCGGAAAATGTGGACGCTCATGCTCTTTCCGCGCCGTACTTGGGCCACTCGCGTCATCGACAAGATGGGCATTATCGCCGAGGAAAGAGCACTCGATCAGGAGGGAGCCACTGTGGAGAGCCTGGCCCAACGCCTCGGCATGGGGTCACGGCAGCTGACGCGTTTGTTCGCGCGGTATCTCCAGGCCAGTCCTTCCGAAGTGGCAAGGACTGCCCGTGTG
>CANJHI010000246.1 GCA_947474005.1 Alphaproteobacteria bacterium | reverse complement strand
TTGAATCCAAACCAATTTCAGCGAGGTTCGGTCGGAAAGAGACGGGACGCCTTCAGAGACCGAAAATCGGTGTCTGTTCAGTCTCCGTGGTTTGGTCGACTTCGCTAAACCCCTTTGAATACAAAAGGATTTCGGGCCTTCCATCGACGCCAGCGAGAGTTAGCGACGAGGTAATGGCGGAGGGAAAGAGCCTGAAATCCAACGGTCTCTGCGCAGAGGTGCGGGTCGCTGCGGAAGTCCGCGCAGACGGCATTTGTGCCTCCGCGTCCGAGAGCCTCGGACGGCCATTCAGTTGCGCCTGCAGGATGCGCTTTCTGACTGGGGACACCGTCGTGAAAACGAGGATGCTGGTGTCTTCCAGCGCCACTACCATCCGACGTTCCTAACGGCTTTCGAAATCGGGAAGGTCGCGCGCGGCCATCGCCCGCACGCCCTCGCGGAAGTCACGCGTGCGGAACAGCCATTCCTGCTCGACGAACTCGTGATCCGTCGCGGCTTCGACGGCATCGGCGAGGCCGCGCCGCATGGTCGCCCGCGTCGCCCGAAGCGCGAGCGGCGCCGACTGCGCGATGCGGGTGGCGAGGTCGATCGCGGCCGCGCGCACCTCGGCCAGCGGCACCAGCAGACTGGCCAGCCCCATCTCGACGGCCCTGTCGCCGGGAATGCGGTCGCCCGTATAGAACATCATCTCAGCCTGCTGGGCGCCGATCAGGCGCGGCAGGGTGACGGTCAGGCCGAAACCAGGGTGCGTGCCGAGCCGGGTGAAGTTGGCGCAGAAGCGCGCCTCCGGACAGGCGACGCGGAAGTCCGCGACCATCGCCAGCCCGAGGCCGCCGCCGACCGCCGCGCCCTGGATGGCCGCGACCACCGGCTTGGAGAAGCGGAACAGCCGCACGGCTTCCTTGTAGAGGTTGGTCGATCCTGCCGTCTGCTGGCGCACCGGCGCGCTTTCCTGGGCGCGGCCATCCTTCGAGAAGTCGGCCCCGGAACAGAAATTCTTGCCCTCGGCGCAAAGCACCAGCGACCGGCATTCGTCGTTGCGGTCGAAGATCTCGAAGGCCTCGCGCAGTTGCTGGATCAGCGCCCGGTCGAAGAAGTTGTTGGGCGGCCGCCGGATTTCGACCACCGCCACGCGGTTGGCGAGCGAGACGGCGATATCGGCATAGGGACCGTGGGGCTGCATGGATCGGGGTCTCCGGTTGTTCAGTCGAGAGCGGAAGCGGCGCGCAGGCGGGCGATCGTGCCGGGATCGATTCCCCAGCGCGGCAATACCGTGTTGGTATACGTGCCCGAGCGTCGCGGCGGCCGCGGCGTCGGCGAAGGCGTGCCGAGGAAGCGCGGTGCGGGTGCCGGCTGGGTTACGCCATCGATCACCGGCAGCGACTGGCGGGCGACATGATGCGGATGGGATGCCGTCTCGGCAACCGACAGGACCGGCGCGAAACAGGCGTCGCTGCCGGCGAAGACTTCGCACCATTCGGCGCGCGTGCGCTGGCGAAAGATTTCGGCCAGACGCGGCTTGATTTCGTGCCGCTGCGCGGGGCCGTCCTTGCCCTGCAGTTCGTCGGCCGGCAGGCCCAGCCTTTCATATAGCTCACGCCGGAATCGGGTCTCGATCGGCGCGATCGACACATATGTGCCGTCGGCGCACTGATAGACATCGTAATAGGGCGCGCCGCCATCGACGACATTGGTGCCTCGCTCGAGTGACATCCGGCCCGAGGCGAAGCCGCCGTAGAACGCCGTCATGAGCGACAGGGCGCCGTCGACCATGGCAACGTCGACGACCTGGCCCTTTCCTGTACTCTGGCGTGATTGAAGAGCGGCCAGCACGCCTAGCGCCATGTAGAGAGCGCCGCCGCCGAAGTCGCCCACCAGGCTGAGCGGCGGTGCGGGCGGGCCACTCTCGCGGCCAATGGCGTGTAGCGCGCCGGTGAGGGCGATGTAATTGAGATCGTGCCCGGCCCGGTCGGCGAGCGGCCCCTTCTGGCCCCAGCCGGTCATGCGCGTATAGACGAGGCGCGGATTGCGGGCCTGGCAGACGTCGGGCCCGAGGCCGAGCCGCTCCATCACGCCGGGACGGTAGCCCTCGATCAGCACGTCGGCGCGGTCGGCGAGGGCCAGCGCGCAGTCCAGCGCCTCCTTCTTCTTGAGGTCCATCTTGACGACGAGGCGGTTGCGCCGGAGCAGGTCGAAGCCCGGTGTCTTGGGGCTGCCGAGTTCGACGGGCTCGATCCGGTCGATCATCACGACCTCGGCTCCCATGTCGGCCAGCATCATGGCGCCCATCGGCGTCGGGCCGACACCGGCGAACTCCAGCACCTTGAGGCCGGCGAGCGGCCCTCCGCGCGATTGCTCCTCACCACTGGTCATCTTGCCCTCATGCGAATCATTGCAAACCAGATCAGCGCAACCCAAGCCCGCGGGCCACGATGCCGCGCAACACCTGCGTCGTGCCGCCCTGGATCGTGTAGGTGGGGGACATCAAGGTCGACATCTGGGCGATATCGAGGAAGTCGGCGAGGTCCTCTTCCGTCGTCGCGTCTGACTCTGCTAGTACGCGCGCTACTTCGGGCAGGTCCTGCTGGAAGATTGTCCCCAGATCCTTGACCAGCGCGCCCTCGATCGCGGGCGAGTGGCCCGCCTCCAGGATGCCGGCGATGGAAAGCGACATCTGCCTCAGGCTCCACAGGCGCGCGACCAGGCGTCCGAGAATGGAAGCGGCGCGTTTGGAGGTCTGCCGGCCCAGCACCCGCACGAGTTCTCGCAACACATGGAAATTCTGCAGGAAGCGCTCGGGGCCGCTGCGTTCGAACGCGAGCTCGCTGGTCACCTGCAGCCATCCGTCGCCCTCGTTCCCGATCAGGCAGCTCTCGGGCGCGAAACAGTCGTTGAACGTCACTTCGTTCCAGTCGTGCCGTCCGGCGAGGTTGATAATGGGCCGGAGCGAGATGCCAGGCGTCTTGAGGTCGATCAGGAGCTGGCTCAGCCCCTTATGGCGATCGCCATGCTGGCCCGAGGTCCGCACCAGTGCCACGCAGTAGTGGCTGCGATGCGCACCAGAAGTCCAGATCTTGGTGCCGTTGACGCGGAAGCCGCCGGGCACCGGCTCGGCACGGGTGCGTACCGACGCCAGATCCGAACCCGAGTCCGGCTCGCTCATGCCGATGCTGAAGTAGCATTCGCCACGCACGACCCGCGGCAGGATGGCAGCGCGCTGCTCTTCGCTGCCGAAGCGCAACAGCAGGGGCCCCGATTGCCGGTCGGCGAGCCAGTGCGACCCGGCGGGGGCGCTCGCGCCCAGCAGTTCCTCGGTGACGACGTAGCGCTCGAGGAAGCTCCGGTCGCCGCCACCGTACCTTTTGGGCCAGGTCATGCCGATCCACCCGCGCGCGCCCAGGGCCTGGCTGAATTCGGGCGATGGCGTCGTCCAGGACGGGAACCGGTCGCGGGTCGCGATACCGGGCAGAGTCTCGGCCAGAAAGCCACGGACGTCGGCCCTCAGCGCCTCCGCCTGCGGAGGCAGCCGGAACGGTGGGAATTCGAGGCGCGGGAGGCTCATGGGGCGGGCCTATTTGTCGAGCCAGACATCCTCGAGGCGCCAGTGGTTGTACTGGGAGTTTGCCGCCAGTGCGAGGCCGTGCACGTAGGGGTGCCAGCAGGTATTGGCGCGCGTGTGCATGATGGAGGGCCGGACACCCAGTGCCTGGAGGTCGTAGTCGATCTTCTGCACCAGGCGCTTGCGGGCGACCGGATCGACGGTCGACGATTGCTCGTCGAAGCGGGCCTGCATGTTCCTGTCGCAATAGCCCGTGTAGTTGCGCTCCGAATCGCAGGAGTAGGCCTCGTAGAGCATGACGTCGGGATCGTCGAGGGCGGAGCCGCCGGTGTTCATGGCGACGTTGTAGTCCTTGCGTAGTAGCCGCATATACCAGAGGGCGCTCTCGACGGTCTCGAGTTCGCCGTCGATGTAGATCTTCTTGAACTGGTCGATCAGCAGGACCGCGGGCTCGCGATAGGTCGGCAGGTTGCGAGACAGCACCTTGACCTTGAGCGGCTTGTCGGGGCCGTAGCCCAGGGAACGCATGATGCCCTGCGCTTCCACGCGGTTCTTTTCCACGTCGCCGCCGAAGCCGGGAATGCTGCCGAGCTGTTCCGGCCCGATGCCCCAGACGCCTTCCGGCGGCGCCTCCATGACGCCGCCGATGCGGTCGGCGCCGTCGCTCATCGTGTCGATGAAGGCCTTGCGGTCGATCGAAAGCATCATCGCCTTCTTAATGCGGCTGTCGTCGAACGGTGGCACCAGGCTGTTCACCAGAAGCTGGGTCTGGATGTTGAACTGGTTGAGCTCGCAGATCGCCTGCGGCGCCCGCGCCTTGATGTCGGCGGCGAGCCGCACGGAGATGTCCTGCGAGAAGGTGAGGTCGAACTCGCCGACCGAGAAGGCCAGCACGCGCGTCGCGCGGTTGGCGACCATGGTCCATTCGATGGCGTCGAGGAACGGCCGGCCCTTCTTCCAGTAGTCCTCGTTACGGACCAGCGAGATGCCCTGCTTCTGCTTGAAGTCCTTCAGCTTGAACGGACCGGTGCCGATGGGCTTGCTGCGCATGACGGGGCCGGGGACGTGGCAGGGATAGACGGCGGAAAATCCGGCGGCGAGGAAGCCCAGGAACGACGGCTGCGGGCGCCCAAGATGGAAGGTCACGCCATGGTCGCCGTCGGTCGTGACCTCCTGCAGGTTGACGTACCATTCCTTGCGCGGGTTCTTGCGCCAGCCGCTGTCGCGCTTGCCGGCCACCGTATCCCAGGTGCATTTGACGTCGGCGCTAGTGAAGGGCTTGCCGTCGTGCCAGCGCACGCCCTGCCGCAGCTTGAAAGTGAGCTTGGTGTTGTCGGGACTCCAGCTCCACGACTCGGCGAGGTCCGGCACGATCGTGTCGTCGGCGTTGCGCTTCACCGTCTGGTCGTAGATCACCAGATTGTTGAACACGGCCATGAATGGATTGAGCGTGCCGATCGTGACCTCCTCGTGCAGCGAGGCGGTCGGCGGATTGTCGTTATGGTAGACGCGTAAAATACCGCCGGACTTTTGAGCCGACGCAGATGTCGCAAGCAGGACCAAGCTGAGCGAGACTAATGCGGAGCGAAACGTCGGCATGGCGTCTTCCTCTTAAGCAATGGCCGCTGTTGTCCCGTAGCTGTTTTGGCTGTCTTCCGGCAACGGCAGTGCAGCCTGCCCCACGGCATCACTTCCAACAACGTCGCCGTTTCTCAAGAACGCGATCTGCGAAACAAAGATGCCTGTCCGCATCGAGAACTATATCGAAGATGAGCAATCCCGCGTTGCGCTCGCTCCCGGTAGTCGGTGCGACCACTGTCCGGCGGCATGCGCGGGTAATCCAAACGCTCCCGGATCGATCACTGCTCTCCTCGCGCGGCGGCCTTACAAGGTCGACGCCGTCGCCCTGGCCAACAAGATGGCCCGCATCATCTCGGCGCTGCTCGTCAAGCGCGCCAGATACCAAGAGAGTGGTGCGAGGAACCAGATGGCGCCCGTTTGATCGATGCGTCCCAATAGACCAACGCGGAAGCTGAAAGAGGCAGGTCCCAAACCAGACAATGATTCCAAGTGGACGAAATCCCGACGCGAGACAGGCCGTTATGGCCAATGCGCTCACAACGCGATTTTTTGATCAGCCACTTGCGTCGCGGAGTTCATCGAGGCCAGCGATCGAAGACCGCGCAAAAAGGCCGAACATAGAACCGCACCGCTCCTTCTGGAGAAACGTCTGAAAGGCTCTTGCCTCGGGGGCCATTCCACATATGGCCATACGGGCATGCTGGGTTGCCACGCACTGTTGATCGTAAGACAGTCACGGTCGGGTTCGCTTCGCGGCCGATCGCGAGGCCAAACGGAGGAAAGCTAACATCATGGGACCGAAACTCGTCGACTATCTTCTTTACGAACCCGAACCCAATGGCATCCTCTGGATCAAGTTCAACCGTCCCGACAGCCTGAACACGCTGGTTGGCACGGCGGAGATGAACGGTACCGTCGCCAAGGTTGGCGAGTATATGCGCGCGGGCGACGACGATCCCAATGTCCGAGTAATCGTGCTGACTGGTATCGGGCGTGCCTTCTGTGCCGGTTTCAATCTGCGCAATGCGGCGGGGCCAGACGTGACCGGCCCCGACTTTCCCGGTGCCCGCGGCACCCATGAA
>CANJHI010000245.1 GCA_947474005.1 Alphaproteobacteria bacterium | reverse complement strand
TGACCGCGAAGCCCCTCCGCCGATAAATCCCTCCGCGTGATCGCCAACGACATCCCGACCTCCTCAACGACACTGTCGCTTCAAAGAATCGAGCCCCGACCTCCAGCGCAAATCACATAAGAGTCATCGGTTCAGACGGTTGGTATAACGTGGTGGCGGCGTCAGGTCGTAGAGCGTGATCGCGCGCCGGGGCTCGGGCGGGAGCGAGCGCCACAGCGCCGGATCGACCGCCACGCCGTGGGCGCGGACCCAGGTCTGGAAGTCGGAGGACCGGCGCGCCGTGCCGAGAATGACGAAGCGCACGTCGCCGTTTGCGACCTGCTCGGCGAAATCCTCGACGTTCATGATCGGATCGCTGCCCAGGAAGCCCCCGAAGGCCATCGCCGGCTCGCCGGTGCGGACGATCACAGGCGCGGCCAGCAAGGCGTTGGGGGCAGCCACCACGAAGCGCGCCTTGCCGCGATGGGCCTGCAGGAAGGCCAGCAACTTGGGATCGCCGGTCAGCGGCTTGTAGGAACGTGACAGCAGCGGGCCACGGCTGTCGTCGAGGCCCAGCCAACGGGGCAGGCTGGCGGACGGCAGGGTGAGATTGCCCGGTGAAAAGATGGCGCTCATCGCCCAGGCGACCGGCAGCACCAGCAGGGCGATGCCGCCGACGAAGGCAGGCGGCCGCTTGTCACGCCACAGCACGGCGGCACCCACCAGCAACGCGGCAGCGGGAAAGCCTATCCACGGGCTGGTCCAGCCGAGCGACAGTTCCACGATATAGCCCTGCCAGAGCGCCGTGGCCGCAAGCCCCAAGGCCAGATGGCGAGAGCCGTGGCGCCACAACTCGATACAGCCCATGGCACCGAGGGCGGCCAGCGGCGGCGCGAGGGTGGCGAGATAGTAGATGTGAAAGATGCCGCCGGCGGCGCTGTAGACGATGCCGTAGGTGAGTGCCCAGGTGCCCCACAGCACCACGGCGGCGCGCCGCCGCCGCCACGCCAACACAGCGCCGAGGACGGCGAGCGGCAACGCCCAGGCGAATTGGCCCGCGAGCATCGGTTGGGCGAGCCTGAACGGACCCACCGGTGCGGCGTCGTAGGCTTCATAGCGTGGCGTCTGTGTCGGCGCCGGCACCGGGATCGTGGGCTGGGGCCTCACGAAGCGTTCCCAACCGTTGTGCATCACGACCAGCTCGAACATCGAGTTGCCGATGCTGCTGCCGGCGTAGGGCCGATGGTCCTTGGGCGTGAGATCGAAGGCGGTGACCCACGAGAGGCTGACGACGACGAGTGCCGCCCCGCCCGAGGAGAGCCAGAACAGATGCCGGCGCCAGTCGAACGGGGCGACGGTGAGATAGACGGCGACGAGAGCAGGTCCGCAAACGAGGGCCGCCAGCATCTTCACGTTGAAGGCGAGACCGAGCAGGGCCATCGCCAGGACGAAGGAAAGGCCGCGCCCGCGCTGGGCGGCACCCGCGGCCAGCAGGAGCAACAGCACCAGCCAGGAGTCGGTGTTGTTGGAGCGGTCGATCGCGACCGCGATCGGCGTGACGGCCAACAGAAGGGCCGCGATCAGGCCCGCCGCCAAGCCGAACGGCCGCCGCACCAGGCGATACAGGATCGCGGCCGAAGCGACGCCCGCCAGTGCTTGCGGCAAGTGGATCGTCCAGCCACTGAAGCCCAGGACCGCAGCGAAAAGCGTCTGGATCCAGAAGGCGAGCGGCGGCTTGTCGAGCGAGACGAAACCTGCCGGATCGAAGGCGTTATAGAAGAAGAGCCAGCCGCCCTGCAGCATGCTGCGAACGCCGGCGGCGTAGTATTCGGTGCCGAAGCCGTTGTCTTCCAGTCGCCACAGCCGCAGGACGGCGGCGATCAGCAGCACGGCTGCAAGTGCCGCCGCCTCGAGCCGTCGCCGGGCCTTCAGTTCCATCGAGCGTCGTTTCTCCCCTGGAAGAGACTACGCAGGCCAGAGTGTTTTCATCCCGCGTCAGGACGGGATCGGGCCCTTGAAGACGAAGAAGGCCCCGGCACAGATCAGGGCGAAGCCCACGAAATGGTTGAGCGTCACGCGCTCACCGAGATAGAGCACCGAGAAGACGGCGAACACGGTGAGCGTGATCACCTCCTGCATGGTTTTCAGCTCGGCGGCGGAATAGACCGTGTGACCCCAGCGGTTGGCGGGCACGGCGAAGCAGTATTCGACGAAGGCGATGCCCCAGCTCACCACCACCACCAGCCACAGCGGCCTGTCGGTGAACTTCAGGTGCCCGTACCAGGCGAACGTCATGAAGACGTTGGAGATCAGCAACAGGACGATGGGTGCAACGGCGGGGGGCAGCCAGGTCATCGGTGGGTCTACTCCGGTTTGATTCCGAGCTTCTTGATCAGGGGCACGATCATCTTGTCCTCGGCGTCGAACATCGCCGCGGTCTCCTGCGGCGTGGTCGGGTAGGCCTCGGCCGTGAGGTCGGCGAAGCGCTTTACGACCGCCGGATCCTTCAGGACCGTGACCATCGCCGCGTTGAGCTTGGCCACCACCTCGGGCGGCATCTTGGCCGGACCGAACAGCCCGGTGAAGGTGCTGAAGGTGAAGTTCTCAAGGCCTTTCACGCCCGACTCCTTCATGGTTGGCACGTCGGGCAACTCCGGCATGCGCGCGGTCGACGAGACGGCGATTGCGCGCAACTTTCCCCCCTTGATGTGGCCGAGCGCGGCGTTCACCTGGTCGACCTGGGCCGGCACCTGGCCTGCGATGACGTCGATGCTGGCCGCACCCGAGCCCTTGTAATGGATCAGCGTGTATTTTGTTCCCGTGGCCTCGCCGATCAGTTCGAGTGCCAGATGGTTGGTGGTGCCGATGCCGGAATCGGCCACCGCGAACTTGCCGTCGCGGCCGAGTGCCACGAAGTCAGCCAGGGTCTTGATCGGCGAATTCGGTGTCACCAGCACGACTGCCGGCACGCGCTGGATATGGCTGATCGGCGTAAAAGCCGTGCGCCAGTCGTAGGGCGCGTTGCCGTAGATTGCGGGCACGGCGACCAGCGAATTGGCCGACACCAGCAGCGTATAGCCGTCGGGCGCGGCGCGGGCCACGACATCGCTGCCGATCATGCCGCTGGCGCCGGCCTTGTTCTCGACCAGCACGGGAACGCCCAGCACATCCTTCAGCTTGTCGGCGATGATGCGGGACGTGACGTCGATGTTCCCGCCTGGCGCGTAGGGCGCCATGATCCGGATCGGCTTGTCGGGATATTCCGCCGCTGCGGGGTGGGCGGCAAGCAGGGCGAGGGCGCCCACGAGTACAGTGACGAAACGCATGAAGTTCCTCCCAGAGTTCTTGGGCCGAGCTTAGCTCATGGCCCGCCCAGAACACACAGAAGGTCGGTCCGTGCCTTTGCATCGCGGATCGGCGGACTGCCCATCCAGCCGCCGGGATACATCGCCTCGGTATCGCCGAGGAAGAGATCGAGTCGCTCGCGCGTCCAGATATCGCCTTTGTCGCGCGCAGCCCGCAGTGCCGGGGAATAGTCGAAGGCCGGATCGCCGGCGACTGGCCGGCCGATCACGCCGACAAGCTGCGGGCCGGGCTTTTGGCCGGCATCCTTGGTGAGCGCATGGCAGGCCTTGCAGGGTTCGAACGCTTGCGTGTTGCAGGATTGGGCGCGTGCGGCGCCCGATGCGGCAAACAACGCTGCCGCGACAATCCAGAACCGCATCCGTTCAGGCTTGCGGCTTGTCGATGACGACGATGCGGTTGGTCCCCGACTCGCCGCCCCAGGCTTCGCCCGGCCGGCCGGCCATCTGGCGGACGTTGGCGCCGGACTTGTCCGACGGGAACGAGACGAAGGTCTCGGTCCTGGGATCGAAGCGCACGACGGCGTTGGCCGAGAAATCGGTCAGCCAGATGGCGTCGCGGTCGTCGACATAGACTGAATAGCAGCGCGGTTTCTCACCCGGCAGCTTCCACTTCTTCCAGCTACCGTCCCTGGGATCGTGCATGGAAACGTTGCCGCTGTTCCATTCGCTAATCCAGAGCCGGCCCTGGCTGTCCGACCAGACACGCCGCGCGCCTTGTTGCGGCGTCGGCGGCTCGACGATGCGCGGTGTGCCGCTCGCAAGATCGATCTGGGCGAGATAGTTGCCGGCCAGCGACACGTACCAGACCGTGCCCTGCGGCGTGAGCGCGATGCCGTAGGGGCCGTAGCCGCGCGGCGCGTCCCACACCTGCATCTTCTCGGTCCTGGGATCGAAGCGGCCGAGCGCGCCGCCTTGGCCGGTGAACCAGAGTGTGCCGGTCTTGTCGAAGACCAGCGTGTTGAGGTTGGCATTGGCCGGGCCGCCGTTCAGTTTCCAGAGTTGTACGCGATGGTCCTTCGGATCGACGCGGGCGATCGAATTCTGGCCGCCTTCGGTCACCCAGGCGGCGCCATCGGGTCCGACGACGACGCCGTGCGGCGCGGCGCCCGGGCCGAGGCTGATCACCTTCAGCCCGCCGTCGCGCGGATCGAGCAGGTTGAGCGTGCCGTCGCGCTGGCCGCAGAACCACACCGTGCCGTCTCCGTTGCAGGCGACGTCGCGCGAGCCCGACCCGGGCCGGACATTGAAGGTGCGGATGCGATAGCCATTCAGCTCGCGGGTCTCGACGGCGGCGCGGGCGGGCGAGGTGATCAGTGTCGGGGCGGCGAGGGCCCCGGCGGACAGGGCGAGCAGATGGCGTCGGCGCATGCGGACCTCCTGCGGCAGAGAAGCCCCGATTTTGCGCCTTCCATCGGCGAGATCAACAGTCTCGGGCAGGGCTAGACCATCGCCAGCTTCAAACGATCGGCAACCTTGTGGAGCCGTTTGTCGCGCGTCCAGAGGACGGCCCCGGCTGTCAACCGAACCGCCGCCAGCAGGTGGGCGTCGACATATCCGATACCGAGCCCGGACAATGCGTGCTGGTCGATGAAAATCAGGACTTCCCCGTCTGTCGCCATCTCAGCCTGAGGCAGGTCCGATAGAGCATCCAGGATAATATCGCGCTGCCGCAGACTCCCCAGAGCCAATTCACCCACGACAAAGGGATGCGCCAAGACTCTTCCAGTGTTGAGGAGGTTCGACAGCGATTTGTCGCTGGCGCGCAGATGGTCGATCCAGATGGACGTGTCGACCAGGATCACGCGGGCGTCGACCGGCGCCGGGGTGGCGCCGTCGCGGCGCTGTCACTGCCGCCCAACCGCGCCAATCGCCGCGCGCTCTCGCGTTCGATCAACGCCTTGAGCGCCTCGCGAATCAAGCTGGATTTCTCTTTGATGCCGGTGAAGGCCTGGGCTTTCGCCACGAGGTTATCGTCGAGGGCAAGGGTAGTGCGCATGAAGAGCGGCCTCGATTCTGTTGGCACGAATATAGGCATCAATGATGCCATATTCAATGCTATCAAAGGAAAGCCGCCGGCCGATGCTGCGCCCACGGCCGCGCCGTTTCGAGGAGCGCACCGAGTCGCAGCACGTCGGTCTCGGCACCCCATTTGCCAATGATCTGGACCGAGGTCGGCAGGCCGTCGGTGCCGAAGCCCGAGGGCAGGGCGAGCGCGGGATGGCCGGTGAGGTTGAAAGGATATTGGTAGGAGGTCCAGCCCTGGCGGGTGATGCCGCACTTCATGCCGTCGATCACGACCTCGTCGTTGGCGGCATCGTGGGTGACATCGAGCGCGGTGCGCGCGTTGGTCGGCGTCACGAGAAAGTCGTAGCGCTCGAGCAGCGACTGGATCTTGCGGAACAGCACGGTGCGCGCGAACTGGGCGTTGCGGAAGTCGGCCAGGGTGAATTTCTCGCCGCGCTGCATGAAGGCCAGCGTCACCGGGTCCATCTGGTTCTGCCACTTCGGCAGGTATTGCGCGCAGGTTACCGCGAAGCCCGCCTGGTAGAGCACGCGGCCTTCGAATTCGATCCAGTCGATCTTCTCGGTCACCTCCTCGACCTCGGCGCCCATGGATTCCCAGGCGGCGAGCGAGGCGCGGGTGTTGGCGCGGACGTCGCCCGCGAGCCGCGGATTGGCCGTGAGTTCGATGTAGCCGATGCGGATGCCGCTCAGATCCTCGCCCATCAGCGCGGGCGAGAGCTGGCGCTTGTCCTCGCCGCCGAGACTCCACGGGTCCTTGCCACTGGGGCCGGTGAGGACGGCATGCATGGTTGCCGCGTCGGTGATGGTGCGGGCGAGCGGCCCGGCATAGATGTTGGCGCCGAAGGCGTCGCGACCCGTGTCGTTGGGCACCGCGCCGAGTGTCGGCTTGAGCCCGACCAGCCCACTGCACGAGGCCGGTCCGCGCACCGAACCCGCGCCGTCGGTGCCGAGCGAGAGCG
>CANJHI010000244.1 GCA_947474005.1 Alphaproteobacteria bacterium | reverse complement strand
TGGCGGCGGCGGCGGAGTCCCCGCCGGTGGTGGCGGTGGTGGCGGCGGCGGCGGCAACCGGGGAGGAGGACGGCGATGAACGTTTCATTGCTCAAGCGGGCGCTTCTCGCCCTCATCCTGCTCGGCGGTTTTGCAGCCGGCCTGGCAACGGGCGCCTCAGCGCAACCGGCGAAGCCGCAGGGCTTCGCCACGCCTGAAGCTGCGGCCGACGCGCTCACCGACGCGATCCGGCGCGACGATACCGCGGCTGTGACCGCAGCGTTGGGCGCTGGCTGGCGTGACTTCGTGCTCGGCCGCACCGAGGACGAGGATCGCCTGCGCGACAAGTTCCTCGCGGCCTGGGACGCTAGTCACAAGGTCGTCGTCGACGGCAACAAGGCGACGATCGAGGTCGGTACCACCGGCTGGACGGGGCCGATCCCCATCGTCAAGGACGGCGACCAGTGGCGCTTCGACGTCGAGGCCGGCCGCAAGGAGATCACGGCACGGCGCATAGGGCGCAACGAGCTGTCGGTGATCCAGAGCCTGCTGGCGCTCGTCGATGCCGAGCATGACTACGCTGCCCTCGACCCGATGAAGGTCGGCATGCCGGTCTATGCGCGGCGGCTGCTGAGTTCGCCGGGAAATAAGGACGGCCTCTATTGGGACGTCAAGCCGGGCGAAGCGGAGAGCCCGATCGGCCCTGCATTGGCAACCGCCCAGTCGCTCGGCCAGGGCGGCACCGACGACGGATACTATGGCTACCGCTTCCGCCTGCTCTACTCGCAAGGGCCGGACGCGCCGGGTGGCGCGCACGACTATCTGGTCAAGGACCGCATGATTGGCGGCTTCGCCATCATCGCCTGGCCCGTGCGTTACGCCGACACCGGCGTGATGACATTCATCGTCAACCAGACGGGTGTCGTCTACGAGCAGGATCTCGGACCGGACACCGCGACCAAGGCCGCGGCGATCAACGTCTTCAATCCGGACAAGGGCTGGGACAAGGCGGACATGACACCGCCGTGAGGCTGGCGCCTACTTGCTGCGCCCGTCCCAGGGACGCGGGCTCAGCTTATCGACATCGATGGCCTCGATGCTGCGAAGATTGATGCCGACCGAGGCGGTGCCGTCGGGCGCCGTGCCCTCGGCATAGCTCTCGACGCCGCACGCGGTGCAGAAGCGGTGGTGCAGGTGCTTCTTGCCGAACTGGTAGTCGCCCTGCTGCGCCTCGCCCGAGGTCAGCTTGAATTTCGTCTTGGGCGCGAAGGCCCAAACGGCGCCGAGCTTGGTGCAGATCGTGCAGTTGCACTTGAGCGCTCCGGCGAGATCGAGCTCCACGTCGAAGGCGATGGCACCGCAATGGCAGCTTCCGGAGTAGGTTCGCGAGGGCGTTTGATCCGTCATGTCGGCATCCTCCTTGGCGTTCAATCCGCAGCGTTGCGATCCGTACCGGTCCACGGCTTGATACGATCGAGCTTGGACCGCAGCCGCCGCTTGGCTTCCAGCATATCGTAGGCATTTTGCAGGCGAAGGAAGTAGCCCTCCGAAAGACCGAAAAATCGGCACAGCCGAAGATCGCTGTCCGCGGTCACCGATCGAGTACCGTTGACGATCGCGTGAATGCGATTGGCCGGGACTTCGATCATCTGGGCAAGCCTGTTCTGGCTCATCCCGATTTCCGCCAGGAATTCTTCCTTGAGGATATCGCCTGGGTGGGGGTTCTTGAGTTCAGTGGCAACCATTTCCGCCTCTTCAATGATAATCGACAATCTCGACATCGTGCGCCTCGCCGGCCGCCCATCGGAAACAGATGCGCCATTGCCCATTGATGCGAATGCTCATCTGTCCTGCGCGATCGCCCCGTAGTCTTTCGAGGCGATTGCTCGGCGGGTTCGACAAGTCGGTCAAGACAACGGCGGCATCGAGCTGGCGTAGCTTGCGCAAGGCGCGATCCTGGATGTCGCCGGGCAGACGTCGGCTCGCCTCGCCGTTCCAAAGCCGCTCCGCCTCTCGGTTTGCAAACGTCCGGATCATCTTTTGAATGAACGACAGTATGAGATACGTATCAGATATCACCTCCGCTGTCCGCCACCGGCTTGAAATCCGCTATCGTTCTCTATATGTTCTTTTCCATGACGGCGTCCAGCATTTCGACGCGCTTTGGTGTGTGTGCCACGCAGACACTGAATTGGGCCCAAATCCTATTCCAGTCGACGCCCGAGTTTTCCGGGCGTCGACCGTCACCAGCCAGGGGAGGATTTTAGCGGAACTTCAAAGACTTGTGATCCGAAGCAGCGGACTCCCGACCTCCGCAGGTCGTGGAGGTTGCCGGCCCCTCTAGCCAGGCCAGGGCAGCGACCAGGTCTTCACGTTGGTGAAGCTCTTCATCGCCTCCAGCACGCCTTCCTTGTAGCCGAGGCCCGAATCCTTGATGCCGCCGAAGGGCGACATCTCGATGCGATAGCCCGGCACTTCCCAGATGTTCACCGTGCCGACCTGCAGCTCGTCGACGAACCTGGTGATGTAGTCGAGGCGGTCGGTGCAGACGCCCGAGGAGAGACCGTAGGCGGTGCCGTTCGATACCTGGATGGCGTGCGCGATGTCCTTCACCCGGATGATCGGGATCGCCGGACCGAAGGTCTCTTCACGGACCAGCTCGCAGGTGGGATCGACATGGTCGACCACGGTGGGCGGAAACAGCGCGCCGCGGCGGTCGTTGCCATGCAGCAGCTTGGCGCCGTGCTTGGCGACCGCCTCGCTCACGCGGTTCTGGAACAGGGTGGCGGCGCGCTCGTGGATCACTGTGCCGACATCGGTCTCGGGGTCGAGCGGGTCGCCGGCCTTCAGCTTCTTCGCCTTGGCCAGCACGCGCTCGACGAAGGCGTCGGCGATCTTGTCGACGACGATGATGCGCTTCACCGCCGTGCAGCGCTGGCCCGAGTTCTTGGTGGCGCCGGCGACGGCGAGGTCGGCGGCCTTGTCGAGGTCGGCATCCTCCATGACGATCAGCGGGTCGTTGCCGCCCAGTTCGAGGACGATGCGTTTGTAGCCGGCCTTGTCGGCGATGTATTTGCCGACCCGGACCGAGCCCGTGAAGGTGATGAGGTCGGCGCGCGGATCGACGATCATGGCGTCGCCGATGTCGGAGGGATTGCCGGTGATGACCGACAGCATCTCCGGCGGCAGGCCCGCCTCGTAGAGCGTGTCGGCCAGGAACAGAGCGGTGAGCGGCGTCAGTTCGGTGGGCTTCAGCACCACGCAGTTGTTGGTGGCGAAAGCGGGCGCCAGTTTGTGCGCCACCATGTTGAGCGGATGGTTGAACGGCGTGATGGCACTGATGGCATTGAGCGGCTGGCGCAGCGTGAAAATCTTGCGCGGCTTGCCGTGCGGGGTGAGGTCGCAGGAGAAGGTCTGGCCGTCGTCGAACAGGCAGAGCTGGCCCGCGAAGGTGAAGACGTCGTAGGCGCGGCCGACTTCGTAGAGCGAGTCCTTTAGGCACAGCCCCGACTCGAGGGTGATGAGGCGGCTCAGCTCTTCCTTGCGCGCGACCAGCAGCTCGGCGGTCTTGAGCAGGATCTGCTGGCGTTGATAGCGCGTCAGCTTGGGCTTGTAGTCGTGGGCGATCTGGAAGGCCTGGGCCACGAGTTCGGGCGTGGCACGCGGCACGGTGCCGACCAGGCGGTTGTCCCAGGGGAAGCGCACTTCGAGGCGCGCCCCGGTCTCGACCTTCTTGCCGGCGATGCGGAGATACTCGTGCCGCACGTCATCCGTGATCGGGCGCGCCCCCGAATGAGTAATCGTGTCCATGGAGGGGTCTTTCAGGCGACGAGGTTGAGGGCGAGATCGAAGGCGTCGAAGTTGCGCCAGTGCCGCGATCCGGCATCGCCGGCGAGCTTGCGGTTGCACAGCAGCGGCACCCGCTGCTCGGAGACGCCGCCGTGGCTGCGCAGCGGCTCGGTGAGACCGGAAAGGTCATGTCGACTCGCGGACGTGCCCAGCACCTTGTGTTTGGTCGAGACCACGATGAGATCGCCCAGGCGGTCGGCCGGTAGCTCGAAACGCTTGGCGGCCTCCTCCTTGGTGAGCGCCGCCTCGATGCCGGGGATGGACTTGAGCTTGGCCGCCCACTCCTGCGGGTTGGGGCAATAGACGACGGCAAAGGAGCCCAGTGCGCCATGGTGGACGACGTAGGGATCGGTGATCGGCAGGATGACGCGGGCCTTGTCGGTGCCCAGCCATTTGTCGAACAGGTCCTGCAGGTAGAGGACGTCGGGCTGGCCGTCGGCGCCAAACTTGGCGTTCATGCCGTGGTCGGCGGTCAGCACGATGGTGCAGCCCATGGCGTCGAGCTTGGCCATGTAGCCGTCCATCATGGCGTAGAAGTCGTTGGCCACGGGTGTGCCCGGCGCGTGCTTGTGCTGGATGTAGTCGGTGGTCGAGAGATACATGATCTCCGGCCGATCGCGTTCCATCAGTTTGACGCCCGCGGCGAAGACGAACTCGGAGAGGCCGGCACTGTAAACGTCGGGCACCGGCATGCCGACCAGGGCGTTCACGTTCTCGATGCCATTTTCGGCCAGCGTTGCCTTGTCGGACTTCTCCGAGGAGAAGCTGCAAGCCTTGCCGGCGCCGAGCGCGAGGCCCTTGCCCAGAAGTCCGCGCAGCTTGTCCTTGGCGGTAACGACGGCGATGCGCAGACCGGCGCGCTGGAACGCGGGGAACAGTGTCTCGACCCGCAGGAACTTGGGATCGTTCATCATCACCTCTTTCCCGGTGTCGGGATCGAGGAAGTAGTTGCCGCAAATGCCATGCACTGCGGGCGGACGGCCGGTGACGATGGAAAGATTGTTGGGATTGGTGAAGGAGGGAACGACGCAATCGCCGATCAGGCTGGTCCCCTGTTTCAGCACCTTGGCAAACCACGGCGCCCTGCCCGCCTCGACGGCGCCCTCGATGTAGCCGGGCTCGGAACCATCGATGCAGACCACGACGACGGGCTGCTTGGGCAAACGATAGGTGCGGCCGTTGACGGCGACTTCGCCGCTGAGGTTGTTGATGCTGTCGGGTGCCATGTTGCTCTCCTACTCCGCCGCCAAAGCGGGGCCGCCATTGGATACACGCAGCTCGTCCAGCACTTCACGGACGGCTGCGAGCGCGCCCTTCATGTGCTCGGGGTAGAGGCGGCCGATGCAGCCCATGCGGAAAGAGTCGGCCACCGTGAGCTTGCCGGGATAGATCACATAGCCGCGGTCCTTCAGCCCGTCATAGAATCGCTGGAAGACGAACTTGGGATCGGTCGGCATGTGGAAGGTGACGATGATCGGCGCCTGAAGGTCGTTGGGCAGCAGCGTCTGGAAGCCCATGGCGCGCATGCCGTCGATCAGCACCTTGGCGTTGTCGCGGTAGCGCTTGCCGCGGCCGGCGACGCCGCCTTCGGCCGCATGCTCCTCGATCGCCTTGCCCAGCGCCACGATGACATGGATCGGCGGCGTGAAACGGTACTGGCCGGTGCGGGCAAAAGCCTCGGCCTGGTCGAACAGGTCCAGCACCAGGGTGGTGGCGTTGCCCTTGCACTCGGCGAGCGCGGTATTGCGGCAGACCACGAAGCCCAGGCCCGGCACGCCTTCGAGGCACTTGTTCGAGGAGGCGGCCAGCGCATCGTAGTAGATGTTGCGGGCATCGATCTCGAGGGCGCCGAAGGCGCTCATCGAATCGACCAGCAGGCGGCGGCCTTGCTTGGCGACTATGGCGGCAATCTCAGCGATGGGATTGAGGATGCCGGAGGTGGTCTCGCAATGGACGGCGAAGACGTGGGTGATGGCCTTGTCATCGCTCAGCATCTTGTCGAGCTTGGCGAGATCGGGCGGCGTGTCCTCGGGCGTCTCGAGCGACGCAGTGGCGCGCCCGGCGATCTGGGCGATTTTCAAGGCCCGCTGACCGTAGGCGCCGTTGATCAGGACCAACAGCTTGCCGGCCTTCGACACGAAGCTGGTGATCATTGCTTCTACAGCGAAGGTGCCCGAGCCTTGGACCGGCACGGTGACGTGCGTTCCCTGGGCGCCGGCCAGCTCGACGATCCGGTCGAGCACCATCTTGTTGATGGCGAGGAAGCCGGCGTCGCGCGAGCCCCAGTCGTGGACCATGGCCTGCTTGACGCTGGCCGAGGTGGTGAGCGGGCCCGGCGTCAGCAGCAGCGGATCGCCGGTTTCGGAGGCGGCAGGTTTCTTCGTCGTCATGGCAGCAATGATCGGCTCGCGTCTTCTATCCGTCCAGTATATATTCCATATCACTGCTGTCCGGCAATTATCGAAACAGATTCAATTGGTTAGAATTTTCGTCGTCGAGGGTTTGCAGCGCCCTGTCACTAAGCAGTTGGTGTAGCGGCGCTTTCTCGAAAAGCGC
>CANJHI010000243.1 GCA_947474005.1 Alphaproteobacteria bacterium | reverse complement strand
CCTTGTTGATGCCCTTCTGGTTCAGGAAGGTGTCGATGGCGACGGCGGTCTTGCCGGTCTGGCGATCGCCGATGATCAGCTCGCGCTGGCCGCGGCCGACCGGGACCAGCGAGTCGATGGCCTTGAGGCCGGTCTGCATCGGCTCGTTGACCGACTTACGCGGAATGATGCCGGGCGCCTTGACCTCGACCAGGCGGCGCTCGGTGGTGGCGAGCGGTCCCTTGCCGTCGATCGGATTGCCGAGACCGTCGACCACGCGGCCGAGCAGGCCCTTGCCCACCGGCACGTCGACGATGGTGCCGGTGCGCTTGACGATGTCGCCTTCGCGGATGGTGCGATCCTCGCCGAAGATCACGACGCCGACGTTGTCGCTCTCGAGGTTGAGCGCCATGCCCTTGATGCCGCCCGGGAACTCGACCATCTCGCCGGCCTTGACGCTGTCGAGGCCATAGACGCGCGCGATGCCGTCACCGACGGAGAGAACCTGGCCGACCTCGGCCACTTCGGCTTCGGTGCCGAAGTTGGCGATCTGCTGCTTGAGGATGGCCGAGATTTCGGCGGCACGGATATCCATTTAGGCAACTCCCTTCATGGCAAGCTGCAGGCGCTGCAGTTTGCTTCGGATAGACGAATCGAACAGGCGCGAACCGACCTTCACGACGAGACCGCCGAGAATGTCGGGTTCGACGCGCGCGTCGACGGAGACTTTGGCGCTTCCCAGCACGCTGCGCAGCGTGTCGGTGAGCTGTTGAAGCTGGGCCGGCGAGAGCGGCACGGCCGATGTGACGGCGACAGTGGTCTCGCCGCGACGGCTCGCCAGCTCGGCCAGAAAGGCCGTCGCCATGGCGACCAATTCGCGGGCGCGGCCGTTGCCGGCCACGGTGCCGATGAAATTGCGGGTGAGGCCCTTGATGCCGGCGGCGTCGAGCACGGCCAGCAGCGCCTTGGTCTGCAGCGGGCGGCCGATCACCGGGCTCGCGATGACACGGGCGAGATCGGTGCTGTCACCGACCATCTTGCGGAATGTGCTGAGGTCCTGGGCCACTTGGTCGAGCGACTTGGCGTTATCCGCCAAGTCAAAAAGGGCGCTGGCATAGCGTCCGGCGACGCCGGTCGTGGCAGAGGTAGCGGTTGACACGTTGAAAGCCTCTCCGAGTCCCGTTGCGTCAAGCCGGCAAGCTATTGTTCCGGCAAGACTTTTCCCAGGAGAACGTGTCGCGCAGTATCTCGCCCCCACCCCGGAAAAGCGCGCGTTGCTACCATGCGGTTTTCCCACGCGCAAGATTGCCAAAGGCCTGTATTACCGCGGTTTTTCAGCGCGCATCGTCACAGGAAGGAATAGGGGTCGACATCGACCTGCAGACGGACTGATCCGGGCAGGCCTATCCGTTCCAGCCAGCCATGCAGCAGCGGCTGCAACGCCGTCTCCCGCGAGGCCTTCAGCAGGAACCGCCGGCGGTGGCGGCCACGCAGCAGCGCCAGCGGCGCCGTCGACGGCCCCAGCACCGTCACGCCCGGCTGCTGCGGCGCCCGACGTGCAAGCGCGGCACAGACGCCGTCGACCGCCGCGGGATCGGGGCCGGACACGATCAGCGAGGCGAGCCGGCCATAGGGCGGCATGCCAGCGGCGGCGCGATCGGCGAGTTCGGCCGTAACAAAGCGGTCGCGGTCGCCCGAAACAAGCGCCTGCATCACCGGATGCTCGGGCATGTGGGTCTGGACCAGGGCGCGACCCGGCCGGTCCTCGCGACCGGCGCGACCGGCCACCTGATAGAGAAGCTGGAAGGTCCGCTCGGCCGCCCGCAGATCGCCGCCGTTCAGGCCCAGATCCGCATCGATCACGGCAACCAGCGTCAGGTTGGGAAAATGGTGACCCTTGGCCGCCATTTGCGTGCCGATCAGGATATCGATCTCGCCTGCGATCATGCGCTCGACCGCGGCCGATGCCAGCTCGCGGTTCATGAGCGAGTCAGAGGTGAACAGTTCCAGCCGCGCCTCGGGGAAGAGTTCCAGCGCCTCTTCCGCCAGCCGCTCCACGCCGGGACCGCAGGCGACGAATTGGTCGGCGGCGCCGCAGTATTTGCAGGCATGGGCCGGCGGTTCGGTGTGGCCGCAGTGATGGCAGACCAGCGTGCGCCGGAACCGGTGTTCGACCAGCCAGGCCGAGCATTGCGGGCATTCCAGCCCATGGCCGCAGGCCCGGCAGAGCGTCAGCGGCGCATAGCCCCGGCGATTGAGGAACAGCAGCGTCTGCTCACCCGCCGACAGGGTCTGTTTCATCGCCTCGACCACCGGCGGCGACAGCCAGCGTCCCCGCGACGGTTGCTCGCGCCGGAGGTCGACCGCCGTCAGCCGCGCCAGTTGCTGGCCGCCGTGGCGTCCCGGCAGATGCAGCGCGCCGTAGCGTCCCGAGGTGACATTGACGACGCTTTCGAGCGAGGGCGTGGCCGAGGCCAGCACGATCGGCGCCGCCACCAGCCGGGCCCGCACCACCGCCATGTCGCGGGCATTATAGGTGACGCCTTCGTCCTGCTTGAACGAGCCGTCGTGTTCTTCGTCGACCACGATCAGGCCCAACTTGGCGAACGGCAGGAACAGCGCCGAGCGGGCGCCAACCACGACTCCCACCCTTCCCTCGCCGATAGCGCGCCAGGTCTCGCGGCGTTCCAGGCTGGTCAGGCCGGAATGCCAGGGCGCGGGCGGCGCACCGAACCGGTCCTCGAAGCGTTTCAGCCACTGCGCGGTCAGCGCGATCTCGGGCAGCAGGACCAGCACCTGCCGGCCGGCGGCGAGGGCTGCGGCGATCGCCTCGAAATAGACCTCGGTCTTGCCCGCGCCGGGTACGCCATCGAGCAGGGTCGCGGAAAAGGCGTTCGCCCGCACTTTCTCCACCAGCGCCTGCGCCGCCGCATGCTGCTCGGGCGACAGCGTCGGGCCGGGATGCTCGCCATCGGGCCGCGGAAAGGTCCGCCGCATCGTGCGCTCGACCGCTTCCAGCAGGCCGACCTGGGCCATGGTCTTGACGACCGAGGTACCGACGCCGGCGAGATGGGCGAGTTCGGCCACCGGCATGGCGGGCCCGTCCTCGAGAGCGGCGAGCACGCGGCGCCGGGCGGCGGTCAATTTCAGCGCCTCATCGCCGGACAGCTGGGCGGGCCGATAGATGATCTCGGTCTTGGGCGCCTCGAGGGCCGAGGGCACGCTCATCGCCATGCGCAGCACCGCGCCGGGCGGTGCCAGCGTATAGGCGGAGATCCAATCCACGAACCGGCGCAGTGCATCGGCCATCGGCAGCGCCGGCAGGATAGCCACGATGTCGCGCAGCTTTTCCGGCGCTACCTCGCCCGAACCCTCACCCCACACCACGCCCACCGTCTCGCGCTTGCCCAGCGGCACCACCACGAAGTGGCCGGGTACAACGGCCATATCTTCTGCAACGCTGTAGTCGTAGGCGTCTGCCAGCGGCAGCGGCAGCAGAACCTTCACCGTCCTTGGCATCGTCCGGGGCAGCGTGTTTTCCACCGACTCCGGGCGTGACGAGGCAGCCTCCTTGCCTTGTGGCTCGGTGGGGGAAACGCTAGAAATTGTGGTAGCGCGCACGTCCGGACCACTGGCCATTGGGGTAGTTTATATGAAGTTCTTCGTCGATACCGCCGATGTCGCCGAGATCAAGGACCTCGCCGCCTCCGGCCTGCTCGATGGCGTAACGACAAATCCCTCGCTGATCGCCAAGGCCGGCCGGCCGATGCTCGACGTCATCAGGGAGATCTGCGCCATCGTTCCGGGCCCGGTCAGCGCCGAAACGGTCGCGACCGACCACAAGACGATGCTCGAGGAGGGCCGCAAGCTCGCCAAGCTGGCCAAGAACGTGGCGGTCAAGGTTCCGCTCACGCCGGATGGCCTCAAAACCTGCAAGGTGCTTACGTCAGAAGGCACGATGGTGAACGTCACCCTGTGCTTTTCGGCCGCCCAGGCGCTGCTGGCGGCCAAGGCCGGCGCCACCTTCATCTCGCCCTTCGTCGGTCGGCTCGACGACATCGGCCAGGACGGCATGCACCTGATCGGCGAGATCATGACGATCTATCGCCAGTATCCGCACTTCAAGACCGAGGTTCTGGTGGCCTCCGTGCGCCACAGCCAGCACGTGATCGCGGCCGCCAAGCTCGGCGCCCATGTCGCCACCCTGCCGCCCAACGTGCTGCGCCAGCTCTTCAAGCACGTGCTGACCGACAATGGGCTAAAAGCCTTCCTCGACGACTGGGCCAAGACCGGCCAGTCGATCCTCTGACCGCAAAGGCCGGCTCATGGCTAACGACGGCACGGTCACGGCGCCCGACGGATCGGGACGGCAGGTGAAGCTGATCACCGCCGACGATGTCGTGGCCTATCTTAAGGCCCATCCGGCGTTCTTCGGCGATCATGCCGAACTCGCCGAGGAGCTGGCGCTGGTTCCGCGCGTACAAGGGCCGGGGGTCATCGACATGCAGCAGGCGATCCTGAAGCGCCTGCGCAGCGAGATCGACAAGCTCAAGACCGAGCGCGGCGAGATCATCGCCAATTCCAAGCAGAACCAGATCGTCCAGAACCGCATCCAGGCGGCGGTGATCAGCATCATCCAGGCCACGACCTTCGAGAAGATGATCCATGTCGTGACCCACGAGCTGCCCGAGCTTTTGGACGTCGACTTCATCACGCTCGCCATCGAGGCCAATGCCGACGCGCCCAAGCGCGTGCCGGTGCGCGGCGTCTACGTGCTGGCGCCGGGCGCCATCGACGCCGCCATCGGCCCGGAAAAGCATGCGCGGCTGCGCAGCTCGATCCTGGGCGAGGATGCCTTCTTCGGCGAGGTCTCGCGCTTCGTGAAGTCAGACGTGCTGATGCGCCTGAAAGTCTCGACCGATTCGCCCGACGGCGTCATGTGCTTCGGCTCGCGCGAGCCCGAGGCCTTCGGCCCCGACATGTCGACCGAGCTCTTGTTCTTCCTGGCCAAGGTGCTGGAGAACACCATCCGTGCCTGGCTCGACCTGCCCGAGTGAGTCCCGAATGAGCCTCGCGGCGGCGCAGGCCGGCTGGCGCGACTGGCTGAAGAGCGAACGCCGGCTCGCCGCCCACACGCTGATCGCCTACGAGCACGACGTCGCGGGCTTCCTCGGTTTCATGACGACCTATCTGGGCGCCGCCCCTACCCTGGCGGCGCTGGCCAAACTGAAGCCGGCCGAGTTCCGCGCCTGGCTGGCCGAGCGCGCGCGCCAGGGCATGGCGCGGAGCTCGACGGCGCGGGCCTTCTCCTCGGTGCGCTCCTTCTTCGGCTTCCTCGACAAGCGCGGTCTCGCCCACAACGCCAGCATCGCCACCATCCAGACGCCCAAGCTGCCGCGCTCCATCCCCAAGGCGCTCAACGAACGCGACATGGGCGACCTGCTCGATGCCGATCCAGCCGAGAAGGAACGCGACCCCTGGCTCGACCTGCGCGACCAGGCCGTGCTGCTGCTCCTCTATGGCGCCGGCCTGCGCATCGGCGAGGCGCTCGGCCTCACCAAGGCCACCGTCGAGGGCCTGCTCGCCGCCGGCCAGGACACGCTGGCCGTCACCGGCAAGGGCAACAAGACGCGCCTGGTGCCGCTGCTGCCGCAGGCGCTCGACGCGCTCGTGGCCTACCGCGACGCCTGCCCGTGGCTAAAAGCTGCCCGCCCGGGCGATGCCTTCTTCATGGGCGCCCGCGGCGGCGCGCTCGATCCCGCCATCGTGCAGAAGCGGGTGCGCGACATCCGCCACCACCTCGGCCTGGCCGACAGCGTGACGCCGCATGCGCTGCGCCACTCCTTCGCCACCCACCTGCTGGGCGCCGGCGGCGACCTCCGCACCATCCAGGAGCTTTTAGGCCACGCCTCGCTCTCGACCACGCAACGCTACACCGACGTCGACGCGGCCCGGCTCACCAAGGTCTACCGTGACGCGCATCCGCGGGCGAAGGTGCGATAGAAATTGCGGCAGCGGCACACGATCTGTGCCGCAACGCGGCGGCAGGTGTGCCGCAGCGTGTGCCGCCAGCCCGCAATTGTTTGGCCATTTCAACGTCTTGGCATCACGCGCCGGCACAGCGCCGAGACGCTTCGGAGACGGCTCCGAATCGCGGAGTTGTGCCGCTGAGAACATCATGAACGACGGCGGCGACAGGGCCGAAACCCTGTTCATCGTGTTCTCTCCACATGGAATCCGAGTCTTGTGAGACCGGCAAAACCCCTCCACGGGGTCGAAAAGGCCAGTGGCCAAAGGGCATCGTCCAATGGCCCGGGACGAAGTTCGGGCTCGGCCGGGTTTCTCCCGGCTCTTGTGCCGGTCCGCTGGAGTGACCTTCCAGGAACCGACTGAGTCTTGCGTCCCGCTGATGCGGACGGGGGGCCGGGCATGTCCGGTCGGGCTG
>CANJHI010000242.1 GCA_947474005.1 Alphaproteobacteria bacterium | reverse complement strand
GCCAAGCTCGTCCTGCTGGACACGATCGGCGTGACGCTCGCCGGTGCCGCGCGGCCCGAGGTGATCGGGTTGCGCGAGCGGCTGCTCGCAGGAACGGGTCGCGGCGCGACGGTGCTCGCGCCCGGGTTGCCGCAGGCCGACATCCGCACGGCGGCGCTGCTGAACGGGATCGCGGCGCGAGCGGTGGAACTGTGCGAGGGCGCGCGGGGCCTCCAGCCGTCACCGCACATCCTGCCGGGAGTCCTGGCGATCGCCGAGCAGCGGCGCATGGGCGGGCGTGCCATGCTCGGCGCCTTCGTTCTGGGCTACGAAGTGGCCGGCCGGCTGAACCGCGGCTACACGCAGCGCGCCTTCTCGCATCCCAATGGGCAGCTCTCGCTGCTCGGCGCGGCGGCGGCCGGCGCGCGGCTCCAGGGCCTGGAGGGGGCAGGCGTCAGCCTGGCGATGCGCGTCGCCACCACCATGCTGATGACGCCGAGCTACAACAACACCGTCGCCGGTGGCCCCACGCTCAACCTGCCGGCGGGTCTCGGCGCCATGGCCGCGACGCTGGCGCCCGAGATGGCGGCGGCCGGCTTCACGGCGCAGGAGGACGCGATCGAGGAGGCGCTCGGCGTCATGGTGGGCGCGGCCTTCGCGCCCGAGAATCTGCCCGACGACATTGGACAGCGCTGGGAGATACTCGAGAACTATTTCCGCTTCTATGCCTGCTGCAATCCGATCCATGCGGCGCTGGACAGCCTGGCCGAGACCCTGGCCGTGCTGAAGCCGAGGCCGGAAGAGGTCGCGCGGGTCGAGGTGCAGACCTTCGCCTTCGCCTCCGTCATGCGCAATCCGGCGCCGCCCAACTACTTCGCATCGAAATATTCGCTGCCCCATTCGGCGGCGGTGCTGATCGCGCGCGGCGGCCTGGGCTTCGCCGACATCGACGACAGCGCGTTGGAAGATCCGGTCATCGCCCGGCTGCGGCAGCTGGTGAGTATCGCGGAGGATCCGGCGATGACGGCACGCAGTACGCCGACGCACCGGCCGGCCCGGGTTACGCTGACGCTCAAGGACGGGCGCAGCGGCACGGCGGCGCGCGAGAATTCCGTGCGCGACACGCTCAAGCCCGATCCGGAATCGCAGGTTCGCGCGAAGTTTCACGAACTGGCGGCGCCGCATCTGACGCCCGCGGGGATCGATGCGATCGAAGGGGCGGTGGATCGCTGTGAAAAATGGGAAACGATGGCGGAGCTGATCGACCCGCTGCGGCAGCACGCAGCCTGACGGCTTCGCGAAAGTGCGGGCCCAACCGGAGGTGACTGCCCGGTGTCCATGCTCAAAAGTCCATCCGGCCAGGAATCCTGTCGATGAAGACTGCGGTCGACGGAATTCGGCTATCGAATAGAGCGCCGCTCTCTTGCAACGCGGTCTCCGTGCATGGGTTCTGAGCGCTGTCCCTGCTCTTAAAGCCATCCGGCCACCCAGAGCAACCGGTCGGCGGAGAAGAGTCGAGGTCGGCCAACGCGTTGCCGGCGCAGGACGGTCACCCGATGTCGCAAGGCGGCGAACTCCAGCTCCAGGGTGAGGCGACGACGAACCCGGAACGAAAGCAGGGAGCCTAGGGCGGACAAAAGCGTGAGCATGCCGATGACGGTATGGCTGCGGCGCCAGAAACTATATGCTTTCTCGGTTTTTTGGAGTTTTGAGCAAGGACAGGCCATTTATAGACTCGCTGAGTCGATTTCCCCGCCGTTGGCTACAATGCAACGCGACAATCAAAGTGAGAATCGAGCGTCAATCAGCATGAGAATGCACCGCCGGTGGGGTGATGAAGGGAGGGCGTAGCGACGGGACCGCCGGGAAAACTGTGTCGGTCGCCCATGGCTTCCCCGCAACCCGGCAGAATGTTACGGTTCCCGCCGTTTCAAGGGTTCATCCGGGGAATGTCGGTTAAGGTAAGCGATCGTCATGTCTCTCGTCGAACTCACCCAGGTCAGCAAAGTCTATCGCTCGCTCACCGGCGGCGACTATGTCGCCGTGCGGGATTTCTCGCTCGACATCAGGACCGGCGAATTCTTCTGCCTGCTGGGCACCAGCGGCTGCGGCAAGACCACGGTGCTGAACATGGTCGCGGGCTTCGAGGCCGTGAGTTCGGGCAACCTCCGCCTTGGCGGCAAGCCGATCGCCGGACCGGCCGCCGATCGCGGCGTCGTCTTCCAGGGTGACGATTCGCTTTACGGCTGGCTCTCGGCGCAAGGCAATGTCGAGTTTGGCCTGCGCATGCGCGGTATCGCCCGGCGCGAACGTGAGGAAAAGGCGCGGCACTATCTCGAGCTGGTCGGCCTCAAGGGCCAGGAGCATAAGCATCCCTCCGAACTGTCGGGCGGCATGAAACAGCGTATTCAGATCGCCCGCGTGCTCGCCAACGAGCCGCAGATGCTGCTGATGGATGAGCCGTTTGCGGCACTCGATGCCCACACCCGCGCCGACATGCAGCGCGAGCTGAAACGGATTTGCGCGGCGACGGGCAAGACCGTCCTGTTCATCACCCACGACATCGACGAGGCAATCATTCTGGCCGACCGGATCGGCGTGATGCACGCGGGCCCGGCGTCCAAGCTGAAGGGCATCGTGCCGGTCACCCTGAGCGACACCGAGCGTGAGCGCACCCACGACCGTTTCGTCGAGGTCTACCGACAAGTCCACGAGATGATCCGCGACGAGGTCGCGATCTCGTTGCAGCGGGCGCACTGATGCGCGCGGCGGTGAACGGTGTCGGCGGCTATCTGGTGGGGTTCGCCAGCCTGTTCCTGATCTGGCACATGGCCTCGACCTGGCTGCTAAGTTCGGTGCTGTTTCCGACGCCGTGGAAGGTCTTCCTGAAGGCGATCGAGCTTGCCCAGGACGGCACGCTCTGGGAGCAGGCCTCGGCCAGCCTCGGGCGCATCGCCAGCGGCTTTGCAGGAGGCAGCCTGATCGGCATCCCGGTCGGTCTGGCGATCGGCTCGTTCCGGCCGGTGCGACGGTTGCTCGAGCCCTATACCGAGTTCCTGCGCTTCATCCCGGCCACCGCGCTGATCACCGTCGCGGTGATCTGGTTCGGCATCGGCGAGGGCTCGAAGATCTTCCTGATCATCTACACCACGGTGTTCATCGTCATCATCAACACCGCGGCCGGTGTGAGCGCCGTGGCGCCCAACAAGATCCGTGCTGCGCGCTCGCTGGGCGCCGGACCCGGGCAGATCTTCTTCTTCGTGGCCCTGCCCGCCACCGTGCCCTACATCCTGACCGGCATGCGGCTGGCCATGGCCAACTCTTTCGTGACCATTGTTGCTGCCGAACTCGTTGCCGCCAACAATGGACTGGGTAGGATGATCTGGGATTCGCGGATGTACATGCTGGTCGATCAGATTTTCGTCGCCCTGCTTGTGCTGGGACTGCTGGGCTTCACCGCCGACCGTCTTTTCCGCTGGGGTATCTACACGTTCGCCGGGCGCTTCTCGCCCGTCACTTGAGGAGGACATCATGAGAGCATTTCTCGCCGCCGCCGCTCTTCTGCTCGCGGGCACCGTGGGCGCCAATGCCCAGTTGACCAAGATGACGATCGCCACCGGCGTCGATCCGGCCTTCTCGCAATTCTACGTCGCCAAGGAAGGCGGCCTGTTCGAGAAGCACGGCCTTGACGTCACGATCAACACCGGGCCCTCGGGCTCGGCGATGATCCCGTTCCTGATCAACAACCAGGTCCAGGCCGCCTACGGCAGCGATCTCGCCGGCGTCATCAATCATCAGGTCGACGGCAACATCGTGGCGGTCGCCGACGGCACCTATCTCGTGAAGTGGCTCTCGGTGGTCGGCCGCAACGTCGCCGACCTCGAAGGTCTCAAGGGCAAGAAAGTCGGCATTGCCATGGGCACCGGCAGCGAGATCTTCTGGCGCCGCGTCCTCGAAAAGCGCGGCCTGAAGCTCGCCGACTTCACCATGGTGAATGTCGAGGCGCCCGAGATGCTGGCCGCCACCGAGCGCGGCGATATCGACGGTTTCGCGGTGTGGGAGCCGTGGCCGACCCGTACCCTGATGGCCGTCAAGGGCACCAAGATCCTGCAGACCGCCGAGGGCATCTACAACAACATCAACTTCGTCTACATGAACCGTGGCTGGATCGAGCAAAACAAGGCGACCGCGGAGAAATTCATGCGCGCGCTGCTCGAAGCCAACGACATGATCGGCAAAGATAGGTCAGCCGCCGCCAAGATGGTGGCCAAGTTCCTGAAGATGCCGCTTGAGCTCGCCACCGAGCTGATGCCCAAGGTCGAGTTCGACATGGACTGGCAGGCCCGTTCGATCGAGGCGATCCAGGTCTCCGAGAAGCAGCTGGCCGACCAGAAGAAGCTGAAGGCGCCGCTCGACTACTCGAAGTACGTCTACATGGACCTTCTGAAGGCCGTGCGGCCGGAGAACGTCAAGGTCACTGCCCTGCCGAAGTAGGCTTGGGGACGCGTCAGCGGCTGGGCGGGATCAGCGTATAGGTCTTGGCCCCGCGCGCCGGCCATCGGTCGCGCTCGACGGCGTGGAAGAAATCCTGGACGGCTGCGTTGAAGGCAGCCGCCTCCTCGAGATTGATCGTGTGGCCGCATTTCGGCAGCTCGAGCACGCCGCTGCGCGACACGTGCTGCTTGAGATGCACGGCAAGACCGTGCGTCGACTCGTCCTCATCGCCGATCACCACCAGCATCGGCTCGGCGATCTTCTTCAGCTCTTCCGTCCGTTCGAAGAACGGCTGCCGCGCGCCCTGGATGCCGCGCATGGTCATGGCGTGGCCCGTGGCCGAACCGTCGGCGAACTGCTGCTTGAACTCGGCCCAGCCGCGCGGATCCTTGTAGCGATAGGTCACGCGTGCCGAGCTCGTGCAGTAGAGCTCGGCCATGGCCGGCATACCCTCCTGCTCGATACGCCGGGCGAAGGCCTCGCACTCCTCCTTGAACTTTGCCTTGGCCGCCGGATCGCTAGCGCCGCCACCGCCGCCCGCCGCAATCACCAGAGAGCGCCCCTTACCAGGATGGCGGATGGCGAACTCAAGCGCGGCCGTCGCGCCCATCGACAGCCCGACCAGATGGGCCTGGGCGATGCCCAACGCCTTCATCACCTCGGCGCAGTCGTCGGCCGCTCGCGCCTGGCCGTACATCGACACATCGCCAGGCACATCCGAGGGCGGCCAGCCACGCGCGGCGTAGGCGATGCAGCGGTAGCGCCGGGAAAAATAACGAACCTGCGGTTCCCAGCTCATGTAGTGGCCGCCGAACTCGTGCAGGAACACAAGCGGATCGCCCTCGCCCGTCTCCTCGTAATAGAGCTGCACGCCGTCGTCGGTTTTGATGTGCGGCATCGGCTTTCTTCCTGATTGCTTGCAGCGTGCGAAGACGCCGGATTTTTGCACTCGATCTTCGACGAGTATAGCATTGGTTTCTGTTCCGCGCTCCATCGCAGCAGACAAGTCCTGTGCGATCCGAATGGAAACCAAGTCTTTTCAACTCGGCTGATATTCCCTAGCGTCAGCTCTGGGGAGTGCCGCGCGGCAGCGCGCGGTCTCCGAGGACTCTTACTCTAACCGACCGGAGGGACGTCGCGAGCATGACCGATCTGGCGTATCTGTCGATCTCCCGCCTCTCCGAGATGCTCGATGCCCGAGAGGTCGATGCGGAAGCGTTGACGCGGCTCCTTCTCGATCGGACAGAGGGCGTCGGCCGCGGGCTCAACTGCTACATTACGCTCTGTAGGGAGACCGCGCTCGCCGAAGCGCGCGCTGCAGCGGAGCGGGCTGCCGCGAAGCGGCGCCACGGAAAGCTCGACGGAATTCCCATTGCGCTCAAGGACAACATAGACGTCGCAGACGTGCCCACCAGCAACGGGTTCGGCGGCACGCCCTATCGCATTCCCACCGAGGATGCGGAGATCGTGCGCCGCTTGCGCGCGGCGGGCGCCGTCATTCTCGGCAAGGTCAACATGCACGAGGGGGCACTCGGCGCCACGAATGACAATCCGCATTACGGCCGGGCGATCAATCCGCATCGTGCCGGGCATTCGCCGGGAGGCTCGAGCGGCGGCTCCGGGGCTGCCGTAGCCGCCGGCCTCTGTTACGCGGCGCTCGGCACGGATACCGGCGGCTCCGTGCGCATTCCCGCATCATATTGCGGCGTCGTTGGGTTGAAGCCCAGCTACGGCCTCATCAGTACGCGTGGCGTGGTGCCTTTGAGCTATCGCCTTGACCATGTGGGGCTGCTCACGCGAACGGTCGCCGACGCCACGACCATGCTGACTGTCCTCGGCGGCTTCGATCCCCGCTGCGCGGAATCCCGGCGCGGTCTGGACGGCCGCGACGACGCGGCAAAGCCGCAGCGGCTCGATGGGATGAGGCTTGGCGTCATCGGCAATTTCGCCGCAGAGACCGTCGAGCCTGCGGTCACCGCTGCCTTCGACGCGGCGCTCGCGCAATTGGCGCGTCTCGGCGCGGAAATTCGGAACATCGACCTTCCGTCCTACGACATCGTGAAGGGACGGCGCGCGGGGTTCGTGCGCGTCGAGGCAGAGGCGGCATTCGTGCACGGCCCGCTCTACCGGGAAG
>CANJHI010000241.1 GCA_947474005.1 Alphaproteobacteria bacterium | reverse complement strand
CCAGGAGAGCCTGGCGCAGATCGGCATCAAGGCCTCGATCAACAAGATCCCGGGCGCCAACTGGCGTGGCGAACTGCTGAAGAAGAACATGCCGATGATCACCGACGCCTTCGGCGGCTGGCTGAACTATCCGGAATATTTCTTCTTCTGGTGCTATCACGGCCAGAACGCCGTCTTCAATACGATGGGCTACAAGAACCCGACGATGGATGCGCTGATCGACAAGGCGCGTTTCACCTCGGGCCCGGAGTACGAGGCAGCCGTGAAGGGCTTCATCGACATTGCCTTCGAGGAGGTACCGCGGGTGCCGATCTTCCAGCCGCTGCTCAACGTAGCGATGCAGAAGAACGTCACCGGCTACCGCTACTGGTTCCACCGCCAGCTCGACTATCGCCAGCTCGTGAAGAGCTAGGCGCAGGCGCCGGAGGCGGCGATGCTGAACCTGCTGTTGTCGCGGCTGGCGACGGCGATCCCCAGCATCTTGGGGGTCGTCATCGTCACCTTCATGCTGACCCGGCTGTTGCCGGGCGACCCGGCGGCGTACTTCGCCGGGCTGGCCGCCAGTCCGCAGGCGATCGCCGAGATCAGGACCAAGCTCGGCCTCGACAAGTCGCTGCCCGAGCAGTTCGTCGGCTATGTCGGCGATCTGCTGCATGGCAATCTCGGCAATTCGCTCAGCACCGGCCAGCCGGTGGTGACGGAGATCGCCACCCGCCTGCCGGCCTCGGCCGAGCTCACGCTGTTTGCCCTGATCCTCGCCGTCGCCATCGCCATTCCGCTCGGCGTCCTGGCGGCGGTGAAGCAGGGCACCTGGATCGACCACACCTGCCGGATCGTGACGACGGCCGGCGTGTCGCTGCCGGTGTTCTTCACCGGCCTGCTGTTCGCCTACGTCTTCTATTACCTGCTGCAGTGGGCGCCGGCGCCGACCGGGCGGCTCGACGTCTTTCTCTCGCCGCCGACCCACATCACCGGCTTCTACCTGATCGATTCGGCGCTGACCGGTAATCTCGAGACCTTTTGGGGCGCGCTCCGCCAGCTCGCCTTGCCCGGCATCTCGATGGCGATCTTCTCGCTGGCGCCGCTTGCCCGCATGACGCGTGGCTCGATGCTGGCGGTGCTGGGCAGCGACTTCATCCGCACCGCGCGGGCGAGCGGCCTCAGCCCGCGCACCGTCATCTTCACCTATGCCTTCCGCAACGCCGTGCTGCCGGTCATCACGACGCTGGGCATGGTGTTCTCGTTCCTGCTGGGCGCCAACGTGCTGATCGAGACGGTTTTCGCCTGGCCGGGTATCGGTCTTTACGCCGTGAATGCGCTGATCACCTCGGACTACGCCCCGGTGCAGGGCTTCGTGCTCACCATGGCGGTGCTCTACGTGGCACTCAACCTCACCATCGACTTCCTCTACGGCCTGGTCGATCCGCGCGTCCGGCTGGACTCTTGACCATGCTGCCGCTGCTGCGCCACGCCCGCTACGTGCTGTCGGAAAACCCGGTCACCGGACTGGCGTTTGGCCTGTTCGCGCTGTTCCTGATCGCGGCGCTCTTCGGCCCGGTTCTGGCGCCCTACAATCCGATGCAGAGCAATGCTGCCATGGCGCTGAAACCGCCGTCGGCGGCGCACTGGTTCGGCACCGACCAGCTCGGCCGCGATATCTTCAGCCGCGTGCTGGTGGCGACGCGCCTCGACCTCACCATCGCCTTCGCCTCGGTGATCCTGGCCTTCATGCTGGGCGCGCTGTCGGGCGTCGCGGCGGGCTATTTCGGCGGCTGGACAGATCGCATCGTCGGGCGCCTCGCGGACACCATCATGGCCTTCCCGCTGTTCGTGCTGGCCATGGGCATCGTGGCGGCGCTGGGCAACGAGGTGATCAACATCGTGATCGCCACCGCCATCATCAACTTCCCGCTCTATGCCCGCGTGGCGCGCGCCGAGGCCAACGTGCGGCGCGACGCGGGCTTCGTCGAGGCGGCGCGCCTGTCGGGCAACGGCGAAGCACGTGTCGTGCTGGGCCATGTGCTGCCCAACATCATGCCGATCATGATGGTGCAGATGTCGCTCACCATGGGCTACGCCATCCTGAACGCGGCCGGCCTCTCCTTCATCGGCCTCGGCGTCCGCCCGCCCGCGGCCGAGTGGGGCATCATGGTCGCCGAGGGTGCCAACTTCATCCAGTCGGGCGAATGGTGGATCGCGCTCTTCCCCGGCGCCACGCTCATGCTGGCCGTCTTCTGCTTCAATCTTTTGGGCGACGGGCTGCGCGACATCATCGACCCGAGGATGCGCACATGAGCGCGGTCCCAGCCCTTGCCGTCGAAGACCTGTCGGTCGAGTTCCGCACGCGCTCCGGCGTCGTGAAGGTACTTGAGCATGTCGGCTTCAGCGTCGACAAGGGCGAGACCGTGGCGCTGGTGGGCGAGAGCGGTTCGGGCAAGTCGGTGACGGCCTTTGCCGTCATGGGTATCCTCGATGCCGCCGGCAAGGTGACGTCGGGGCGCGCCATGTTCGGCGGCGCCGACCTGCTGGCCTTGAACGAGCACGATCTGGCCGAGCAGCGCGGCCGCGAACTCTCGATGATCTTCCAGAATCCGCGCACGGCGCTGAACCCGATCCGCCGCGTCGGACGCCAGATCGCCGACGTGCTGGTGCGCCACGGTGGCGCCACTCGCAACGATGCGCCCCGGGCCGCGATCGAGATGCTGAAGAAGGTCCGCATCCCCGATCCCGAGCGCCGCGCCGAGGCCTATCCCTTCGAACTGTCGGGCGGCATGTGCCAGCGCATCATGATCGCCATTGCGCTGGCCTGCCGGCCGGCGCTGCTGATCGCCGACGAGCCGACCACCGGCCTTGACGTCACCACCCAGGCAGTGATCATGGATCTGATCGGCGAGCTGGCGGGTGAGGCGGGCATGGCCACGATCTTCATCACCCACGATCTGGCACTGGCCGCCGAATACTGCGACCGCATCGTGGTCATGCATGCCGGCCACATCGTCGAGGCCGCGCCGGCACGCGAGCTGTTTGCCCATCCGCGCCATCCCTATTCGGCCAAGCTGCTGGCCGCGACGCCAGGCGAGACCGTCTCGCTCGCGGACATGGCGTCGATCCCCGGTGGCTTGCCGGACCTGCGCCGGACCGACCTGCCGGCTTGTCGCTACAGTGGCCGTTGCGAGCGCCGGCTCGATGAATGTACCCAACCGCTGCCGCAGCGGACTATGGGCGAGCGGCACGTCGTCGCCTGCTGGAATCCGCTATGACCGGTGAAACGCCCGCCTCGCCGCCGGGGCCCTTGCTCGACATCGCCGAATTGGCCAAGCGCTTCACTGTTGGCAGCAAGCAGGGCCTGCTGGCGCGCGCCACGTCTTTCCGCAAGCCTGTGGCGCCGCTGCCGCAGCTTCACGCGGTCGACGAGGTGAGCTTCACCATCGGCCGCGGCGAGACTGTGGGGCTGGTGGGCGAATCGGGCTGCGGCAAATCCACCCTGGTGCGGCTGATCAACCGCCTGCTCGATCCGACCTCGGGCAGCATCCGCCTGGGCGGCGCTGAACTGGCCGACTTCAAGGCCCGCGACTTCGCGGCCAACCCCCATCGCGCCCGCATCCAGATGGTGTTCCAGGATGCCGGCGACTCGCTCAACCCGCGCTACACGGCGGCCGACGCCATCGCCGATCCGGTGCGGCGCCTGAAGAAGATGTCGGGCGCCCAACTCAAGGCCCGTATCGCGGAGCTGGCCGACATGACCGGCCTGCCACGCGAGCTGCTTCAACGCTTCCCGCACCAGCTCTCGGGCGGCCAGAAGGCGCGCGTCGGCATCGCCCGCGCCATCGCGGTCGAACCCGAACTTCTGATCCTCGACGAGCCGACGGCGGCGCTCGACGTCTCGGTCCAGGTCGTGATCCTGCAGCTCCTGCAACAGCTCAAGCGCGAGCTCGGCATGAGCTATCTGTTCGTGAGCCACGACCTCAACGTCGTGCGGCTGCTCTGCGACCGCGTGCTGGTGATGTATCTCGGCAAGGTGGTGGAGCAGGGGCCGGCGGCCGAGGTCTTCGCCGATCCGAAGCACCCCTATACCAAGGCGCTGATCTCGGCGATCCCGCAGGCCGAGCCTGAGCAGCGCGTCGGTCGCTTGCGCCTCGGCGGCGAGCCGCGCAGCCCGATCGATCCCGATCCCACGGTCTGTCGTTTCTACGGCCGCTGCCCCAAGGGCACGCCGCGCTGCGCAGAAGAAATGCCGCTCTTGCGTCCGGCCGGTCCGGCGCGGCAGGTTGCCTGTCACTTCGCTTGAGGGAGGAAAAGACGTGGCGGATGAAAAGCCTGACGTTGCGCGTCTGGTCGATGAGGGGGCGAAAGCCATTGGCCTGCCGATTGCGCCTGAGTCCCGCGCCAACGTGATCCTGAACTATGAGCGGTCGCTGATGATCGCGCGGCCGCTGCTCGAGGTCGAACTCGACGACGAGCTGACGCCCGGTCCGGTGTTCCGGCCATGAGCGATCCTCTTTCGAAGTCGGCGACGGCAACCGAGATCGCCGGTGCCGTGATGAGCGGCAAGGTCAAGGCCTCGGCCGTGATCGACGCCACGCTGAAGCGCATCGCGGCGGCGGAGCCCACGATCAACGCCTTCACCGACGTGGTGGGCGAGCGCGCCCGCAAACGCGCGGCCGAGATCGATGCCGGCAATCATCACGGCCCGTTGATGGGCGTGCCCTTCGCCGTGAAAAACCTGTTCGATATCGCGGGCCTGCCGACGCGGGCCGGCTCCAAGATCAACATCGATGGCCCCAAGGCCGCGCGCGACGGCGCGCTGGTGCGCAAGCTCGAGGCCGCGGGCGCCATTCTGGTAGGCGGCCTCAACATGGGCGAGTACGCCTACGACTTCACCGGCGAGAACGTGCACTACGGCCCGTCGCGTAATCCACGCGACACGACGCGCATGTCCGGCGGCTCGTCGGGCGGTTCTGGCGCCGCAGTGGCGGCAGGAGAGGTGCCGCTGGCACTGGGCTCCGATACCAATGGCTCGATCCGCGTGCCGTCCTCGCTCTGCGGCCTGTTTGGCCTGAAGCCGACCTATGGCCGCCTGAGCCGCGCCGGCTCGTTTCCCTTCGTTGACGCCTTCGACCATCTGGGGCCGATCGCACGCTCGGCCGAGGACCTGGCGCTGTCGTTCGATGCGATGCAGGGCTGGGATCCCGACGATCCGGTCTGCACCGATCGCCCCGCCGATCCGACCCTGCCGCGCCTGATCGAAGGCATCGACGGTCTGCGTATCGCCATCGCCGGCGACTATTTTGCCAAGGGCGGCGAGCCCGAGGCGTTCGAGGCGGTGGCCATGGTGGCGAAGGCGCTGGGCGCGACCAGGACGGTCGTACTGCCGGAAGCAGCGGCGGCGCGGGCGGCGGCCTATGTCATCACGGCCATCGAGGGCGGGCAGCTTCACCTGCCGCGGCTCAGGACCCGGCCGCAGGATTTCGACCCCGACACGCGCGAGCGCTTCATGGCCGGCCTGCTGCTGCCGGGCGCCTGGTACGTCAAGGCCCAGCGCTTCCGTCGGCGTTACCGCGCCAGCGTGCTGAAGGTCTTCGAAGAGGCCGACATCGTGCTGGCGCCGGCCACGCCCTGCACCGCGCCAAAACTCGGCCAGGTCATGATGAAGCTGGGCGGTGTCGACCTGCCGGTGCGTGCCAATCTCGGCCTGTTCACCCAGCCGATCTCGTTCATCGGCCTGCCCGTGGTGGTGGCGCCGCTGCAGCGGCCGGGTGGCCTGCCGATCGGCGTGCAGCTCATCGCCAAGCCTTATAACGAACAGGCAGCTCTTCGCGTGGCGGCCTTCCTGGAGAAGCAAGGCGTCGCCAGCGCGCCGCCCGCGTAAGGAGCAAGGCATTCACACGTCTCGCTCATGTTCCTCTCCCCCTTGGGGGAGAGGTTAGGTGAGGGGGAGGGATCGACCGTAACGATGTCGGCCTTTCGGAAGCAGGCAGCCCCCTCACCCAGCCTCTCCCCCAAGGGGGAGAGGAGCATGAGCAACGTGTGAATCGGATTGTGGTGTAAGGAGAAAACATGGAAATAAATATCCCCGAGGTCGTGGGCGAGGTGACTGCTGCTTTCAACCGCTACGAGACGGCCCTCAACACCAACGACGTGGTCACGCTCGACTCGCTGTTCTGGAAGAGCCCGCACACGCTGCGCTACGGCATCGGCGAACAGCTCTACGGTCACGACCAGATCGCGGCCTTCCGCGCCGGCCGCGACCCCGGCTTCGTGGTGAACCGCGACCTGCTGAAACTCTGGATCGTCACCTACGGCCGCGACTTCGGCACCGCCAACTGCGAGTTCCGCCGCCACGGTGGAACGAAGACCGGCCGGCAGAGCCATACCTGGATGCGTACGCCGGAAGGTTGGCGCATCGTGGCCGCGCACGTCTCGCTTCTGGGCGAGGTGACGCCGATGAAGGCCTAGGTACGATGCCACCTCATCCTGAGCGACCGTCGTGGTGGTCAAGCGGTTGCCCATGGTTTTTTGTCCCTGAGGATGGCGTTTAGGATAGTCACGAGCTTTCGCATGCAGGCGACGATGGCGACCTTTGCCGGCTTTCCGGCGGCGCGCAGTCGATGAT
>CANJHI010000240.1 GCA_947474005.1 Alphaproteobacteria bacterium | reverse complement strand
GGCCAGCGCCGTCACCGACTTGCCGCAGCCCGACTCGCCCACCAGGCAATGGGTCTCGCCGCGCTCGACGGTGAGCGAGGTGCCGCGCACCGCCGACGTGCGGCTGCCGAAGCCCACTTCGAGCTGCTCGATCTCCAGCAGGGCGCTCACGTATCCGTCCTCATGTATCAGTCCTGGCACCAAACAGGTCGCGCAGCCCGTCGCCCAGCAGGTTGATGCCGAGGACCAGCGTGAAGAGCGCCACGCCCGGGATCACGATCACCCAGGGGCTGAAGAACATGTAGTCCTTGGCCTCGGCGATCATCAGGCCCCACGACGGCAGCGGCGGCGGCACGCCGAGGCCGAGGAAGGAGAGCGTCGCCTCGAGCAGGATGGCGAGCGCGATCTCGAGCGTCGCCACGACCACGAGGTGGCTCGCGATATTGGGCAGCACCTCGCGCGACAGCACCCGGAAACGCGAGCAGCCGGCGCACCAGGCAGCGGCCACGAAGTCGAGGTTGCGCACCTGCATGGTGGTCGAGCGCGCCACCACGGCGAAGCGGTCCCACAGCAGCAGACCCAGCGTCAGCACCAGCAGTGTCATCGAGGTGCCGAGCAGGCCCACCACCGCCAGCGCCACCAGCACGACCGGGATCGACAGCCGCGTCGTGATGGCGAACAGCACGGCATCGTCGATGCGGCCGCCGAAGAAGCCGCCCAGCACACCGATGGTGATGCCGATCAGGCCGGAGACGACCGTCACGGTGACGCCGATCAGCATGGAGATGCGGCAGCCCCAGATCAGGCGGGAGAGATAGTCGCGGCCGAGCTGGTCGGTGCCCAGCAGGTGGGCAGGATCGGTGCCCGCCATCCAGAAGGGCACCTGCAGCCGCTTGGCGAGATCCTGGGCGAAGGGATCGTGCGGCACCAGCAGCGGCGCTGCGATGGCGCAGATCATTGCCGCGCCCACGATCACCGCGCCGATCCAGGTACTGACGCTCTTCCAGCCCCGCCGGGGCCCCGCATTCACCGTCGCGACCGCGCTCATACGCGCAGTCTCGGGTCGAGCACGGCATTCATCAGGTCGGCCACCATGGTCAGTGCCACGTAGATCACGGCCAGCACCAGCACGACCGCCTGCACCACCGGGAAGTCGTTCTTGGCGATGCTTTCCCAGGCGAGGAAGCCCACGCCATGCAGCGCGAAGACCTGCTCGATCACGATCGAGCCGCCGAGCATGAAGCCGAGCTGGACGGCGGCGATCGCCACCACCGGAATGGCGGCGTTGCGCAGCGCGTGCTTCAACAGGATCGAGGCGCGCGACAGGCCCTTGGCCCGCGCCGTCCTTATATAGTCGCTGCCCATGGCCTGGATCATGCCGGCGCGTGTGAGCCGGGTGAGGGCGGGAATGGCCGAGAAGGCCAGCACCACACCCGGCATGACGAAGTTCTCCCACGAGCCGGTGCCCGAGATCGGCAACCAGCCGAGCTGCAGGCCGAAGGTGATCATCAGCAGCAGGCCGAGCCAGAAACTGGGCATCGCCTGCCCCAGCAGCGCCACCATCTGTACGGCGCGGTCGAACCCGGTGCCCTCGCGCACCGCGGCCAGGATGCCGAGCGGGATCGACACGAACAGGGCGATGAGAAGTCCCGTGATGCCCAGCGTCAGAGTCACCGGCATGCGCTCGGCGATCAGCGTCGAGACTCGGGTCTGGAAGAAGTAGCTGTTGCCGAGATCGCCGGTGAGCGCGCGGCCGACCCAGTCGAAGAACTGGGTGAGCACCGGCCGGTCGAGACCGTAGGCCTTGCGGATCGCCTCGATATCGGCCTGCGTCGCGTTGGCGCCGGCGATCGACGTGGCAAGGTCGCCCGACAGGCGCGTCAGCACGAAGGCCAGCGTCATGACGGTGGCCGCGACGAGGAGGGCGACGATCAGGCGGCGGGTGAGGAAACTCAACATGCGGGGCGGGAGCTTAGGGTGGTTCGGTCCGAAACGCGACCATGCGATTCCCGCGCCAAGTCACCCACGTTAGGTCCCGGCGGCAGTCAAGCTGGCGCGGTGAACAACCGGTCACAGCAGACGCTTGGCGCGCGCGCGCGGCTCCTATATGGGGGAGTCATGCCGGTGTTCACAAACCCGCGGCGCACGCCCTGCTTCGGCGTGGCGCCCAGCCTGGAAGATCTCGAGGCGATCGCCGCCGAGGCGCTGGCCACGATTCCCGAAGAGTTCCGCAAGCACGTCGGCAACGTGCGCATTCAGATCGACGACTTCCCCTCGGATGAAGTCGAGAAGCAGATGGAACTCGACACGCCGTTCGATCTGCTCGGTCTCTACCAGGGCGTCTCGATGGTGGAGCGCGGCGCCGGTCACGTCGCCAACGACATCGACCGCATCTTCCTCTATCGCCGTCCCATCCTCGACTACTGGTGCGAGTCGGACGAGGACCTGCCGCACATCGTGCGCCATGTGCTGATCCACGAGATCGGCCATCACTTCGGCCTGAGCGACGACGACATGGAAGCGATCGAAGCCAAGGCCGAGGAAGAATCGCAGCGCGCCCAGCCCGGCGCCTAGCTAGTATTTCCGTCGCCCCGACCGTAGCGAAGCGGAGTGGAGGGGCCTAGCCTGCCACACCATGCACCGTCAGCCTGTAGTTTACATTCTGGCGAGCCCGCATGGTCGCGCCCTGTACGTCGGCGTGACAACCGACTTGCCACGGCGCTTGGAAGAGCACCGTCGCGGGCTGGTCATTCACACATCGAAGTACAACATTCATCACCTCGTGTATGCCGAGGAACACGAAACAGCACCCGCCGCTATTGCCCGCGAGAAGCAGTTGAAGAATTGGCGGCGAGAAAAGAAGGTCGCTCTTATCGAGGCCGCGAATCCTGAATGGCTGGATCTGTCAGGAGAGATAGGACGCTAGGCGTCGAAAGCCAGTTTGTGGCCGGCAAGGTCCCTCCACTCCGCTTCGCTTCGGTCGGGACGACGGGAAAGGGCATTTTAGCTGACGCGACGAACGGGCGGCACGCGATAGCGTCCCTCGATCATCGACTCCTCGGGCTCGTAAGCCCGCAGCACCAGCCGCATCCGACCGGCCGGCGCCGGTAGCCAGTTGGCCGCGCGTTCGCCCTCCGGTCGTTCGCGCTGCAGGTAAAGCGTGACCGCGCCGTCGGCGGCGGTGTGCAGGTCGCGGGTGCGGTCGCCGATGGCATAGCGGCCGATCGGATTGTCGACGAAGAAGGCGCGGCCTTCGGGCGTGATTTCGTACATGGCGAGCGACCAGAAGGCGCGTGCTGGCGGCAGGTCGCCGGCCGGGAAGGCGAGCTCGTAGCGATGACCGCCGTCGAGCGCTTGGCCCGCCGAATCGGCATTGCAGCTGACGTAGACCGCCTCGGCGGGCTCCAGCGCGCCCAGCCCGCCCAGTGCCACCACGGCGCGGTAGAGATAGTCGGTGCCGAAATTGCCGAGATTGCGCTCGCCGTAGGTCCAGCCGTCGACCGTCTTGCCGAAGCGACGGCCGCTGCCGCGGATCTCGGCATGGCCCTGCTCGATGCCGGCCTGGATGGCGCGTTGCTCGGCCTCGCTGAAGGCGCGCAGGTCGAACTTGCGTCCGGGCCGCAGCCGCAGCGGTGCCAGCTGCTCGAGGAAGGCGCGGTCGCGCTCGGGCACCGGGCTTTCGCCCAGCGCCCGCATGCCGACTTCGAAGAGATCGAACGGATCGGCACGGTTGGGCGCCGGCCAATCGGCCATCGGCTCGGGCGGCGCCACGGTGCGCTGGCGCATCAGTTCGCGCGTCTCGAGGATGCGCCGCTCGTTGCGCATGTCGGGAGTCTCCAGCAGCACGCGGGCCTGCAGGATGCGGACGCGGTCGAGTTCCTCGGGCCCATCGACCAGGATGCGCCCCAGAAGCCACACCGAGTTGGTGGGCGCCCGGATCAGTTTCACTTCGGACGGCGCGTCGCCCTTCCAGTCCGGCCCGACGATCATGTGCGGCGGCGGCTGTCCGCCATACTGCCGGTGGCTGACATAGGCGAAGTTGTCGGTGAACAGGTCGATGAAGGCGTAGTTGTAGTAGAGGTCGCCGACCGGCGGGACGGTGAGAAACAGCGGTTCGACCGAGAGGTCGAGCCAGGCCATCGAATAGAGCGTGTCGTTGTTGGGCGTCGTCACCATCCGCGAGCGATGGTCGGCGAGCATGGGCACGTGAAAGAAGCGATTGAGCTTCTGGCGCAGCGGATTGGCGTCGTTGACGGTGGCCTGCCAGCGCGTGCGGTACATCTCGTAGAGCGGGAACAGGTAGATCGTGGCGCGGCGGGCGAGGTCGCGGAGCATGGCGGGAGCCTCCTGGGCTTGCGCAGTCGCGGGGCTGGCCAGCAGCGCGGCGAGCAGCGTGCGGCGGTCGAGGCTCATACCGCCCTCTCCCGTTGGCGCCGGCGGTCGGCCACGAAGGCGGCGGCCTCCTGCCACGGCTTCAGCGTCCAGAACGAGCGGGCGCGACCGGAGGGCGAGGCGAGCACGAAGGCGACCGCGCCTTCCAGGGTCTCCTGCTGGCGGCCGTAGCCGGGCGCCTTCACGCCCATTGCCAGGGCCGCGGCATGCTTGCTGGTGAAGGCGATGGCGGCTGGCCTGAAGCGGCGCAGCTTGGCATGCAGGGATGCCGCATCCATGGCCTCGGCACTCAGCTCGTGGTCGGAGCCGAACTCGGTCTTGTTGAGATCGGTGAGGCCGAGGCCATGGCTCAGCAGCTCGGGAAAGCGCTCCGGCGCGAGACGCTCCGGCGTCAGCCCGACGGCATGCAGCGTCGGCCAGAAGGCGTTGCCGGGGTTGGCATAGTAGGCCCGCGCCTTGAACGACACGGGGCTGGGCGCGGTGCCGCAGAACACCAGGTCGAGGCCCGGTGCCAGCACGTCGGGCAACAGATGGCTATTCCGGCTTGATGCCCGCGCCACGGATGACCTCGCCCCAGCGCTTGATCTCGGTCTGGATGTAGGCGTCGATCTCGGGAACCGTCATGATGCCCGGCTCGAAGCCGCCCGCCTTCATGCTGGCGACCACGTCGGGCGATTCCAGCGCCTTCTCGGTGGCGATGCGGAGCTTGTCCTTGATCTTCTGCGGCGTGCCCTTCGGCACGGCCCAGATCGACCATGAGGTCACGACGAGATCGGGCGAGACGGCTTCGGCGAAGGTCGGCGTATCGGGCGTCACCGGCGAGCGCTTGGCGCCGCTCGACGCCATCGCCTTCAGCTTGCCGGCGCTCACCTGGCTCATCAGCGAATCGATGTTGGAGATGACCATCGGCACATGGCCGGCCAGCACGTCGGCCGCCGCGGCGGCGGCACCGCGATAGCTGATGAAGGTGATGTCGACGCCGGTCTTCTGCTTGAAAAGCTCCATGGTGAGCGTGGGCGAGGTGCCGAGGCCCGAGGAGCCGAAGCTGTACTTGCCGGGCTCTGCCTTGGCGGCCGCGATCAGCTTGGGCAGCGTGTCGTGTGGGAAGCTCGGATTGCAGCACAGCAGGTTGGGCTGCGTGCCGATCCACGCCACGGTCTCAAGATCGGTGACGGCGTTGTAGGCGGGCCGGGCGTAGAGGTGCGGCACCAGCGCATGACTGCCAATATTGCCCAGCAGCACCGAATAGCCGTCGGGCGGCGACTTGGCGACGTTGTCGGCGGCGATCGAGCCGCCGGCGCCGGTGCGGTTCTCGACCACGAAGGTCTGGCCCAGGGCTTCGCTGAGCTTCACGGCGAGTCGTCGGGCAATATTGTCCTGCGAGCCGCCGGGCGTGAACGGACAGACGATCCGCACGTTGTTCTTGGGCCAATCGTCGCCCTGGGCCCACGCGGGCGACGCCAGCATGCGCTCTGCGAACGGCAGCGCGGGGAGTGCGAGGGTAAAGGCGCGTCTTTTCATCGTTTTCTCCTGAGCGCGCACCATAACATTGACTTGGACAGAACGTCTTTCCACCTTGTCGCCTCAGTTTCGGGAGGAAGAACCATGGCCACCATCGACAAGGCCGACGAAGCCCAGCTTCTGGCGACGATCGACCGCTGGGTCGAGCGCGAGGTGGCGCCCAGGGTCAAGGAGTTCGATCACGCCGACAAATGGCCGGCCGAGATCGTCGAGCAGATGAAGGAGCTCGGCCTGTTCGGCGCCACGATCAGTCCGGAGTACGGCGGCCTCGGCCTGCCGGCCCGGACCTACGCCGAGATCGTGATGCGCGTGTCCTCGGTCTGGATGGCGATCACCGGCATCTTCAACTCGCACCTGATGCTGGCGCTGGCCGTCGAGAAATTCGGCACCGAGCGGCAGAAGCAGCACTGGCTGCCGAAATTTGCCACGGGCGAGATCCGCGGCGGCCTGGCGCTGACCGAGCCCGACGCCGGCACCGACCTGCAGTCGATCCGCATGGTGGCCAAGCGCGACGGCAACGACGGCTATGTGATCAACGGCACCAAGACCTGGATCTCGAACGGCATCGAGGGCCATTGCTTTGCCATGCTGGTCAAGACCGACCCGCAGGCCAATCCGCGCCACACCGGCATGAGCCTGTTCATCACGCCCAAGGGGCCGGGGTTCCGTGTCGGCCGCAAGCTCGAGAAGCTGGGCTACCACTCGATCGATTCGGGCGAGCTGATCTTCGAGGACTACAAGATTCCGGCCGACCACCTGATCGGCGAAGTCGAAGG
>CANJHI010000239.1 GCA_947474005.1 Alphaproteobacteria bacterium | reverse complement strand
GAGGCGCTCCAGCCGCCGGCTGCTGGCCGGCCAGCCCCGCCTCGGCCCGCCGCGCCGCATCGGAGCCGGGCGGGACGATGCGCAGGACCTGGTTGAAGTCGCCGTTGGCCTGGGCCCGGTCGCCGCGCGCCAGATTGATGAAGCCGCGCTCCAGCAAGGCCTCGGTATGGTCGGGGGCAATGCGCAGCGCGCGGACGACGTCCACCATGGCCTGGGCCGGATTGCGCGCGTTGCGCCAGGCAGCCGCCCGCAGCACGAGAAGCTCGACATCGTCCGGCCGCAGGCGAAGTGCCTGGTCGAAATCGGAAATCGCCCGCGGCCAAAGCGACATGGCGGCGTAGCTGAGCGCGCGATCGATCCACAGGTCGGCGTCGTTGGACTTGAGGTCGAGCGCGCGGCTCTGCGCCTCGGCCGCCTTCTCGGCCTGCCCTGCCTCGATCCAGGCCTGGCCGGCCTGGGCCCATAGCTCGGCCCGCAGGCCGGGACGATCCTGGCCCATGTCGCGGGCGATCAGCTCGAACTGCGCGCCCGCCTGGAGATATTTGCCGGCCTGGAACATGGCGACGGCCACGCAATGACGCGCGCCCAGGCCGCCACCCTCGGTATTCCACTTCTCGGCCATCGGCAGAGCCCGGAGCGGCTCGCGACGCGCCAGCTTCATGCACTCGGTGTAGCGCTGCAGATGATCGGGTGTGCTTTCGAACGGGCTGAGGTTCTGGCCTGATGCAGGCGAGGCCAGGACAAAGCCCAGAAGTGCGACGGGGATCAGGCGGCGAAACAACATCTTTGAAAAGAACCCTGCCGGAGCGATCCTGACAAGATGACTAAAAGCCTTTTCATTTTCGGCCTGGGCTACAGCGGCCTTGAAATCGCCCAGCTCGCCAAGGCCCAGGGCTGGGTCGTGGCCGGCACCTGCCGCAGCGCCGAGAAAGCCGCACGCCTCGGCGCCGCCGGCATCGAGACGCATGTGTTCGACGGCACCGCCCCGCTGCCCGCCGCGGCGTTTGGCAATACCTCGCATGTCGTCTGCACCATTGCGCCGGGCCGCGCGGGCGATCCCGCGCTCCGCCTCTGCGCCCCCTTGCTGAAGCAGGCGCGATGGCTGGGCTATCTCTCGACCACCGGCGTCTACGGCGATCACGGTGGCGACTGGGTCGACGAGGACACGCCGCCTAACCCCGGCCAGCTGCGCAGCGTCGAACGCCTGGCCGCCGAGCGCGGCTGGCAGGCGATGGCGCTCGAGGCCGGCGCCAGGCTCGACATCTTCCGGCTGCCCGGCATCTACGGCCCGGGCCGCAGCACGCTCGACCAGGTGAAGGCGGGCACGGCACGGCGCATCGACAAGCCCGGCCAGTTCTTCTCGCGCGCCCATGTCGCCGACATCGCCGCCACCGTCGTCGCGGCAATGACCGCGCCGCACCCCGGCGGCATCTACAACGTGGCCGACGACCTGCCGGTCTCGACCGGCGAAGTGGTGGCCTTCGCCTGCGAGCTGCTGGGCCTGCCAGTGCCGCCGTCGATCCCGTGGGAAGTGGCGGTGCCTACCATGAGCGACATGGCGCGCTCGTTCTATTCCGAGAGCCGGCGCGTGCGGAACGAGCGTATCAAGCGCGAGCTGGGCGTGGTGCTGCGCTACCCGACCTACCGCGAGGGTCTGCGCGCGATCGCGGCGGAACGTTAGATCATCGTCTTCGCCGGGAACTCCTCGACGGTCGCGATCAGGCGGGCGATGTCGGCGGGCGTGCTGAGGCGATGGTCGCCGCCCTTGATCAGAGTGGTGATCACCTCGGGCGCCTCGAGATGCTGCCCGATCTGCAGCGAATACTCCCACGGCACGTCGGGATCGCTCTGGCCGTGCAGCAGGCGCACCGGACAGGGCAGCACCAGCTTCTTGTCGAGCAGCAGATGATTACGCCCCTCCTCGATCAGCTTCCAGGTGAAGACCGAGGGCTCGGGTGAATATTGCGATGGCCGTTCCAGCCGTCCGTCGCGTTCGAGGGCCATGCGATCCTCGGCCGAGAGGCCTTTCAGCAGCATGCGTTCGGTGAAGTCGGGTGCGGCGGCGATCAGCACCAGTCCCGCCAGCCGCTGCGGTCGCGCCCGCGCCACCAGGAGCGACAGCCAGCCGCCCATGCTCGATCCCACCAGGACAAGCGGCCCGGTCGTGAGGTGGTCGAGGACAGCGAGCGAGTCGTCGAGCCAGCGGCCGATCGTGCCGTCCTCGAAGCGGCCCGACGATTGGCCATGGCCGAGATAGTCGAAGCGCAGGAAGGCGCGGCCCGTACGCTGCGCCCACTCTTCCAGCGCCATCGCCTTGGTGCCGGTCATGTCGGAGCGGAAGCCGCCGAGGAAGACCACGGTCGGCGCGACGCCCGCGGTTTTCGCATAGGCAACGCTGTTGCCGTCGGGGCGCTGAAGCCGCTCGACTCTACCCACGTTGCCCCTCCCGTGTTACCTGCTCACTCTCCTCAACACTCTTACGAAAAATAAAACGCCGTGTCCGCGCCCACGCTTCTTCAGATCGTGCCCTCCCTCGCCGGCGGCGGCCTCGCCCGCGCCACGCTCGACGCGGCGCAGGCCGTGATCGCATCGGGCGGCTCGGCGCTCGTCGCCTCGCCAGGCGGCGCCATGGTGCCCGACCTGCTGCGGCTGCGCGCTACGCACATCGAGCTGCCGGTCGGCGGCAATCGGCTGTGGGGACGGCTCGCGCTGCCGGCCAAGCTCGCAAGCTCGCTGCGTGACGCCCGGGTCGATGTCGTGCAGGCGCGCTCGCCGGCCACCGCCTGGATCGCCCGCGCGCTTGCCCGGCGGCTCGATGTCAAATGGATCGCCACGCTGCACCGGCCGTTCGTCGCCGGCGACCTGATGGGCCGCTTCCTCGAGCGCCGCCAGATGCGCGCCGATGCGGTGATCGCGGTGTCCGACCATGTCGCGCGCGATGCCGCGCAGCGCTTTCCTGCACTCGCCGACCGCCTGGAAACCATTTCGCCCGGCATCAACTTCGACCGCTTCGATCCGGCGATCGTGCGCGCCGACCGGCTGATCCGCCTCGCCGGCGAGCTGCGCGTGCCCGACGGCAAGCATCTCGTGCTCTGCCCCGCGCGCTTCGGCGAGGACAACGGCCAGAAGATCCTGATCGAGGCGCTCCGGCTGTTGGGCCGCGACGACGTGTTCTGCCTGCTGCTGGGCTCGGCGGGCGCGCCGACGCCGTTCGAACGCGAACTCGAGCGCGCCATCGAGGCGGCCGAGCTGCACGGCCGGATGCAGATCGGCCCCTACGTCGACGACATGCCGGCGGCCTACATGCTGGCCGACGCGGTGGTGGCGACCGGTGGCGGTCGCCAGGGTTTCAGCCGCGCGCTGGTCGAGGCCCAGGCGATGGGCCGGCCGGTGGTGGCCGAGGACGGCGGTGGCGCTGCCGAAACGCTGCGTCCCGAGGTCACGGGCTGGCTGGCGCCGGCGGGCGATGCCGCGGCTCTGGCGGAGGCATTGCGCACCGCGTTGTCGCTCTCGACCGAGCGCCGCGCCGAGGTTGCCCGCGCCGCCCAGGAGCACGTGCGCAGCCACTACGCACTGGCCGAGGCCAACCGGCGATTGCTCGCGCTCTACGAGCGCCTGGCGGCAAGACCTGGAGCGTCGTGAGGCTGCCAATCGGCGGGCCCGACTTCCCTACGAAGGGGAATTTCAGGCTGGAATTGCGCCATGCGAGCTGCCGCCCAACTTGACTCGGGCAGGCCACGCAACTATCTCCGGCACCATGGACCGACTGTTCTCCAGCGCTCCGACGACACCCACCACCGACCGAACTTGATTCGGCCGGGCGCGCGCACTTGTGCCGCTTCCCGGCCGGCATCTGCCGACGCCCCGCGTCGGCAGATGGACTGCGTTCGGATTCTCTCCAATTGGTGGCTGTCATGATCAATATTTCCCTGCCGGACGGTTCGGTCCGGTCGTTCGACAAACCGGTGAGCGGCGCCGAGATCGCCGCCTCGATCGGACCCGGCCTCGCCAAGGCAGCACTCGCGCTGCGCATCGACGGCAAAATGGTCGACCTCGGCCATATCGTCGACCACGACGCCAAGATCGGCGTCGTGACGTCGAAGGACCCGCAGGCGCTGGAACTGCTGCGTCACGACGCGGCGCACGTGCTGGCCCAGGCCGTCCAGGAGCTCTACCCCGGCACGCAGATTACGTTCGGCCCCTCGACGGAGGACGGCTTCTATTACGATTTCGTGCGCGCCGAGCCCTTCTCGCCGGAAGACTTCGCCAAGATCGAGCAGCGGATGGCCGAGATCGTCGACCGCGACCTGCCGATCGAGCGTGAAGTATGGGACCGCGCGAAGATCAAGGACTACTTCGTCCAGCACGGCGAGAAGTTCAAAGCCGAATGGGCCGACGAGCTGCCCAAGGACGAGATCATCACGGTCTACAAGCAGGGCGACTGGCTCGACATGTGCCTGGGTCCGCACCTGCCGTCGACGGGCAAGCTCGGCAAGGCGTTCAAGCTCACGAAGGTGTCGGGCGCCTACTGGCGCGGCGACAAGAACAACGCGCAGCTCCAGCGCGTCTACGGCACGGTCTTCTTCTCGGACAAGGACCTAAAAGCCTACCTCATGCGCATCGAGGAGGCCGAGAAGCGCGACCATCGCCGAATCGGCCGCGAGATGGGCCTCTTCCACCAGCAGGAAGAAGCGGCCGGCATGGTGTTCTGGCACCCCAAGGGCTGGACGTTCTGGCGAACGCTCGAGGGCTACCTCAGGCGCAAGCTCGAGGCCGGCGGCTACGTCGAGGTGAAGACGCCGCAGCTCGTCGACCGCAAGTTGTGGGAAGAGTCGGGCCACTGGGAGAAGTTCCGCGAGAACATGTATCTCAGCGAGAACGAGAGCGGCCTGAAGGAATTCATGGCCGATCCGACGCAGCGCATCTTCGCGCTGAAGCCGATGAACTGCCCGTGCCATGTCGAGATCTTCAACGTCGGGCTCCGCAGCTATCGCGAGCTGCCGCTGCGCATGGCCGAGATGGGCTCGTGCCACCGCTTCGAGCCGTCGGGCGCGTTGCACGGCATCCTGCGCGTGCGCAACTTCACGCAGGACGACGCCCATATCTTCTGCAGCGAGGACCAGATCGAGAGCGAGACGATCCGTTTCTGCAAGCTGCTGGACGAGGTCTACAAGGATTTGGGCTTCGCCGACTATTTCGTGAAGTTCTCCGACCGGCCGCCGGTGCGCGCCGGCAGCGACGCGGTCTGGGACCAAGCCGAGGGTGCGCTCCTGTCGGCCTCGAAGGCGGCTGGCCTCGACGTCATCCTCAACCCCGGCGAAGGCGCGTTCTACGGTCCCAAGCTGGAATTCGTGCTGCGCGACGCCATCGGCCGCGACTGGCAGTGCGGCACGTTGCAGGTCGACTTCGTCCTGCCCGACCGGCTCGACGCGAGCTATGTGGCCGAGGACGGATCGCGCAAGCGGCCCGTCATGCTGCACCGCGCCATTTTCGGCAGCTTCGAGCGCATGATCGGCATCCTGATCGAGAACTATGCCGGCCGGTTCCCGCTGTGGCTGGCGCCGACTCAAGCGGTGGTGGTCACGGTCGTGAACGACGCCGACAGCTATGCGAATGAAGTCGCAGACGCGCTCCGCGCCGCCGGCATGCGGGTCGACACCGACCTCAGCAACGAGAAGATCAACTACAAAGTCCGCGAGCATTCACTGGCGCACGTGCCGCTGATCATCGCGGTCGGCCGGCGCGACATGGAGGCCCGCACGGTGGCCATCCGCCGCCTCGGCTCGGACAAGCAAGAGGTCCTTGAACTCGGGGCCGCCGTCACTACACTTTCTACCGAGGCTCGGCCGCCCTTCTAGGGCGGTCGCGGCTTCAATGCCCGCCCCCGGCCCATCGGCCATCAGGGGGTTTTTAACGAAGGAGAAGGAAGCCATAGCCAGACCTGCTCAACAAAGCGCGCCCACCCGCGAGGGTCCGCGCGTCAACGGCGAAATCAAGTCGCCACAAGTCCGACTGATCGACGAGAACGGCGAGATGGTCGGCGTCGTCAGCACCCGCGAGGCCATCGAGATGGCCGAGGAAGCCAGTCTCGATCTGATCGAGATCTCGCCCAACGCGGTTCCGCCGGTCGCCAAGATTTCCGACTACGGCAAGTACAAGTACGAAGCGCAGAAGAAGGCGCACGAGGCGCGTAAGCACCAGAAGGTCATCGAGGTCAAAGAGATCAAGATGCGCCCCAACATCGACGACCACGATTACGAAGTGAAGATGCGCTCGATGAAGCGCTTCATCGAGGAAGGCGACAAGGTGAAGGTCACCCTGCGCTTCCGCGGTCGCGAGATGGTGCATGCCGAGCTCGGCCTGCAGGTTCTGAACCGGGTCCGCGGCGAGATGGATCCGCTTACCAAGATCGAATCGATGCCGCGCATGGAAGGCCGGCAGATGATCATGGTGCTGGCACCGAAGTAGTCACTCCGGCCTCGTCGGAAGGCCGGTCAGTGCAACTTCAGGCGGCCAATCGATCGCCGGGCATCTAAGCTCCCGGCTCGGCGATCGGAGACTTTCATGCGGATTGTGGTTGCGGTTGCGCTGGCCCTGATCACCCCCACGGCCGCGGCGCAGGCCCAGCTCGGGGCCAATACCCAGCGCACCTACGGTGATTTCGAAAAGCTCGGACCGCATCGCGCCTTCTT
>CANJHI010000238.1 GCA_947474005.1 Alphaproteobacteria bacterium | reverse complement strand
CGAGGGCGTCGTCGTGCTGCCGCACATCGGCGGCCCACATCCGCAGCGCGACAGGTTCGTGGCGCGGCTGTTCGTCGAGAATCTCGAGCGCTTCCTCGATGGCGCGCCGTTGAAGGAAGTCGTCGACCGTGCCGCGGGTTACTAACCTCATCTTCTCAGAGGTCCTCTCCGCCACGTCGGCGCATTCACATGCGCCTGAGTGGGGGGGAGGAAGGGACCCATTGCGAAGCAATGGGGAGGTGAGGTGGTTGTTGTTTCAGAAAAGCTGTGAGTGAGGAGCGAGAGGTCCGACACCTCACCCTCCCCGCTGCGCGGGTCCCCTCCCTCTCCCCACGCTGACGCGTGCTGAGAGGGCCCAGAAGGGTCGCCGTGACTCAGTCGAGCAGTGTCGTCAGACCGGTGCCTACTTCAGCCCGTAGATCGAGAACTGGCGTTGGATGTTGGGGTCGAGGACGCGGGCGGCGGCCTGGTCGGCCTCGCCTTCCTTGGTTTGGCCCATTCGGATGCGCGCGAGGCCGCGGCCCCACAGGGCGATCGGCCGGTTGGGATCGATGGCGAGGGCGGCGTTGTATTCGTTGATGGCGATCGCGGGGTCGCCGAGCTTCAGATAGATGAAGCCGCGGACGTCGCGCACGTCGAGGTTCACAGGCATCAGCCTGAGTGCTGCGTCGCAGTCGGCCATCGCCTCCACCAGATCGCGGCCGGCGATGGCGCGTGTCAGGCAGCGGTTGTTGTAGGCCGGGCCCAGTGACGGATCGACGGCAATGGCTGCGTCGTAGTCGGCGATCGCCTTGTCGTAGGCACGTTGGGCGAAATGCGCGTAGCCGCGATTGTAGAGGGCGACCGGATTGGTGGGCCAGATGGCGAGCGCTGCGTCGAGATCGCCGATCGCGTTTACCGCGCGGCCCAGGCTGGCATGAACCGCCGCGCGGTTCACCAGCGCATCGACATACTGCGGTTCGAGAAAGAGCGCCCGGTCATAGTCAGCGAGCGCCAGCTTGTCCTCGCCGCGCCGGCCCTGCGCCAGGCCGCGGTACAGGAAGGCCTGCGGGTTGTCCGGCGCATTGGCGACGGCGCGGTTGAGGTCGGCGAGGGCACGGCCGGCCTGTGTGAGCTGGCTGTAGGAGTCGCCGCGCAGGATCAGGGCGTCGACATTATCGGGCTGCAGGTCGAGCACCTTGTCGAAATCCGCGATCGCCCGGCTGAAAGCCCGCTTGCGGCTGGCCAGCAGGACGCCGCGGCCATAGAAGGCGAGCGGGCTCTTGGGATCGCGACGGATCGCCTCGCTGTAGTCGTCGAGCGCCTGGTCGGTCTCGCCCATCGCGTCGCGCGTGGCGCCACGGCGGTAGAGGTTCAGCGCATCAGGGTTTTGCGGGTCGATGGCGCTGTCGTAGTGCTGCAGCGCTTCCGTGAAGTCGCCGGCCGCCATGACCTTGTCGCCCAGTGCCATCCGGGCAGCCCCTCGATTTAGGCGCGCAAAGGCGAGTTCGTCGGGCTTCAGGGTACGGCTGATGATGGCCTTGGCGCAGGCCGCGATTCGCCGTTCGGCGGTGTGCGCCTTGGCAAAACCGCCGCTGACGCAGATGTCGTACTGCGCGCGCGGCGATTCTTCCGGCTTTGCGGCGACGTCGGCCGGCGGAGCTGTTGACCCCGGCGCCTGCGAACTCGGCGGCGGGAATTTGTAATAGGCATAACCGTACACTGCAGCGGCGGCCCCCAAGCCGACGGCTGCGACGAGCGCAATCTTGGCAAACGACATAGATTCTCCCAAACCCCGGCGGGAGGATTGCATATCCCGTCGAGGGCGCCAACGCGGCGGCTTGCCCGGAGGCGCGAGCGGCCTGTGCTGGCGACGGGAGACGAGTGCAATTTCTTTACGGCCGAGCGCGGGAGGCGAGCCTGCATACGCCTGGGAAGCTTGCTCTGCTCGGCAAGGATTCTCCTCCCCCCCGTCATCGTAGAGCTATCGCATATGGCGCCTTTCCGTCGTCTCGACCGAAGCGCCGAAGGCGCGAAGCGGAGAGACCTCGCTTCAAAATTAACGGTCATTGTTGAGGAGAGAAGGTCCCTCGACTGCGCCGCCACAGGCGCTGTAAACAGCGCCGGATCGGGCGGGTCCGCTCGGGACGACGGGAAATAGCCAAATGCGATAGCCCTGCGTCTGCGGGGGAGGTGTCACCGTCTTACGGTGACGGCCTTACGGTGACGGCGGGGTCATGAACCCCATCGCTCGGAGGCGATCAGCACCGCGCGACGCGGTTGCGGTAGCCGTCGAAATATGTGCTTCCGCAGAGAACCGTCTGCTGAACGACGTCGTCACGATTCCCGTTCTGGCCGCGGTTCGTCACGGTCACCGTCGTATAGCGCCGGTTGTCATTCTGGTTGGGCGGCCAGCCTTGCGCCTGCTGAGGCCCGTAGCCGTTGTTGTATTTCGGGCCAGAGCCGTAGTCCTGGCCCACCGCCCCGGTGATGCCGAGCCCCACAACGAGCATCATTGTCAGAGAGAGCCTCGACATATCCATTCCTCCCATGAAGTTTTAGCTCCGACTCACTCGATAATTTGCCCTTCTAACGAGTGGCAACGGTCTGGGGATCGAATAGGTTCCAAGGGGCGAGCTAGCCGAGGTCAGCCTTCGGTATCGCCGGCAGCGTCACAAAGACATTGAATCCTGCGTTCTCAAGAGTGGCCTGACGCTTGGCTACCTCTTGGCGTGTGGCGTACTTCTCGATCAGCGGGCGCCGACTACGGGGCTGCACTGCCCGTAGCAAGTATTTGCCGGGAGTTCCTTCTTCGACCATGACGCACTATAGCCGATCCTGGCCCTCAGACCTCAGCTGCAAGAGCCCACGCCGCAACAAGGCGATGGTGTAGCGTTCCCGGGTCGCTACAGGCGGAACGGCATATTTTTCGGGTGATGCAAACACGCCGGTCAATTCGAGCAATTCTACTTCGGCGAGCTTGTACGACCCCCGCTTCATGTAGCTCAAGGCGCGGAAGAGGCCCTCCTCTTCCTTCCAGTTCGGTTCCCGATGAAGGTCGTCGAGGTGATGCAGCGCCCCGTCAAACTGAGCCTCAACCCTCGCTTTGTATTTGGCGGTAACTCTCAACATGCAAACCGACTCCATCTAAGGCAATTGGTCAGGGCGCTTCCCCCCGTGAGTCCGGTTCGGCGCTACTCTCAGCGCTTTTCCAGATTTGTGGAAATGATCGGCGTTATTTGAACCCAACTTGGATCGCGACCTCGGCAGTAAGGGGAATCAATGATTGTCGCAACTTTCCCAGTTCGATGCGCTGATGCGGGAAAACCGCCTCACCAATACCATGCGGGCAAAACGTATGCAGAAGGGCCGCGCCCAACTAGATCGGCTGCTCGATCCAGACAACGAGTCGGTGGCCCTGGGGACCCTTACCCGCGCGGCGCATGCGGTGGGACGCCGGCTGCGGATGGAACTTATTTGAGAGTCGACGTGACTGGGGCGCTCAGTTGAGCCGCGCCGCCTTGGCCATCGCCTCGATCGCCTCGGGCTGCCGGGAGCGGACGTTCAGCGTATCCGCGCCGCAATCCTCCCAGGCGCGGTAGCGCTCGCGGATGCGGGCGGGCGGGCCGACGATGGATTTCATGTCGACCCATTCGTCGGGCACGGTGGCGATGGCCTCGTCCTTGTGGCCGGCGAGGTAGAGTTCCTGGATGCGTTTGGCCGCGTCGCCGAAGCCCCGGCGGACCATGATGTCGTTGTGGAAGTTCTTGGTCTTGTGGCCCATGCCGCCGACATAGAGCGCGATCTCGGGTTTTAGCCGCGCGAGCGCACCCTTCACGTCGTTGTCGACCTCGACATGGACGTTGGCGGCGATGGCGAAGTCCTTGAAACCCTTGCCGTTGCCGGCGCGGCGGAAGCCTTCTTCCAGCCATGGCCGGTACTCGTCCATGGCGCCGGGCATGAAACCCATGGGCAGCCAGCCGTCGGCGATCTCGGCCGTCAGCTTCACCGTCGCCTCGTTGCCGGTGGCGAGATAGATCGGGATGTCGGGGTTCATGTGCAGGATGGATTTCAGCGGCTTGCCGATGCCCATGGCGCCGGGGCCGGTGTAGGGCAGCGAGATCTCGCGCCCCTCGTGGCTGACGGGTCCCTCGCGTTTGAAAATCTTGCGCATGATCGCCACGTAGTCACGCATGCGCCAGTAGGGCTTGCCCCAGGGCTGGCCGTACCAGCCCTCGACGATCTGCGGGCCCGAGACGCCGATGCCGGCGAGGAAGCGGCCGCCGCCGGCCATCGCATCGACGGTCGCGGCCGACATCGCCGCATTGGCGGGCGTGCGGGCGGCGAGCTGCATGATGCCGGTGCCGAGCTTTATCCGCTTGGTGTGGGCGGCGAGGAAGGCGAGCGGCGTCACGGCATCCGAGCCGTAGGCTTCCGCCGTCCACACCGAATCGTAGCCCAACTCCTCGGCACGCTGCACGAGCGCCACGGGAATATCGAGAGCAGCGCGGGAATAGCCGATCGAGAGGCCGAGCTTCATTTGGTTTCCTCCTGGGAGATCAGACCGTACCATCCGCCGCAGGCGGACGACCAACAGGGAACTTCGAGTGAAATCTGTTCTGCGATTTGTCGGCCAGGCGCTCACCATCGTGGCGATCACCCTGGCGCTGGATTTCCTTGTGACCGCGACGGTGTTCGCGGACATGAAGAAATCCTGGGCGGAGGCCGCCCGGCCCGGAGTCTATATGCCGGCCGCCCATCACCACGATCTCGTGCCCGACCGCCAGCTGACGCGTGTCTGGGGCAATGTCCGCTATCCGTGGAAGACCGACCGGTTCGGATTCAGGACCGGATCATGTGCGCCCGGCGAGCCGCACAAGGGACGCGAGGCGATCTTCGTCATCGGCGATTCCTTCACCGAGGCGCTGGGCTCGAGCTACGAGCAGAGTTTTGCCGGCCTGATGGCCTGTGCGGCCGGCAAGCAGGGCAAGGAGGTCTATAATCTCGGTGTCGCCTCCTACAGCCCGGCCATCTACCACCAGAAGATCAGGGCGGCGGCGGAGCGGCTGGAGCTGAAGCCCGTAGAAATCTTCGTTTTTCTCGACCTGTCGGATATCGACGACGACGCCAACGTCTATCGTGCCGGCAGCGACAACGCCGTCGGCCCTGCGCCGGCTGCGGGCTGGACCATCCCGTGGAACGAGATCGGACAGTTCTTCGGCCGTAACTTCGCGGTCGTTCATCTTGTTCACGACCTGTCGGTGTCGTCGTCGTTCCATCAGCGCATGTCGTTCGGCCGGTCGCGGGCGCGCTGGACGTTCGATCCGGTGCTGCTGGAAAGCTGGGGCCGGCATGGGCTGGAGGTGGCGGGCGGCAACCTCGACCGGATCGTGGCGACCTGTCGCGACTGGCACTGCCGCGTGACCCTGGTGGTCTATCCCTGGCCGGACAATGTGGCGGCGGGCGACCGCGACAGCCTGCAGGTGCGGCACTGGCGCGACTGGGCGGCGGTGCGTGGCGTGCGCTTCGTCGACGGCTTTGCCCCGTTCTTCCGCGAGCCGGCCGACGTCGCCATCGGCAAGTATTTCATCGCCGGCGACGTCCATTTCACCGAGGCCGGCAACCGGCTGCTGTTCGACGAAGTGAGAAAAGCCGTCGGCGGCGACTGGTAGCTCTCTAGGAGATCAGGACGTACCAGCCGTGCGCGGCCTGGGCGGCGCCTGCGGCCCGGACCCGGATGCGCTTGGCCAGCACGTCGAGCGAGGCGCCTGCCTCGACGCGGATGGTGCGTGCGGCACCATCGACCTCGACCACCAGGCTCTGCGTCGCGTGGAGGCGATAAACCATCGGCTTGTCGCGGGCCTGCAGCACGGTCTGCCAGCGGCCGCGCCCCACGGCGATCCGCCCCGCCGGCACCTGGATGCCGACTGAGTCGGCGGGAATGCCTTGCACCTGCTTTGCCATCACACCTCTCCTGCCGTTTCCAAAAATCCCCGCACTGTTGTGATCGCTTCTGCCAGCCCCACGCGCTCGATCTCGACGCCGGGCGGGAAGGCGCCCAGCAGCCGCGTCGGCAGCCGCGAGTCCAGCATGACGAACACACCGCGATCGTCGGCGCGTCGGATCAGGCGGCCGTAGGCCTGTTTTAGCCGCAGCCGCGCCAGCAGATCGTCGTAGGCGGTGGCACCGGCACCGGCCGCCTTCCAGGACGCCTTGCGCGCGCGGTGGAGGATGTCGGGCCGCGGCCACGGCACGCGGTCGAACACGATCAAGCGCAGCGAGCGGCCCGGGACGTCGACGCCGTCGCGCACCGCATCGGTGCCGAGCAGGCAGGAATGTTCTTCGGCGCGGAAGATGTCGACCAGCGTGGCCGCGTCCATGCCGCCGACATGCTGGGCGTAGAGCGGCAGGCCCGCCTCCTCGAGGGCCGGCGCGATCCGCTGGTGCACGGCGCGCAGCCGGCCGATGGCGGTGAAGAGGCCGAGCGCACCGCCGCCGGACGCCAGGAACAGCTCGCGGTAGGCCGCCGCTACCTGGTCGGAATCGTCGCGCTTCACGTCCTTCACGATCAGCACCTTGGTGTGATGGGCGTAGTCGAACGGCGAGGCCATGGACGCGCGCATCGCCGGGCGCAGTAGATGCTTGGTGCCGGTACGCGCCTCGGCCACGGCCCAGTCGGCGCTCAGGTCGGGCGCTTCGTCGTTGGCCGCCGTCGGCACACCCAGCGAATCGCGGAGCGTGGCCGAGGTGATGACCGCGCCGTGTGACGGCCGGATCACCGAATTCACGAACGGCTCGGTCGGATCGAGGTAATGGCGGTACATGCCGACGTCG
>CANJHI010000237.1 GCA_947474005.1 Alphaproteobacteria bacterium | reverse complement strand
GGGGCGGGTGCGGCAGCCGGAGCCGGCACAGGTGCAGGTGCCGCGGGCCTCGGCGCGGCAGGTGCCGGTGCGACAGCGGGCTTCGGCGCAGCAACGGCGGCACCCCCTGCTCCCGCCTCGATATGGCAGAGCACGGCGCCGACCTGGATGGTGGCGCCTTCTTCCACGGCGAGATCGGCGATGCTGCCGGCCACCGAGGCGTTGACCTCGACCGTGACCTTGTCGGTCTCGAGTTCACACAGCGGCTGATCGATCGCCACCGCATCGCCCACCTTCACCAGCCACTTGGCGACGGTCGCCTCGGTGACCGATTCACCGAGAGCCGGAACCTTGATGTCGACGGACATGACTTAAAATCCCTTCTCTACCCGCGCTCAACCAACCGTGAGAGCGCGGTCGACCAGATCGGCCTGTTCCTTGAGATGCGTGCGTGCCGAACCCGTCGCAGGCGACGCGGCCTCCGCGCGCCCGATATAGACCGGACGCTTGGCCTTCACATTGGCGCCCGCGAGCGCCCGCTCGATGCGGCGATCGGCGAAATGCCAGGCGCCCATGTTCTCGGGCTCCTCCTGGCACCACACCACTTCGGCGTTGGGATATTGTGACAGCCGCACGCCCAGCCGGCTGAACGGGAACGGATAGAGCTGCTCGATGCGCAGGATGGCGATGTCGTCGATCTTGCGCTTGCGGCGCTCGGCCACAAGATCGAAGTAGACCTTGCCCGAGCACAGCACCACGCGGCGGACCTTGGCCGGCTCGGCGAGCTGGTCGGTTTCGGCCAGGATGCGACGGAACGACGAGCCCGGTCCGAAATCGGCCAGGGTCGACACGCACTCCTTGTGACGCAGCAGCGATTTCGGCGTCATGACGATCAGCGGCTTGCGGAAGGAGCGACGCATCTGGCGGCGCAGCGCATGGAAGTAGTTGGCCGGCGTGGTTGGATTGACCACCTGCCAATTGTCCTCGGCCGAGAGCTGAAGATAGCGTTCCAATCGGGCCGAGCTGTGTTCCGGCCCCTGCCCCTCGTAGCCGTGCGGTAGCAGCATCACGAGGCCGTTCATGCGCAGCCACTTGCTCTCACCGGAGCAGATGAACTGGTCGATGATGACCTGCGCGCCGTTGGCGAAGTCGCCGAACTGTGCCTCCCACAGCACTAGCGCATTGGGCTCAGCCGACGAATAGCCGTACTCGAAGCCCAGCACACCCGCTTCGTTCAACGGGCTGTCGATGACCTCGAAGTGCGCCTGGTGGCCTGGGGCCACGTTGTTCAGCGGGATGTATTTCGCCTCGGTGGTCTGATCGACCAGCACCGAATGGCGCTGCGAGAAGGTGCCGCGACCGGAATCCTGGCCGCTGAGACGCACCGGCGTGCCTTCGGCCAGCAAGGTGCCCCAGGCCAGCGCCTCGCCGGTCGCCCAGTCGATGTTCTCGCCAGTGTCGATCGTCTTGCGCTTCTCCAGGAGCTGGCGCGTGATCTTGCGGTTGAGCTCGAAATTCTTGGGTGGCTCGGACAGTGCGTGTCCGACGACCTTGAGCTGCTCGAGATCGACCGCCGTCACGCCCTTGCGGTCCTCTTCGCCAGGCGCGACCGTGAAACCCATCCACTTGCCTTCCAGCCAGTCGGCCTTGTTGGGCTTATAGTTGGTCGCAGCCTCCAAAGCCTTGTCGAGCTTCTGGCGCAGTTCGGCATCGAGGGCGGCAACGTCGGCAGCGCTCACCACGCCCTCGGCCTCCAGCCGCGCAGCGTAGACCTGCTTCACCGTCTTGTGGCCGCCGATCTCCTTGTACATGTGCGGCTGGGTGAACATCGGCTCGTCCGACTCGTTGTGCCCGTAGCGGCGGTAGCAGAACATGTCGATGACGATGTCGCGCTTGAAATGCTGGCGGTATTCCGTGGCGATGCGCGAGACGTGGACGACCGCCTCGGGATCGTCGCCGTTCACGTGCAGGATCGGCGCCTGCACGATCTTGGCGACTTCCGTGCAATAGGGGCCGGAGCGCGACTGGGTCGGGAGCGTCGTGAAGCCGATCTGGTTGTTGACCACAAAATGGATGGTGCCGCCGATGCGGTAGCCGCCGAGGTCGCTGAGATCGAGGCTCTCGGCCACCAGCCCCTGGCCCGCGAAGGCTGCATCGCCATGCATCAGGATCGCCATGACCTGGCTGCGGTCGGTGTCGCCGCGCTGGTCCTCCTTGGCGCGCGCCTTGCCCAGGACGACGGGGTTCACCGCCTCGAGATGCGAAGGATTGGGTGCCAGCGAGAGATGGATGACGTTGCCGTCGAACTCGCGATCGGCCGAGGCGCCGAGGTGATACTTCACGTCGCCCGAGCCGCGCATCTCCTCGGGCTGCGAGGAGCGGCCCTGGAATTCGGAGAACAGCGCCGTGTAGCTCTTGTGCATGACGTGCACGAGCGTGTTGAGGCGGCCGCGGTGCGGCATACCGATCACCACGTCACGGACGCCGAGCTGGCCGCCGCGCTTCAAAATCTGCTCGATGCCGGGGATCAGCGATTCGCCGCCGTCGAGGCCGAAGCGCTTGGTGCCAACGAATTTTACGCCGAGGTAATGCTCAAGCCCCTCGGCTTCGACGACCCGTTGCAGGATCATCTTGCGGCCTTCGACCGTGAACTCGGTGTGGTTCTCGATATGCTCGATGCGCTCCTGGATCCAGGCCTTCTGGTCGGGATCAGAGATGTGCATGTATTCGACGCCGATCCGCCCGCAATAGGTCCGGCGCAAGCGGTCCCAGATCTGGCGCAGTGTCGCCGACTCACCCAGGCCCAGCGAGCCGAAGATCAGGATGGGACGTTCCCAGTCGGCCTCGCCGAAGCCATAGGTCGCGGGATCGAGCTCGCGATGCAGTTCGCGCCGGATCAGGCCCAACGGATCGAGGTCGGCTTCGAGATGGCCGCGGATGCGGTAGGAGCGGATCAACAGGAAGGCGCGCGACGTGTCGTGGGCGGCAGCGCGGATCTCGGCTTCGGTCTTGCCCGCGAGAGGCATGGCGGCGGCCCCATTGCCGCCCCTCACATTGCGATTGGCGGGAGTCCTGGGTGCCTCGATGTCGGCCGCGCCGATCACGCGCGCACCGTTGGGCGCCCAGCTCGCGCCCCGGGTTTCCGCCAGCACGTCGGCTTTGTTCTCGGCCAGCGCCTCGAAGAAGGTGCGCCAATCTCCGTCGACGGCATTCGGATCGCCCTGGTAGCGGGCGTAAAGCTCTTCGATGAATGGCGCATTGGCGCCGAACAGGAAAGACGTCTGTTCTGCTCTCATGGCCCGTACTCCTTGGCCTGTCGATGCTGGCCACCCGGCAGAGGCCAGGCGGCTGTCCGGCTTATCAGCCCTTCATGGCCTTCAGCATTTCCTCGCCGAGCGCGGCGGGCGAATCCGCCACCTTGATGCCGACCGAACGCAGGAATTCCACCTTGTATTCGGCCGTATCATGGCCGCCCGAAATCACCGCGCCGGCATGGCCCATGCGACGCCCCGGAGGCGCGGTGCGGCCGGCGATGAAGCCGACGACCGGCTTCTTGGTCTTCGAGGCCCTGATGAACTCCGCACCCCTGACCTCGGCGTCGCCGCCGATCTCGCCGATCATGACGATGCCCTGGGTCTCGGGATCGGCCAGAAGCATCTCCAGACACTCGACGAAGTTGGTGCCGTTCACCGGATCGCCACCGATGCCGATGCAGGTCGTCTGGCCCAGTCCCACCGCCGTGGTCTGCGCCACAGCTTCGTAGGTGAGCGTGCCCGAGCGCGAGATGATGCCGATCTTGCCGCGCTTGTGGATGTGGCCCGGCATGATGCCGATCTTGCACTCGCCGGGCGTAATGACACCGGGACAGTTGGGTCCTATCAGGCGCGATTTCGAGCCCGCGAGCGCCCTCTTGACCTTGACCATGTCGAGCACTGGGATGCCCTCGGTGATGCACACCACCAGCGGGATCTCCGCATCGACGGCTTCCAGGATCGAGTCGGCGGCATAGGGCGCGGGCACATAGATGACGCTCGCGGTGGCGCCGGTCTTTTCGACCGCCTCGGCTACGGTATCGAACACCGGCAAGTCGAGATGGGTGGTGCCGCCTTTGCCCGGCGTCACGCCACCCACCATCTTGGTGCCGTAGGCGATCGCCTGCTCGGAATGGAAGGTGCCCTGCGAGCCGGTGAAGCCCTGGCAGATCACCTTGGTGTTCTTGTCGACCAACACGGCCATCAGTTGGCCTCCTTGACGGCCTTGACGATCTTCTCGGCGGCGTCGGCGAGGTTCTCGGCCGAGGTGATTTTCAGGCCCGACTCTTTCAGGATCTTCTTGCCGAGCTCGACGTTGGTGCCTTCCAGCCGCACCACCAACGGCACGTGCAGGTTCACTTCGCGCGCCGCGGCGACCACGCCCTCGGCGATCACGTCGCAGCGCATGATGCCACCGAAGATGTTGACCAGGATGCCCTCGACGTTGGAATCCTTGAGGATGATCTTGAACGCCGCGGTGACGCGTTCCTTGGTGGCGCCACCGCCGACATCGAGGAAGTTGGCCGGCGCCGAGCCATAGAGCTTGATGATGTCCATGGTGGCCATGGCGAGGCCCGCGCCGTTCACCATGCAGCCGATCTGGCCGTCGAGCTTGACGTAGTTCAGCGCGTACTTGCCGGCTTCGGTCTCGGCCGGATCCTCCTCGTCGAGGTCGCGCAGCGCCTCCAGCTCGGCATGCCGGTAGAGGGCGTTGTCGTCGAACGTCATCTTGGCGTCGAGCGCGATCACGTCGCCCGCCGCCGTGACCACGAGCGGGTTGATCTCGATCAGCGAGCAGTCGAGTTCGGTGAAGGCCCGGTAGAGATTGCCGAGCAGCGCCACGAAGGCGCCGACCTGCTTGCCGGAAAGGCCGAGCGCAAAGGCGATCTTGCGGCCCTGGTAGCCCTGGAAGCCGGCGGCGGGGTCGATCGTCTGCTTGACGATCTTCTCCGGTGTGTCGTGCGCCACCGTCTCGATGTCCATGCCGCCCTCGGTCGAGGCGACGACAGCGATCCGGCTCGCGGCCCGGTCGACCAGCATCGAGAGGTAGAGCTCGCGTTTGATGTCGCAGCCTTGCTCGATGTAGAGGCGCTTGACCGTCTTGCCGGCCGGCCCGGTCTGCTTGGTTACCAGATCGTGACCAAGCATGGCGGCGGCGTCGATGCCGACCTCGTCGATGGACTTGGCGAGGCGCACACCGCCCTTGCCGTCGGGATCGTTCTTGAACCGGCCCTTGCCCCGTCCGCCGGCATGGATCTGCGATTTAACGACGGTGACCGGACTGCCCAGCTTCCGGGCAACGTCCATGGCCTCGTCCTTGGTATAGGCGACGCCGCCCTTGAGCAGGGGGACGGCGAACTTGGCCAGCAGCACTTTGGCCTGATATTCGTGGATATTCATGGAGTCCTATCGCTCTGCACTGCGGTGCAAGAAGCGTGCACAACGAGTTGGTTGTAAAACGCAACTGACCAGTAACTGCGGCACTTTATGGACGCCACAGCACCTTGGCAACGACGGACTGATGACCCTTTTGCGTCCTTCGACCAAAGTCGGAGACCACCCCCGATCAGGCGCGGCCGACGATCTTGTTGGTGGCGTCGATCAGCGACCGGACGGCGGCCACCGACTTGTCGAACATCGCCTTTTCCTCGGCGTTGAACTCGACCTCGACGATGCGCTCGACGCCCTTGGCGCCGATCACGACCGGCACGCCGATGTAGAGCCCCTTCACACCGTATTCGCCGTTCAGCATAGCGGCGCAGGGGATCATGCGCTTCTTGTCCTTGAGGTAGGACTCCGCCATGGCGATGGCTGACGCCGCCGGGGCATAGAAGGCCGAGCCGGTCTTGAGGTGCGCCACGATCTCGGCGCCGCCGTCGCGCGTGCGCTGGACGATCTGCTCGAGCCGCTCCTTGGTGGTCCAGCCCATGTCGACCAGATCGTGCAGCGAAATGCCGCCGACCGTCGAGTAGCGCAGCAGCGGCACCATGGTGTCGCCGTGGCCGCCCAGCACGAAGGCAGTGACGTCCTCGACCGAGACGTTGAACTCCTCGGCCAGGAACGAGCGGAAGCGGGCGCTGTCGAGCACACCCGCCATGCCGACGACGCGGGCCGGCGGGAAACCGGTCACTTCCTGCATCAGGCCGACCATGGCGTCGAGCGGATTGGTGATGACGATGACGAAGGCGTCGGGGGCGTGCTGCTTGATGCCCTTGCCGACCGAGTCGATGACCTTGGCGTTGATGCCGACCAGGTCATCACGGGTCATGCCGGGCTTGCGCGGGACGCCCGCGGTGACGATCACGACGTCGGCGCCCTCGATGTCCTTGTAGTCGGAAGTGCCGCTGTATTTCGCGTCGAAGCCCTCGACCGGGCTGAGCTGGGCGATGTCAAGCGCCTTGCCCTTGGCAGTGCCCTCGGCGGCGGGAACGTCGAACAGGACGATGTCGCCCAGTTCCTTCTGACCGGCGAGCAACGCGAGCGTGCCGCCAATCTGTCCGGCGCCGATCAGCGCGATCTTCTTGCGAGCCATGCGAAAAACTCCCGATTCGTGAAGGCGGCGCGTGGTACCGCGATTCGCGGGGACCGGCAAGGGTGGCGGATTGGCGTATGCACAACGCTTTTGACGCTGTTTCGAGCAGCTCCCTATACTACCGATACGAGAAAAAAGAGGGGAGCGATCATGGCCCGACGGCTTGCGACTATGGCAATCATTTCGATGTGCGCTTTTGGCCTTGAGCTGCCCCCGGATTTTTTGGACACCGATTTGTCCAACCGGAGGCATTCATGATGAAGTCGAGCATGAACCAAATCGAAACCAACGATGTGAATGATGATACCGAG
>CANJHI010000236.1 GCA_947474005.1 Alphaproteobacteria bacterium | reverse complement strand
CAGGCGGTCGACCCGGCCGGTGACGAGCGCCGCCGGCACCATCGCGGCCGCCAGCAGCACGAACAGCAGCGCGCCCCATCGCCAGTCCCACACGCCCAGCAGCCCCTGCAGGGCGGGCGCGATCACCAGCGTGCCGACCGAGGAGAAGGCGCCGACGATGCCCAGGATCATGCTGCGGCGCTCGGGCGAGGCGGCCCGCGCGGCCGCCGTCATCGCCAGCGACGATCCCGTGCAGGCGATGCCGATGCCGATCAGGCTCTGCGCCAGGATGAACGTCGAGAGGCCCGTGGCGCTCGCCATCACCGCCATCGCGGCGACATAGGCGGCCGCCCCCAGCACCATGACCGGACGCAGCCCCCAGCGATCGGCCACCGCGCCCAGCGGCGCCTGCGCCAGGCCCCAGACGATGTTCTGGACCGCGATCGCGAAGGTGAAATCCGATGCCGACATGGAAAGCGCCTGCGTCATCGGCGGCAGGAAAAGCCCCAGGCACTGACGCATGCCCATCGCCAGGCTCATCATCACCGAGGCGGCGATCAGGATCGGCAGGGTGTTGGCGCGGGTCGCGGCGGTCATAACTGGCGTTTCCACTTTTTTGCCAGCCTGCCCGGATCGAGCCCGGGGTCAAGAGTCGCACGCGACTCCTATTCCGACGCGCGGTCCAGTATCGCCTGCAGTGTCTTCGCGCCATGCGCACCGGGCGGCGGCGCCTGGCCCGTCTCCGCGATCCGGCGGCTTTGCGCATCCTCCCAGTGGCGGCCGTCGAAAAACCGCTTGGGCTTCAGGCGCGCCGCGTCAATGTCGTCCAGGCAACGGGCGTTGACGGTGACGCGGTGCGGCTGCGAGCGCGGGATGTAGAAGGCGTGCATACCGCAATGGGAGCAGAAGGTGTGCTGCGCGACGCCGGTGCCAAAGGTGTAGGCTTTTAGCGCGCTCCTGCCCCGCAGCAGCTCGAAATCGGCCAGGTCGGTGCTGAGCAGCAGGATCCCCTTCTTGGTGCAGATCGAGCAGCTGCAATGGGACAGGCGTTCGAGGTCGACCGCGGCCCGAAACCGCACACGGCCGCAATGACATCCGCCTTCGTGTGTTTCCAGCATATCCGCCTCCTGATGCCGCCGGGCGCCTCGCGGCGCTCCCGGACATTGCTCCTACGTTTGCCCGCCGGTGGTCGCGCGCTCTCCCAGCAGCATCCTGCGAATGCCGAACCGCTCGTTCGCCACTGTGCGAGCGTAAGCGGCAGAAGACATCATGCGCACGTATTCTCCGGGTCGCGGCACATGCTGTTCGGCAGGGCAAAATACCGTCGACGCCATCGCCGCTTCGAGGGCGGGCTGCTCCATGACGAGCTTCTGAGCGATCGCGTCGGCCCGTGCTATCCGGAACGTCATCATGACGACAAAGGCACGATCGGGTTTGACCTCGTGGACCTCCTTGAGGACTGCGCCGATGTCATCTTCGGTCGTACGGGTACGGCGAAACGTGCCGATGGAAGCACCATCGAGCGATCTTTGCGCCATCGCCTTCATGACGATTGCCTCGTCGATGTCGGGCATCCCGGGTGCGGCCGTCTCGAGGTAGTCCGCGCGGCCTCCGAGCATGTGGAGCGCAACCGCGTTACCCGGCTGGGCAAGTTGCCGGTAGAGGGCAACCGATGCATCGACCACAACTTCGCCGCCCCCCAGGTAGGCCGTCCCGGCGTCCGGGTCTGGCTCCGGGTTCCAGATACCGGTTCTCCGAAAGGGAAACGACTTGCCGGGGATCGGGTACACAATGTCCTGATACAGCCCCGAAGGCCGGAAAGAGCCATCGGGCATTCGGACGATGCTATGGCCGGGAACGAAAATGGCGAAGTTCATGGTCAGCAAGTCTGTCAGAAGCGCGTGCCATCGCGAACCCAAAATCGGCGCCGAGCACTCGAGATCTCGAGGCGGCAGACGGGAACCTGTTCGCCCCCCAGATCGTTGCCGGAGTACCTTTTTTGGAGGAATGAGATGTTAAGGCTCTTTCTGAAACCGATGCTCATCGTGGGCATCGGCATCACCGGGGCGGGGTGCCTGGACGACGGCTCCGCCGCACCGCAAGGCTACAATCAGCCCGCCTACAATCAGCCGGCCTACTATCAGCCGGCCTACTATCAGCCGGCACCGGGCTACACCAACCCGAACTACAACAACAGCGGCTACCGTCCTCAGCAGGGCAATCAAGGCGGATATTACCAGGGTGACGGCCGTCGCTATACCACTGTGTCCGTGACGAACCGCGGCCAGAACGGCAATCGTGACGACGTCGTTCAGCAGCAGGTCGCCTGTGGAAGCCAGTACTACGACGGCTTTCGCACCCGCACCGCCCCTCGGTGCTGATCACCTCTATGTTCGGCGTGCTTCCAAGGTCGCATATACGCGGCGCCAACGGCGACCTAGTTTGACGGATGCCGTTGCACTGGACGCTGGATCCATCCCAGCATTTCGTCACCCTCACCATAGAGGGCGAGGTGACGCGGCCGGAGATCGAGGCCTACCTCTCCGAGATCGAACGATCGAATGCCACAGGCTGGCGCAAGCTGGTGGATTTGCGGAACGCCCAGGCCGCCCTGCCTGCAGACGATGTCATGGCGCTCGGTTTGCGTTTCCGCGAAGCCGACTCAGCCGGCGAGGTCGGTGCGCTGGCCGTGGTCATGCCGAAATCCAATCCCGAAGGGGTGATGCGGTTGCTCGGCTTCCTGGCGGCGGCGAAGCGTCCGATGCGGCTGTTCCAGGCCATCGAGCCGGCGCGGCGATGGATCAAGGCGGCACACCGGCCGGGCGCTGCCGGGAGGTGATCTCACCTCCTGGACTCCGACTTCACACAGCCAAGCACCTTGTCTCGCAGTTTATGGATATCCTCCAGACTGACGTTCGCCCTGCCGCCAACCAAGGACAGGCTGACGTATTTCTGGGCGACCTCGCAATTTCGAGCAACGCCGTCGCCGGTATAGTACATCTCGCCGAGTTCAAATTGAGCCCGGCTCTCTCCCTGCGTCGCGGCAAGCTGATACCACTTGAGCGCTTCCTTGGAATTTCGCGTGCCGCCGCAGCCATAACGATGCACCTGACCCATCCTGGTCTGCGCTTTCGCCAGTCCCAGATCGGCAGAACGACGGTACCACTTGATCGCTTCACTGCAGTCTTTCGCCACGCCGTCGCCCGCTTCATACAATAGACCAAGACGATATTGGGCGGATGCCATGGCTTGCTCGGCGGCCGCCCGGTACCAACGCGCGGCCTCCTTGTTATCCGCGGCGACACCGTCGCCCTCTTCGTAGAGCAAACCAAGATTGTATTGTGCGGCGGCAAGTCCCTTGTCGGCGGCCCGGCGATACCAGTCGCGAGCTTCCTTCGGGTTCCGCGTCACGCCCCGGCCAGAGTGATACAGGGAGCCCAGATTATTCTGCGCTTCGGCACTGCCTTGATCGGCTGCAAGGCGGTACCACTTGATCGCCTCGCGATCGTCCTTGCCGACGCCGCCATAGGCGTTCGCGTAGATCAGTCCCAGTTGCAACTGGGCGTCGATGTTTCCCTGACGTCCTGCCAGGCGATACCATTTCACTTCTTCTTCGTGATCCTGCGCCACGCCCTGCCCGCTGCGGTACATGACGCCAAGACCGAACTGCGCGCCTGGATATCCCTGGGCGGCAGCCAGCTGATACCATTTCACGGCTTCCATATCGTCTTGAGCCGTGCCGTTGCCGGTGCTGTACAGATAACCGAGAAGCGTTTGGGCGCGACCATTGCCCTCCTTCGCGAGCGGGAGGAACAGGCTTACAGCCGTTCCGTAATCGCCCCGATCGAACGCTACCCTTGCCTCTTCATACGGCCCGGCAGTCGCTGGCGTCGTGAGACCGAGCGTGCAGGCGATGAGCGCTATGACGTAAAGCAGGTGCAAGGGCTTCATCGCAGTTTGTGTTGGAAGCGAACAAGACCAGCGGCCCCAACCATCGTCAACAACGGCATGTGGATTGATGGAGCGCGCCGGCCGACGCCCCGTGGCGCCGCCTAGCCTTTCGACGGCATCGCGTAGTCAGCGGGCCAGGTCGCCCGAAATGCCTGATGCGCCTCGCACCGCTGCGACAGAGCCTCGAGAGACGGATACCGGCCGGACGGCAGCAGGTCCGGATCGGCCTGGCCGATGTAGCGGATCATGCAGGTGGTGGTGATGCAGGCCTGGTCGAGCGGGGCCTGATCGAGGTTGGCATCGGCCGGCCAGGACTGGGCTTCCAGCGCTGCAATGCCGCCCTCCGCCTGGGTCCGGCAGCGAGCAATCCACTCGGGCCAGCGATAGGGCTCCGGCCGGACCAGCCGCTCGTAGGCGGACGCCATGATCTTGTCGATCACGCCTGATGCGAGCGCCAGGCGCTGCAGCGCCTGTTGTCGCGAGGCCCCGCCCGGCGGCAGCAACGCGCGCGCCGGGCCGACCTCCTGATCGAGCCAATCGAGGATCGCCGCCGAATCGATCAGCGTCGTGCCATCCGCCAGGATCAGCGAGGGGATGCGGCCGAGCGGATTGACGGTCCGCATCGAGTCGAAATCGCCGAACACCGACCGCGCGTCGTGCTCGAAGGCGAAGCCCAGGACGCCCAGCGTCACTGCGACCCGGCGCACATTGGGCGAATCGTATTGCCCGACCAGAATCATCGCCCGGGACCCCTCTGAGAGACCAAATGGAAATACGGCGCCCAGCCAATTGCCCGTCGGCCGTCCCTGCTTGTAGGACTGCGTTCCCGGCTGTCCAACCTGAAAAGAGACAAATGCGACCGGACACTGCGCTCGAGGCACGGAGAGATCCCCTCGACATGCCTTTCGCCCTGGAGTGCGCGCCGCCGTTTCTGACGGCCCGCTTTGCCGTGCCTCAACGCACGCTGGGCTGGTCCCTGCTTCATCCCGGCTTTGCGGTCGTTTCCGATGTCGTCTGGGTAGAAGTTCGCAACAGCGATCTCGGGCCCTCGACCGACCCGCGTGCATTTCTGAAAGCGCGACTGGCCGAGTCGGGGCTTCCGCACGCGCTGGCCTTCATGACCTCGCGCGACATCCGCCGGCATCATCTCTGTCTGCGGCGCGTCGAAGGAGTCGCGGCCGCCTGCCTGACCACGGTCGGCCTCTCGAACGGCGAGCGGGTGGGATCCCGCAAGGCGTACGGGCCACCACACGCCGGTACCATCAACACACTGGTGCATGTTTCGGTGCCGCTCAGCGACGGCGCCCTGGTCGAAGCGCTGTCCATCGTCGCCGAGGCGAGGACAGCCGCCATTGTCGATTCGTGGCGCGCCGCGCGAGGGACGACCGTCACCGGGACCGGGACGGACTGCATCGTCGTGGCCTCTCCGTGTCGGGGCGAGCCTCTCGCCTTCGCCGGCCTCCATACCGCGGTCGGCGAGGCGATCGGCGGCGCCGTCTACGACGCCACGCGAAGCGGCGCCGAGCAATGGGACCGGGATTTTCCGCAACCGCCGCCGCAGTAGCCCGAGCGTTGAGCCAGCGGTGACCGATTGAGTGCCGCCGATCCGCCGTCAAATAACCGGCAATGCGACACTCCGGCCGCGCCCAATGCCTTCCCAATCCACCGAGGAGGCTGCCCGTGACTCCGTTTCGGACCCGATTGTCGTCCCGCGCCGCGCTGCTGGCGCTGGCACCTCTTCTCATCCTTGCCGGCTGCGCCAGCGTGCGGTTGGAGACGGCGCAGGAGGACGCCAGGGGCAAGCAGTTCGCGCCGCCGCCGTCCGACAAGGGATCGCTCTATGTCTATCGCCGCGGCCTGATGGGCGCGCCCGTGGCGATCCCCGTCACCATCGCCGGCGCGCTCCAGACTGAGCTCGCGCCGGATACCTGGGTGTGGCTCGAGGGCGCGCCGGCCTCGATCGACGTCAAATGCACGGGCACCGACGGCGGCGCCGACATGGCTGTGAACGTCGGGTCGGGCGAAATCCACTTCGTCGAGGTGGCGTTCCGCCCTGGGCTGATGGGCAGCCGCTGCGCAGTGCTGGAAGTGCCGGCGGCGCAAGGCCAGGCCGCCGTACTGGCGGGCCGCCGCGCCGTGGGGCCGTAGCGGCACCAAAACCCCGCTTTTCCGGATCCCGCCGCGTTCGGCGCACAGAAGAGAGCGCAGAGAGCGCACTGCCAATCCTTCCAGCAACGTGATCCCGGGTGATGCGTTCCTTCTCTTATGTCCATGGAATCTCCGCGTGTATCATTGAACGAACTGCAGATCCTGCAAGCACTGGCCAGCGGCGGACAGCCGCCCCTCACTTCCAGTCATCGCACCCGGCTCGAATTGCTGGGTCTGGTCCGCGACGGCCCGTCCGGGGTGCAACTCACCGACGCGGGCCATCGGTGCGCGCAGCAAAAATCATCCAGCACGACCGAGCCCGAAAGGTTCGCGCACTCCCGGGAGTCTCCCTCGACTCCGCGCGACAAGAGAGGCCGGCGCAAGCGCGGCCGGCATATGCTGCCGATTTGAGGACCGATGCGATGTCATCGCCACAAAAGGCGTCCGGGCGCGGCAGCGCCGCGTGACGCACCCGCGGAGATAGTCACCGAGGAGTGCCCGCCGCAATCTTGACGCAATGCATTCAGTCGCGTAGCGATGAGGCATCGACGGTCCTCCTTAATCGGAGGGTAAAAGGGAATGCCGTGCCACCCCCGAGCTCGCTTGCCAGGGGGTCAATCGGCAGCTGTATGAGTATCGCAATCGACGACCGCACCAACCTCACCTGGTTCAGCCGCTACATCGACACCCAGGTCAAGTTCGACCAGGTCGCCCAGGAAGATCCCAACGCGACGGAATTCAGCCAGCAGTTCTTCAATCGCCTCGAGCTCGACGGCAATTAT
>CANJHI010000235.1 GCA_947474005.1 Alphaproteobacteria bacterium | reverse complement strand
GCCGGTGAACATTGAGAAACCCCGAGGCCGAAAAAACCCAGTTTCTCAAATCGGCATTCAAGTCGGTGACACCCCTAAAATCCGTTTTCTCCTTCTTTATCAGTGCGATACCCTACACCCTCGGCAAAATTGCCGGACAGCAGTGATCTTGACCGAAACAGTTTCCTGTCCCGCGCTGCTCTCGGTCGCCCACGCGGTGCCGCCGCACCGGATGCTGCAGGCCGACGCCGAGGCCGCGGCACGCGGCATGTTCGCCCATCGCTACGCCGCCTTCGAGCGCATGGCGCCGGTCTTCACCACCGCCGGAATCGAGTCCCGCTACACGGTGAAGCCGCTCGACTGGTACCTCACCGATCTCGACTGGCCCCAGCGCAATGCGGCCTATCTCGCGGGCGCGCAGGAGCTCTTCGTCGACGCCGCCTCGCGCGCGCTGGCGGCCGCGGGTTGCAACGCCTCGGACGTCGACACCATCGTCACCATCTCCTCGACCGGCATCGCCACGCCCAGCCTGGAGGCGCGGGTCGCCGGGCGCATGGGCTTCCGCACCGATGTCGAGCGCGTGCCCGTCTTCGGCCTGGGCTGTGCCGGCGGCGTCTCGGGACTCGCGCTCGCCGGGCGCCTCGCCGCGGCGCGGCCGGGCTCGACCGTGCTGCTGGTCGCCATCGAAATCTGCACCGCAGCCTTCCGCATGGACCAGCTCACCGCCGCCAACATGGTGGCGACCGCCCTGTTCGGCGATGGCGCCGCGGCCTGCGTCGTGCGCACCGGCGAGACGGGCCTCGCCCGCATCGAAGGCGCGGGCGAACATCTGTGGCCTGACACGCTTGACATCATGGGCTGGACCGTCGATCCGACCGGCCTCGGCGTCGTCTTCGACCGCTCCATCCCGCCCTTCGCCGAGCAGCAGGTCGGGCCCGCCGTCGACGGTATCCTGGCGCGCATCGGCGTCGACCGCGCCGCGGTCGACCGCTTTGCCTGCCATCCCGGCGGCGCCAAGGTGATCACCGCACTCGAAACGACGCTGCGCCTCGACCAGGGCACGCTCGACCACGAGCGCGACGTGCTGCGCCAGTACGGCAACATGTCGGCGCCGACCGTGCTGTTCGTGCTCGAACGCCTGGCGAAGGCTGGCCCACCGGGGTCGCCTCTGCCGAAGCGCACCGTGCTCACGGCGCTGGGCCCGGGCTTCACCTGCAGTTGCCTCTCGCTGGCGCAGGCCGCCTGACCGCATTAGCCTGTTCCCATGAGCTTGGCTGAACTGGTCCCGGTCATTGTCCTCGGCCTCGTCTCGCTCCAGCGCCTGGGCGAACTCGTGCTGGCGCGGCGCAACACGGCGCGGCTGATGGCGGAGGGCGCTCACGAGGTCGGTGCCGGCCACTATCCGCTGATCGCGGCGCTGCACGTGGCCTGGCTCACCGGGCTCTGGTTCCTCGTCCTCGCCCGCGGCCCCACGATGATCGCAGGTATCGACTGGCTCTGGCTCGGCCTCTTCGCCGTCCTGCAGCTCGGCCGCGCCTGGGTGATCGCGAGCCTGGGCCGGCGCTGGACGACGCGCATCATCGTCCTGCCCGGGGCGCCGCTGGTGACACACGGCCCCTACCGCTTCACCAACCATCCCAACTACTGGGTGGTGGCGGGCGAGATCGCTACCCTGCCGCTGGCCTTCGGCCTGATCTGGTATGCGCTGGTCTTCTCCGCCCTCAATGCCGCGGTGATGTGGATCAGGATCAGGACCGAAGCGGCTGCGTTGCGCTCATGAACGGGCGCCCGTGAACGAAGAACGACCAGCCGCCGGCCGCGCCGTCTGGCTGGGTTTTGGCGCCATGACGCTCGGCATGTTCATGGCCGTGCTCGACATCCAGATCGTCGTCACGTCGCTGCCCAACATCAGCAACGCGCTGGCCATTCCGCCCGACCGCATGAGCTGGATCCAGACCGCCTACTTGATCGCCGAGGTCATCGCCATCCCGCTCACCGGCCTGCTGACGCGCGTGCTGAGCCTGCGCGTGCTGTTTGCCTCGGCCCTCGCGCTGTTCACGGTGGCGTCGATCGCCTGTGCGGTGAGCGGCGGCTTCGAGAGCCTGATCGTGGCTCGTGTGGTGCAGGGTTTCGCCGGCGGCGTGCTGATCCCGTCGGTGTTCTCCGCGGTGTTCCTTCTCTTTCCCGTCCGCCAGCAGGGCCTCGCCACGACGCTGGGCGGCGTGATGGCGGTGCTGGCGCCCACCGTCGGCCCGCTGGTCGGCGGCTGGATCACCCAGACCTTCTCCTGGCACTGGTTGTTTCTGGTCAACGTCGGCCCCGGCATCGCCGCCGTCGCGGTGGCGGCGCGCTGCCTGCCGCGCGAGGCGGGCGAATATAGTCACGCCCGCGCCGTCGACCTCCTGGGCCTGCTGCTGATGGCGGCTTCGCTCGCGGCCCTCGAGATCGGCCTGAAAGATGCGCCCAAGCACGGCTGGGCTTCGCTGCAGGTGCTGGGCCTGTTCGCGATCTGCCTGCTCTGCGGCGCGGGCTTCGTGCGCCGCAGCCTCGGCCGCCGCCATCCGGTGGTCGAGCTCCGGGCGCTGCTCGACCGCAACTTCGCCATCGGCTGCCTGCTGAGTTTCACGCTCGGCATCGGCCTCTACGGCTCGGTCTATTTGATGCCGGTGTTCCTGGGCTTCGTACGCGAGCACGGGCCCTTGGAAATCGGCACCATCATGCTGGTGACCGGCCTCGCCCAGCTCCTGACCGCGCCAATCGCCGTAGAGCTCGAACGCCGTGTCGACGGCCGCCTGCTGATGGCGGGCGGCTTCGCGCTGTTTGCGCTGGGTCTCGGCTGGAGCGCCTTCCAGACGCGCGAGACCGACTTCGACGAGATGCTGGCGCCGCAGATCCTGCGCGGCGTCGCCATCATGTTCTGCCTGCTGCCGCCGACGCGGCTGGCGCTCGGCCATTTCGCCGCCGACCGCGTCGCCGACGCCAGCGGCCTCTTCAATCTGATGCGCAACCTGGGCGGCGCCATCGGTCTCGCCCTGATCGACACCATCCTGTTTGGCAGAGCCCCCGTCATCGGCGAGGCGCTGGCCGCGCGCCTGAAACGTGGCGACCTCAGCGTGGCGCCGCTGCTCGACCTGCCGGAGGAGACCGTGGCGAGCGCACCTTCGCGCATCGTCGATGCCGCCGTGATCGAGTTGGTGCGCCCGCTGGTCGAACGCGCCGCCTTGGTGCAGGCGATCAACGAGGCCTGGGCGATGCTGGCGATCGTGGCCGCACTTTCGCTGCTGGCGATGCCGTTGATTGCCGTCCGGCCGCGCGCGAAGGGTTGAAGGCGAAACTGCCGGCGGAAGCTGATAGGGTGCTTGAGCCCGAAGAGAGGAAAGCATGTCGCAGTACGTCACCTCCGAAGCCGAGCTCGAGGCGCTGTATGGCCAGCCCGCCGGGCCCGCCGTATTCAAGGAGATCGAGCACATCTCCGAGCACTACCGCCGCTTCATCGAGGCTTCGCCCTTCGTCGTCCTGGCGACATCGGGCCCCGAGGGGCTGGATTGCACGCCGCGCGGCGATCCGGCGGGGTTCGTGCGCGTGGTCGACGCCCACACCGTCATGCTGCCGGACCGGCGCGGCAACAACCGCATCGACACGCTGCGCAACCTGGTGCGCGACCCGCGCATCGCGCTCCTGTTCCTGATCCCCGGCGAAGGCCGGACGCTGCGCATCAACGGTCGGGCGCGGATCAGCGTCGATCCCGACCTCTGCGCCTCCTTCACCATGGAGGGCAAGGTGCCGCGCAGCGTCATCGTGATCGCGGCGGAGCGCGTTTATACGCAGTGCCCCAAGGCGCTCGTCCGTTCCCGGCTGTGGGACCCCGGCCTTCATGTCGAGGCGGGCCGCCTGCCCAGCAGCGGCATGATGATGAAGGCGCTGCAGGAAGGTTTCGACGCCGAGAGCTACGATCGCAACTATCCGCAGCATCTCAAGGCGACGATCTACTGAGACGACGGGCTACTGAGACCGCGCCCCGCGCACCAGCCGGCCCGGCAGCGCGCCGGTGAACTGGCCGTCGCGATACGTCACCGCGCCGCCCACGACCGTGGCGCGATAGCCCTCGGCCTTCTGCTCCAGCCGCCGCCCGCCGCCCGGCAGATTGTGCACCGGATGCGGCGCCGAGACTTTTAGCCGGTCGAGGTCGATCACGTTGATGTCGGCCTTGTAGCCCGGAACAAGGCGGCCGCGGTCGCCAAGCCCCACCGCGCGTGCCGGCACGTCGGTGAGCTGCTGGATCGCCCACGGCAGCGGCCAGCGCTCGCCCGGACGATCGCGCATCCAATAGGTCAGCGCATGCGTCGTATAGCTCGCGTCGCAGATCAGGCCGTAATGCGCGCCGCCGTCGCCCAGCGCGATCACCGTGTGGGGATCGCGCAGCATGGCGCCCATGTTGGCGTCGGAGCAGTCGGTGTAGTTGGCGCCGGGATGGAACAGGATGGTGCGGCCGTCGCCCTGGACCAGCAGATCGTAGGCGAGTTCGAGCGGCGTGATGCCGAGCGCCGCCGCCCGCGCGTCGAGCCGCTGGTCGGCCGGCGGCGTGTAATCCGGCGGATCGCCCAGCACGAACATGTTCCCGACGCTGCGCATGAAGGCCAGCATCTGCGGGTTACGATAGGCCGGCGGCTCGTCCAGCAGACGAGCCTTCATCGCGGGATCGCGCAGCCGCGCCAACTTCTCGGGCAACGCGAGCCCCTCGACCTCGCGATAGCTCGGGCAGGTCGAGAACGGATGGAACGACAGTTCCAGCCCGTAGAGCAGCGCCACCGGCCGCGCCGCGACCTGGCCGCGGATCGGCAGCCCGTCGCGGTTGGCGCGATCGACCTCGCGCAACAGCGTCTGCCAGCGGTTGGGATAGATCGAGATGTCGAGCAGGGTGAAGGAGAGCGGCCGGCCCGACGCCTCGACCAGCCGGCGCAGCATGGCGAACTCCGTAGAACCCTCGGTCGTCGTGTCGGCGAAGTCGTCGAGGAGCTGGATCACGCCCTTGCCCGCGCGGCGCAGGCCGCGGGCGATCGCCGTCAGTTCCTCCTCGGCCGCCGTAATGGTGGGGGTCAGCACGCCCTCGGAGGTGCGATGGAACAGCGAGCGCGAGGTCGAGAAGCCGAGCGCGCCGGCGTTCACGCCCTCCTCGACGAGCGCGCTCATCGCCGCCATGTCCTCGGCCGTCGCGGGCTCGCGCTCGACGCCGCGCTGGCCCATCACGAAGACGCGCACCGGCGCGTGCGGCACCTGCGTCGCGAAGTCGATGTCGCAGCGCCGCGCGGCCAGCGCGTCGAGATAGTCGGGGAAGCTCTGCCAGTTCCACGGCACGCCCTCGCGCATCACCAGCTCGGGGATGTCTTCGACGCCTTCCATGACCTTGATCAGCGTGTCGCGGTCCTGCGGCCGGCAGGGCGCGAAGCCGACGCCGCAATTGCCCATCAGCACCGTGGTCACGCCATGGCCGGAGGAGGGCGTGAAGCGATCGTCCCAGGTGACCTGCCCGTCATAGTGCGTGTGGATGTCGACGAAGCCCGGCGTCACCGCGAGGCCTTTGGCGTCGATTTCCTCGCGGCCGGCGCCGGCGATCCTGCCGACGGCGGCGATCCGCCCGTCCTGCACCGCCACGTCTGCTTCACGCGGTTCGCCGCCGGTGCCGTCGAGCACGGTGCCGTTGCGCACGATCAGGTCGAATTGGGCGGCCATCGCTTCCTCCCGCAAGAGTCGGTTGCTCAGGGTTACGTCGGATTGGTTAACACCTCGGTCTGGCGAAGGGAATTCGCGGGGAGCCCGTGTTCGTGCCGCGAAATCGCATGACGATGCGGAGCGGTAGGGATGGTAGGCACGGACTGGCTTGTGCTTGCACTTTGCTAGCAATTCGCGGCCCCTTCATTTTTCTTCGACAAAAACTTGCAGGTTCGACAGGATTCTGCTAAGAAAAACCCTACACTGGGCGCTCCCTGAGCCGCCCCCGGCCCGCTCCACCTCTTGTAATCAAGGGGCCTCCGAGCGGGCTTTTTTGTGCCTAAAACCCCCAGAAAAACCCCAGGAAAATCGATGTCCAAAACTCTCCGCAGTCATGCGGCGCTGCCGCCGCGCGCCGTCGCTGAATTCTTCCGTCTGTTCGCCGCCTCCGGCTCGGTGGCCTTCGCCGCCGATCGCACCAGCCTGTCGCGCACCGTGCTCTACCGCCGCAAGCGCTCCGACCCGGCCTTCGCCAAACGCTGGGCCGAGGCGCAGGAGCTGGGCGTGTCTAAAGTGCGTGATGAGGTCTTTCGCCGCGCCGTCGTCGGCGTCAAACGGCCGGTGTTCTACGGCGGCGCGAAGATCGGCAAGGTGAGGCACTTCGACAACCGCCTGCTGTGGTCGCTGCTGAAGTCGCACGAGCCCGAGACCTACGGACCCCGGCGTCCGCAGGCGATCGGCGGCGCGCCGGTCGATCTCGCCGCCCGCCTCGACGAGGCCGACGAGCGTGTCGCGAAATACGAGGCCGGGCTGCGCGAAGCAGCGAAGCTCAAGAATTCATAATTCTTTGCTGGGGGCGCGGCACTCCAGTGCCGCTCATGAGCGCGACTGGAGTCGCACGCTCCCAGCCATGAGGAAATTCACATGCTCGATCAAATCAACGCTCAGGCCGAAGCCGAGGAGCAGGCCATCGCCATTGCGCGGCGTTTTCGCAAGGACCCGCTGGGCTTCGTCCAGTGGGCTTTCACCTGGGGCCGGGCGGGCACGCCGCTCGCCCACCATGAAGGCCCCGAGCCCTGGCAAACCGAACTCCTCGCCGGCCTGCGCGACGATCTCGTCGCCGGCCGCTCGCCGCTGCGCGTGGCGGTGGCGTCGGGCCATGGCGTCGGCAAGTCGGCGCTGGTGGC
>CANJHI010000234.1 GCA_947474005.1 Alphaproteobacteria bacterium | reverse complement strand
GGGCCGGCCGCGCGGCACCAGGGCGCTGCGGAAGCCGAGCTTGGCCGCCTCGCGCAGCCGCGCCTCGCGCTGCCCTACCGGACGGACTTCGCCGCCGAGGCCGATCTCGCCGAACACCACCATTTCCGGTGGCACCGGCTCGTCGGCCAGCGAGGAGACGACGGCGGCGGCCACGGCGAGGTCGGCGGCCGGTTCGCCGATCTTCAGGCCGCCCGCGACATTGAGATAGACATCGTTGGCGCCGATGGCGACGCCGCAACGTGCCTCGAGCACGGCCAGCACCATGGCGAGCCGGTTGGAATCCCAGCCGACCACGGCGTGGCGTGGCGTGCCGAAGGAAGAGGGCGACACCAGCGCCTGGATCTCGACCAGCAGCGGCCGTGTGCCCTCGATACCGGCGAAGACGCAGGCGCCCGAGACGTTGCCGCGGCGCTCGCCCAGGAACAGCGCCGACGGATTGGCGACGTCGGAGAGGCCACGGTCTGACATCTCGAACACGCCGATCTCGTCGGTCGGGCCGAACCGGTTCTTGACCGTGCGCAGGATGCGGAACTGATGGCCGCGCTCGCCTTCGAAATAGAGCACCGTGTCGACCATATGCTCGAGTACACGAGGCCCGGCGATGGCGCCGTCCTTGGTGACGTGGCCCACCAGCAGCACGGCGATGCCGCGGCGCTTGGCGAGTTCGACCAGCGCCTGCGAGGAGGCACGCACCTGTGTGACCGTGCCGGGCGTGCTGTCGACCGTGTCGAGCCACATGGTCTGGATCGAATCGATCACCGCGACCTTGGGGGCATCTGGCCGCTCCAGCGTCGCCACAATATCGCGCACCGAGGTCGCGGCAGTGAGCTGCACCGGTGCGTCGCCGAGACCCAGGCGCTCGGCGCGCAGGCGGACCTGGTCGAGCGCCTCTTCGCCCGAGATATAGGCGCAGGATGTGTTCTGGCGGGCGAGTGCGGCTGCGACCTGCAGCAGCAGCGTCGACTTGCCGATGCCGGGATCGCCGCCGATCAGCAGTGCCGAGCCCACGACGAGGCCGCCGCCGCACACCCGATCGAATTCGGCGATGCCGCTCTTGTAGCGCGGCGGTTGCGGTGTCGTGCCCGTGAGGCCGGCGAATTCGAGGAGACGGCCTTTGCCGCCGCGCGCCAGGCCGCCACCGGCCGGGCCCGGCGCGGGCGCCGATTCCTCGACGATGGTGTTCCATTCGCCGCAGGATTCGCAACGGCCGTTCCACTTGGTGGTGACGGAGCCGCACGACTGGCAGACGAAGCGCTTGAAGGCGCGAGCCATGACTAGAGTTTCCGGACCTGCATGCGGATCGGCCCCTCGGCACGACCATGGATGAACTGGTCGACGTGGGCGTTGCCGGAGTGATCGATGTCGGCGACCGGGCCCTGCCAGATCAGCCGGCCCTCGTAGAGCATGCCGATGCGATGGCCGATCTTGCGGGCGCTCGCCATGTCGTGGGTGATCGAGACGGCCGTGGCGCCGAGATCGCTCACGCACTTCACGATCAGGTCGTTGATGACGTCGGCCATGATCGGGTCGAGACCGGTGGTCGGTTCGTCGAAGAAGATGATCTCGGGTTCGCGGGCGATGGCACGGGCCAGCGCCACGCGCTTCTGCATGCCGCCGGAAAGCTCGGAGGGGAACAGTTCGCCGATCTCGGGTCCGAGACCCACCGCGCCCAGCTTGGCGACAGCGACCTCGCGGGCCTCCTCGGCCTTCATGCCGTCGCTCTGGATCGGGCCGAAGGCGACATTCTCCCAGACGCGCAGCGAATCGAACAGGGCACCGCCCTGAAACAGCATGCCGAACTTGCGCATGACGCGCGCCCGGCTGCGGTCGTTGAACGCGACCGTTTCCTCGCCATCGACGCAGATCGAGCCGCGGTCCGGCGCCATCAAGCCGAGAATGCACTTCAGGAGCACCGATTTGCCGGTACCGGAGCCTCCGATCACCACCATCGATTCGCCCGGCGCCACGTCGAGGTCGATGCCCTGCAGGACCTTCTTGGGTCCGAAGGACTTGGCGACGTCGCGCAAGGAGATCTTGGAGGGGACGCTCATCGGGCGAAGAACGCTTCGGTGATGAAGTAGTTGAAGGTGAAGATAAGGATCGATGCCGAGACCACGGCATTGGTCGTCGCCATGCCGACCCCTTGGGCGCCGCCTTTCGAGGTGTAGCCGTGATAGCAGCCCATCAGGGTGATCAGGAACCCGAACACGGCGGCCTTCACCAGGCCGGAAAACACGTCCTGGAACTGCAGAAAGTCGATCGTGTTGCGCAAGTAGGCTGCATCGTTGAAGTCGAGCTTGTACACGCCCACGAGGAAGCCGCCGAGAATACCGATGATGTCGGCGACAAAAACCAGGATCGGCAGGGTGACGATCCCCGCGATCAGGCGCGGGGCTACCAGATACTTGAAGGGATCGGTCGACAGCGTGGTGAGTGCGTCGATCTGTTCGGTAACGCGCATGGTGCCGATTTCGGCGGCAATGGCTGCGCCGATGCGGCCCGCCACCATGAGGCTGGCAAGGACCGGGCCTAGTTCACGGGTCAGCGACACGACGACGACGTTGGGGATGGCGCTTTCGGCCGAGAAACGGGCGAAGCCGGTATAGCTCTGCAGCGCCAGAACCATGCCGGTAAAGATCGCGGTCAGGCCGACGACCGGCAGGGAGTAGTAGCCGATCTCCAGGATCTGGCTGACGATTTGCCGACGGTAGTAGGGCGGCTGGACGGCCTGACGCACGGCATGGAAGGCGAATGCCGTGACGGCCCCGGTGGCCTCCAGGAATGCCAGAAACATGCGGCCGAGAACCGTCAACAGTGGAATGTTCACGTTTCTGCTCCTGTCGCGTCTTCTCCCGACGCGTCGCCTTGGCCTTCGACATACTGGCGATGATAGCGCCGGCCGAGGGCCGTCATAATCTCGTATCCGTTGGTGCGCGCCCGCTCGGCGAGGTCGTCGGGTGTCAGATTGAGGCCCAACACCTCGACCGCCGCGCCCGGCTGCGAGGAGTCTTCGGGCACCTCGGTCACATCGATCGTCACGAGATCCATCGAGATTCGGCCGATCACGGGCACGGGCTGCTGGCCAATGTATACGACACTGCGGTTCATCAAGTCGCGAAAGTAGCCGTCGGCGTATCCGAGACCGATGGTGGCAACACGGGTGGGCCTCGCCGCGCGCCAGGCGCCTCCGTATCCAACGGTCTGTAGAGCGTCGACGCGACGGGTCTGCAGGATACGTGCCTGCAGGGTCACGGTCGGCAACATCGGATTGGCCTGCCCCGGCAGGGGATTGATGCCGTAGAGGGCGGCGCCCGGGCGCATCAGGTCGAAGTGATAGTCGGGCCCGAGAAAAATGCCGGAGGAGTTCGCCAGCGAAGCCGGCGCGCCAGGCATTGCCTTGACGAATGTCCGGAAACGGGAGAGCTGCTCGCCGTTGATCGGGTTGGCCGGCTCCTCGGATGCCACGAGATGGCTCATGAACAAGGCCAGTCGCAGTCCGCGCAGGCGACCGCGCTCGTTGATCAGGGCCTGGGCATCCTCGGGGCCGAAGCCCAGCCGATTCATTCCGGTGTCGAGATGGATGACAGCATCGAGTGCCTGGTTGAAGCGCTGCGCCGCGGCGCGCCAGGCATTGAGCTGACCGAGATGGTTGAGCACCGGGGTGAGGCCGTGTTCGACGAAATCGGCCTCGGTGCCGGCCAGCAGACCGTTCAGGACATAGATCGGATGCCCGGGCAGTACACGCCGCAGCTCAATGCCTTCGTCGATATGCGCCACGAAGAACTGCCGGCAGCCCTCTGCCGCCAGCCTGGGGCCGACGGTCGCGAGGCCCGTGCCATAGGCGTCGGCTTTGAGCACGGCGGCGCAATCGACCGGCCGGCCTTCGGCGCGACCGGCGTCGCGCAGGCCGCGCCAGTTGGCGGCGATTGCGCCCAGATCGATCGTCAGGATCGCGCCGGCCCGGCGAGAAGCGTCGTCGGCAGGAGAGGACATCGAAGGCGCTAGAAGGCTGGACCGCCCGGCCGTTCCTCGTCGGCGGGCAGGTTGTCGAACTTGGTGAACTGGCCTTCGAACGCCAGACGCACGAGGCCGGTGGGGCCATGGCGCTGCTTGGCCACGATCACCTCAGCCTTGCCGTAGGTCTGCTCGCAGCGCTGCTTCCAGGCATCGTGACGCTCGTTGAAGCGCTGGTCGTTCTCCTCGGCGCGTCGCGTCGGCTCGCCACGCTGCAGATAATACTCTTCGCGATAGACGAACATGACGACGTCGGCGTCTTGCTCGATCGAACCCGATTCGCGCAGGTCGGAGAGCTGCGGCCGCTTGTCCTCGCGCTGTTCGACGGCGCGACTGAGCTGCGACAGTGCCAGCACCGGCACGTCGAGTTCCTTGGCCAGGGTCTTCAGGCCGCGTGTGATTTCGGAGACTTCCTGCACGCGATTTTCCTGGCGCGACTTGCCGGAGGGATTGAGGAGCTGGAGATAATCGACGACCAGCAGCCCGAGACCGTGGGTGCGCTTCAGCCGGCGTGCCCGGGTGCGCAGCGCGGCGATGCTGAGGGCCGGGGTGTCATCGATGAAGAAATTGAGGTGCTCGAGCTCCTGGCTGGTCGATAGGACCTTGTCGAAATCGCCGCTGATCAGTTCGCCCTTGCGGATCTTCTCGGACGGCACTTCCGCCTGTTCGGCGAGCATTCGGGTGGCGAGCTGCTCGGACGACATTTCCAAGGAAAAGAAGCCGACGACGGCGCCGTCGACTGCCTTGGGCTTGCCGTCCTCACCGTGCTCCTCGCGATAAGCACGCGCGGCGTTGAAGGCGATGTTGGTCGCCAGCGCCGTCTTCCCCATCGAGGGGCGACCGGCGAGGATGATGAGATCCGAGCGGTGGAGGCCACCCAGAAGCTGGTCGAGCTGGAACAGGCCCGATGCCACGCCGGTGAGCTGTCCCACCCGATGGTAGGCGGCCTCGGCTGCGACGGTCGCTTCGGTGAGCGCCGCGCGGAACGGCTTGAAACCGCCTTCGGTCTGGCCGGTGGTCGCGAGTTCGAAAAGCTTCTTCTCGGCCATCTCGATCTGATGCAGCGCCGTTTCGTCGACGTCGCCGCCGAAGGCACCGTTGACGACCTCCTCGCCGAGATCGACGAGCTGCCGGCGCAGGTAGAGATCGTGCACGGTGCGTCCGAAAGCGGCGGCGTCGATCACATGCACCGACGCGGCGGCCAGACGGGCGAGGTAGGAGGCGGCGCCGCCTGCGGCCTTCATCGCCTCGTCTTGCTCGACGTAGGTCTTGAGGGTGACGGCACTGACCACTTGGCCGCGTTCGATCAGCCGCGACAGCGAATCGAAGAGCTTGCCATGCAGCGGATCGGCGAAGTGCTCGGGACGCAGGAATTCGGCCACGCGCTGGTAGGCGGCGTTGTTGACGAGGATGGCGCCGAGCAGCGCCTGCTCCGCCTCGAAATTGTGCGGTGGCTCGCGCAGCCTTGCATCTTCGGCGCCGGGCAGCCGCGTGACGTTCGATGAGTCTTTTTGTGGCTCCATGTAGAGCCCTTTTATGGAGATGGGGGTGAGACCACCATCTCAAAAGCCGCCGGTGCGATCAAGAACGTCGCCAAATGGATGCATAGCGGGGACAACCCCGGGCTATTCCGCCGCTAAAGAAGGTGCCGACCGTTCGCCCTGCCGGGAATCCAGCATGTAGTCGCGCGTGAGCGGCACGGCGTCCTGGCGCTTGGCGATCTGGATCTGAAAGACCATCTGGTTCATGTACCGAAAGGAGACTTCGCAGCCGGCCAGGTAGAATTCCCACATCCGGCAGAAGCGCTCACCGTAGCCGGCCGTCTGCTTGACTTTTTCTCGGTTGGCCTGGAAGCGTTGCCGCCAATGGTGGATTGTTTCTGCATAGTGCAGGCGAAGCACCTCGATATCGGTTACCCACAGCTCGACCTTTTCGATCGCCGCCAGGACCTCGGATAGGGCCGGCGAATAGCCGCCCGGGAAGATGTACTTGCGCAGCCACGTGTTGGTCCCGCCCGGCGGTTCCATGCGGCCGATGGCGTGCAGCAACATGACTCCGTCGTCGGCCAGCAGTTCCTTCACCTTGGTGAAGTATTCGACGTAGTGGGCGGCACCGACATGCTCGAACATGCCGACCGAGACGATGCGGTCGTAGCGGCCGGATTCTTGCCTGTAGTCGAGAAGCTTGAAGCGGACCCGGTCGGCAACGCCACCCTCGAGCGCGCGGCGGCTGGAGACGGCGTGCTGCTCCTTGGAGAGCGTGACGCCTGTCACGTCGACGCCGAACTGCCGGGAGAGGAACAGGCCCATGCCGCCCCAGCCCGAGCCGATGTCGAGCACGCGCTGGCCCTGTTTCAGCAGCAGCTTGGCTGCGATGTGGTGCTTTTTGTCGATCTGGGCCTGCTCCAGGCTTTCGCCGGGTGCCGTGAAGTAGCCGCAGGAGTACTGGCGGTCGCGATCGAGGAAGAAGTCATAGAGCTGGTCGTTGAGGTCGTAATGGTGGGCGACGTTGCGCTGCGCCCGTCCGATCGGATTGTACTGCTCGAGCAACCGAAGAAATTTCTGGAGAGCGAACGACCAGCGCACCAGGGGTGTGGTCTCGACGGCGGCGATGTTGCGGCCGAGGAGATCGAGCAGGTCGTAGATGTCACCGCCCTCTACTGTGAGCTTGCCGTCCATGTAGGACTCGCCGAACGCCAGCCGGGGGCGGAGGGCGAGGCGAATGCCGGTCCACCAGCTGTGAATACGCAAGGTGACGGCAGGCCCCGGCCGGGCGCCAACAAGGCGGTGCGATCGGCCGGCGGCGTCGATGATCGTCAATTGGCCTTTGCCCAGTACGCGGGC
>CANJHI010000233.1 GCA_947474005.1 Alphaproteobacteria bacterium | reverse complement strand
TTCGGCCAGAATCCTGGCACCAACAGCCCGCGCATGATGACCAGCCTGCGCAATGCTTCTCGGCGCGGCGCCACCATCATGTCCTTCAACCCGTTCCGCGAGCGCGCGCTCGAACGCTTCCAGGCGCCGCAGGATCCCGTCGAGATGGTGACGCTGAGCGCCACGCCGATCAGTTCGCGCCTCTACCAGGTGCGGGTCGGCGGCGATGTCGCGGTGATCAAGGGCCTGATGAAGGTCCTGGTCGAGGCCGACGAGAGTGCGCGCGGCGCAGGTGGCGCCGCCGTGCTCGACTGGGATTTCATCCGTGAGCACACGGTGGGCATCGACGCGCTGATCGCCGACCTGAAGGCGGCGGACTGGGCGTCGCTCGAGCGTCAATCGGGTCTCGTCCGTTCGGAGATCGAGGAGGCGGCGCAGGCTTACATGAAGGCCGGGCGCGCCATCGTCGTCTACGGCATGGGCATCACGCAGCACCGCCACGGCGCGCAGGCGGTGCAGCAGCTTGCCAATCTCTGCCTGCTGCGCGGCAATCTCGGCCGCGAGGGCGCAGGCATTTGTCCGGTGCGCGGTCATTCGAACGTGCAGGGCGATCGCACGGTCGGCATCACCGAGATCCCGGCGGCCGATTTCCTCGCGCGCCTGGGCAATCGGTTCGGCTTCACGCCGCCGTCGGCGCCGGGCCACAACGTCGTCACAGCGCTGCAGGCGATGGCGCGCAGCGAGGTCCGGGTCTTCTTCGGCATGGGCGGCAACATCGTGGCGGCGATGCCCGACTGGCAGGTGACGCGCGACGCCTTCCGCCGGCTCGATCTCACCGTCCACGTCTCGACCAAGCTCAACCGCAGTCACCTGGTGCGCGGCCGTGAAGCTCTGATCCTGCCCTGTCTCGGCCGCACCGAACTCGACGTCCAGGCGACAGGCCCGCAATCGATCACCGTCGAGGATTCGATGTCGATGGTTCATGCCTCGCTCGGCCTGAACAAGCCGGCCTCGGACGATCTGAAGAGCGAGCCCGCCATCGTGGCGGGCATCGCCCGCGCGACGCTCGGCGCCCGCTCCGTCGTGCCGTGGGAGGAGCTGGTCGCCGATTACGACCTCATCCGAGACGCCATCGAGGCCGTGTTCCCGATTTTCCAGGACTACAATGCGCGCATCCGCGTGCCCGGCGGTTTCCATCTCGTCTCGACGGCGCGCGAGCGGATCTGGAAGACCGGATCGGGCAAGGCCAACTTCCTGATCTATGAGGGCATCCAGGAAGACCCGGCGCAGAAGGACGATGACGTGCTGTGGCTGACCAGCGTGCGCAGCCACGACCAGTACAACACGACGCTCTACTCGATGTCCGACCGCTACCGTGGCGTCTACGGCCAGCGCGACGTCGTCTTCCTCAGCGCGACCGAGATCGAAAGGCTCGGCTTCGAGCCCGGCGACCGCGTCGACATCGTCGCGGTGAACGAGGACGGCATCGAGCGGCGCGTGCGCGGCTACCAACTCGTGGCCTACTCGTTCCCCGTGGGAAGCTGCGCCGCCTACTATCCAGAGACCAACCCTCTGGTGGCGCTGGACGCCCACGATCCGATGAGCTTCACGCCTTCCTACAAGGGCATTCCCGTGCGGCTGTTCCGCGCCGGGGCGGGCGACGCCTGACGGGAGGGTGCTCACATAGGCTTCTCTCCGATCCTGGTCCCGAGAAGCCCATGATGCGCCGGAAGGCGCCACATTCGATGATTAAGGGTGCTCCCTTCACCTGTGCTTACTCAAAACTCCAAGAAGCCCAGCAAGTGTAGCGTTTCTTGTGCCTGTCCTTGCTCAAAATCTTTTGCCGAACGCCACAGGCCACGCCACATGCGCTGTCGGCGATTGCCGAATCAGTAGATCTCCGCGTATGCCGCGCACAGCGCAGAGTCGCCCATTCCCGCGACATGGGCGAGTTCCGAGCGCTTGTGGCGCAGATAAGCATCCAGGAACACGGGCGAGAACCATGAGCGGACGGTTTCCGACGCCTCCATCGCGTCAAGCGCCGCGCTGAGGGAATGCGGCAGCGACTTCACCGTCTCCGGCGCTTCCAGCTTGCGAGCGATGCCGTCGGCCCCGGCGAAGATCAGTGCGCCGAGGGCCATGTAGGGGGAAGCAGTCGCGTCGGCGACGCGAAACTCGACGTTGAACTGCCGCGCGGTGTCCTCGGCGTTTGCGCTGGCGAAGACCGGGCAGATGCGCAACGCGGCGCCGCGGTCCTGCTGCATAAGGTCGATCTGCGTGGGTGCCCAGCGGTTCGGAGTCAGGCGCTGGTAGGACACCGGGGATGGTGTAGTGATGGCGCAGATTGCCGGCAGGTGGTGGAGGATGCCGGCACAGAAGTGGCGGGCCGCCGGGGACAGGCCCATCGGCTGGGTGGCGTCCCAGGTGCAGGGCATGCGGTCGACATCGCGTAGGCTGAAATGGATATGCGTGCCATTGCCGATCCCCCCGGCGACAGGCATGGGCGAGAAGATCACGCGATAGCCCATGCGGAACGCGACAGCGCGGGCGATCTCGCGCAGAATCACTGCTTGGTCAGCCGCGATCATCGTGGCCTGCGGGGTGATCGTTACCTCCAGCTGGCGGGGTCCGTACTCGGCGAGAAAACTGTCCGGCGTCAGACCTGCGGTCTGGAGAGCGCCGGTGAAGACCTCGCCGAAGGTGCCCTGACGGCGGAAGACATTCAGACTGTAGGGGTCGCCCGGGCGTTCTTCCACACCGGTGTAGACGAATTCCTGCTCGAAGGCCGCGATCAGGTTGAGCCCGTCCTGATCGGCGAGCGCGGCACGGGCGCGGCTAAGGAAGTCGCGCGGGCAGCATTCCCAGGGAGTGCCGTCGGTGTTGCGGATGTCGCCGAGGCAGAACTGTTCCACCGCCGAGCCGTCGGCGAAGTCGACGCGCACCATAGCGGCGGGGTCGGGGATGATCATCAGATCGCCGGCGGTGCCGAAGGGAGTGTCCAGGATCGGCCCGAAGGCGGTCTGCATCAAGTTGGAGTGCGTCCAGCCCACCCCTTTGTTGCGGCGGGATTCGAAGTCGGTGACCGGGAAGCCCTTGCCACGGACATGGCCTGCAATGTCGCAGGTGCCGACAAAGATCAGTTCCTCACGTCGCATACGCCGTCTCCCATGTCAGTTGCTGGTTACCGGCGTCCCTGATCATAATGCCGGCAACGTCCGGGCAGCCACGACTTGAGAGGTGTCGTTCGGCCAAAGACGTGGACGCTTGGGGACAAGCCCTAGCATGACGACGTAAAACGCGGGTGCCCCCTAATCTCTTTAACGGTAAATGCCCAGGTTTCCTTGTGATTTCAAGCCGCGCGTAGCGCCTTTTCGAGGTCTCCCGGGTCACGGGTCAGTGCTCCGATAATGTTCCAGCCCTGCTTTCTGGCTGCATATTCCAACGAAGCCGGCCGGGTATCCCGAAGTTGAGTCGGCCATACATTCCAACTTGATCGCGGCCACCGTTCCAATCTCATCGCGGCCAGGTGACGCCGTCTCGTCAGGTCGGTTTTGGTGATGTCACGGCAATGTGCCTGGGGTCAAGCGGCAGCACGCTGCTTGCGCAGGCTCTCGCCCTTCAGTTCGATGCGATAGGCGCTGTGGACGAGGCGGTCGAGGATGGCGTCGGCCAGTGTGGGATCGCCCACGGTCTCGTACCAGCGTTCGATCGGCACCTGGCTGGTGATGATCAGGGAGCCGCGATCGTAGCGGTCGTCGACGATCTCCAGCAGGTCGCGCCGTTGCTCGGCGGTCAGCGGTTCGGGCCCCCAGTCGTCCAGGATCAGCAGATCGACGCGGGTGAGTTGGCGCATCAGCCGGGCATATCGGCCATCACCGCGAGCCAGCGCCAGGGCGGCGAACAGCCGCGAGCTGCGCTGATAGAGAACCGATAAATTCTCGCGGCACGCCTTGTCGCCGAGCGCGCACGCCAACCACGATTTGCCGACGCCGCAAGGCCCGGTGATCAGGCAGTGGCGGTGCTCGCGGATCCAGTCGCAGCTGGCCAGCCGCAAGAACAGCGTCCGGTCGAGCCCGCGGGCGGCCTTGTAGTTGACGTCCTCCATCGAGGCCGCCTGCCGCAGTTTGGCGGTCCGCGTGCGTGCCTCGAAGCGCTTTTGCCGACGCAGGGTGACCTCCTGTTCCAGCAGCAGGCCCAGCCATTCGGCGTGGTCCAGCCCTCGGCTCTCGGTATTGGCCGCCAGATCGCGGAAGCCCTTGACCATCCCTTCAAGGCCAAGCTCGTGCAGACGTTCGAGTATTGGGTGGTGCAGCAATTGCTTTCTCCTCAGTGGAAGTAGCCGGAGCCGCGGATGTTGTCGTGCACAATGGGCGTGCCGTCCGCGGCTTGCGGCGACGCCTTGCGGTCGAGCCCGTGCTTCAGGATTGACGCCACGCTCTGGTAGGAGCGCGCCCCGATCTCGAGCGCATAGATGCAGACGGCTTCTGCCCGGGCTGCCTCGATGCCGCGGAACAGGCGCAGCACCCCGACACATGTCCGGAAGCCCTGCTCCGGATGGGGCCGGTGGGCCAGCACGGTGATGATCAGCGCCTCGGTGTTGGGCCCGATGGCCCGGGCCTGGCGCTGGAACCGCTCGGGGGTCCATTCGGCGTATCGCCGATGGGCGCTGGGCATGTGGTCCGGCTGCGTGCCATGCCGCGGACCGCCGTAACGACGGGCATGTGCCGCCACCAGCTTGCCACGGTGGAACACCTCGACCGCGCCCACGGTAGCCCGTGTGTCGACCTGCTCACGGATAAGCCCGTGCGGCACGGAGTAGAAAAAGCCAGCGACCTCGACGTGGTAGTCGATGCCCACGCGGCAGAGGTGCCAGTCGGCGTATTCGTAGTCGTGGTCTGGCAAGGACTGCATCGCGGGCCGCTCGACAGCTTCGAACAACTGACGCCGGCTGACCCCCAGGCGGCGCATCACGCGCCCGTTCATGCGCTCCATCACCGCCTTGATCGCCGTGTTGCACTCGTCCAGCGAGAAGAAGGTGACGTTGCGCAGCCGGCCCAGAATGTAGAACTGGGCGAACTTTACCGCCGCCTCGACCGAAGCCTTGTCCTTTGGCTTTCTCGATCTCGCCGGCACCACGCCGACCCGGTAATGCGCCGCCATGGCGCTGTACGTCCGATTGACCTCAGGATCGTAGAACGAGGCCTTGTTGACGCCGCTCTTGAGGTTGTCGGGCACCAGCAGACGGGGCGCCGCGCCATAGAAACGGAACATCCGTACATGAGCCCCGATCCAGTCCGGTAGCCTCTGCGTCCACGTCGCTTCCGCGTATGTCAGGTTCGACGCGCCCAGCACGGCCACGAAAATCTCCGCCAGGCGCACCTCGCCGGTCGCCGGATCGACAATCGGGACACGCTTGCCAGAGTAGTCGACGAACGCCTTGTGCCCAGCCACATGGGTCTGCCGCATGGTTGGCGACAGACGACGCTCGAAGCCGCGATACAGCTCGCAGAACCGACTGTAGCCATACCCTTCCAGGTGAACCGCCTGATATTCCTCCCACAGGATCATCAGGTTCATCCCCGGCCGCTTCATTTCCTGCACCAGCGATGCCCAGTCCGGCTCGGTGTAGCGGCGCACGCCCCGCTTGAAGCTGGCCGGCGGGAACAGCCGCTCCTCCAGCATCTGATCCGTCAGGTCCGCAGGCAGTGGCCAGACAAGATCCGCCGTCGCTACCCTTGCAAGGTAGCCTTGTACCGTGCTGCGCCCGATGCCCAGCTCGCGCGCAATCACGCGTGCGCTCGCATGGGCTTCGAAATGCAGCTGCAAAATCTGTCGTATCCGCCGCATGGACAGTCTCTCCGTCGGCATTCCATTCACTCCATCTGTTGCGATGGAGCACTGGACGCCAGGTGACACTGACCCGCGAGACGACATCCTCCGCCGGAGGCTCCCTGTCCTCGAGGGGGGCCGCGATCAAATCGGAATGGTGGCCGGCTTCAGATCGGAAGGGTGGCCGCGATCAAATCGGAATAGGTGGCCGGCTTGCGTCGGAATCTGCAGTGTTCTCCGGCACACTCATCGTGCGAGGCGATGGACTTGCAATTGTGCGTTCAACGGGTCAACGGAGCGAGATCGGCACGATCGGCCAGACGCTTGGGAAGATCGTCGCCGAGCCACCGCGGCTTCGGCAGCAGACTCGCTCTCTGGTCCGTAATTTCGCCGCAGCAGGCATGGCAGCCAGCCTGCTCGCCGTCCTGCTCTATGGATTCATGCGAGGCGACTGGCTGCAGGCGGTTCTGGGCGGCATTGCGCTCGGCATGTCGATGTTGCCTCAGGAGTTCCCTCTCGTTCTGAGCGCATTCATGGTGATGGGTGCGTGGCGGCTGTCGCAGGCCCGCGTGCTTACCCGCCGGGCCGCCGCCATCGAGATGCTGGGATCGGCGACCGTCCTGTGCACGGACAAGACAGGCACGCTGACCGAAAATCGAATGACGATCGCGGAGTTGCGAACCCCGACCGAGACTTGGCAGCCGGCGACGGGCGTGGCTGGAGGGTCTCTGATTGAGCTGATCCAAGCGGCACTTCTGGCTAGTGGACGCGAGTCATTTGATCCGATGGAGAGGGCAATTGCCGGGCAGGCTGCGTTGCACTTCGACGGGCCGGACGGCGCATATGCTGGCCTGGAACTGGTCCGGCAGTACGGGCTGCGCCCCGAGCTTCTCGCCATGACGAACGTTTGGCGGCGGTGCGACGAGATCCAAGGTCTCGCATTCACCAAGGGGGCGCCTGAGGCGATCGGTTCATTGTGCCGCCTCGACGCGCGGCAGCTCGCATGGCTGCGCATGGCTCTGGACGAGATGGCGCGAGAGGGCGTTCGTGTCCTGGGTGTCGCGCGCGCGATCCACACGGAACTTGAACTGCCCGAAGATCAACAGG
>CANJHI010000232.1 GCA_947474005.1 Alphaproteobacteria bacterium | reverse complement strand
CTGCGATTCGTCGCGCTTGCTGGCCGAAAGGATACCCTTTACCGCCAGCTCCTCCTGCCGCTGCCACTGACGCTGGGCGTAGGCGGCGCGCGATTCGGCATCGGCCAGCTCGCTCACCACCTCGCGCCACGTGCCGCGCAGGGACTCGACATGGGCCCGCGCCGTGTCCAGTTCGGCCTCGGCACTGTCCAGCGCCAGCTTGAATGGCCGGGTTTCCAGGGTGAGCAGCGTATCGCCGGTCGAGACGCTGGCGTGATCGAGTACCGGCACGCGGCGGACGGTGCCGGCCACTTCCGGCGCGATCTGCACGATGTGCGCCTTCACATAGGCATTTTCGGTCGCCACGTAGCGACCACCCGACAGCCACCAGTAGCCCGCGCCGACGATGGCCAGCAGCGGCACTGCCACCAGCAGGACCAGGCGCGGCAGGGCGGCGCGGTCGCGGCTCATAGGGCCGCAGCGCGGCGTACGCGCGGTGTGAGGGGTTCGGCCGTCTCGGCAACGTCGGTGCCGGCCATCGACTGCAGCCGCTCCTTCACCCGGGCCGCCAGCCCGGTGAAGCGGGCGCGTTCCAGCGGCGACAGCGGCGTCAGGGCATCGTCGACCGTTGCCTCGGCGATCGCCCACATGCGGGCGTGGACGCGCCGCGCTTCGGGCGTGAGGAAGAGGCGATTGATCCGCCGGTCGACGATGTCGGCTCGGCGGTCGACCCAGTGGCCTTTTTCCATGCGGTCGATCATGCGGCCGGCGCTGGCCCGGTCGATCTCCAGCATGTCGGCCAATTCAGTCTGGCTGGCGCCGGGCCGCCGGTAGAGTCGGGTGAGCACCTGCCACTGGGCACGCGTCAGGCCGATGTCGCGCACGCGCCGGTCGAACACCATGCGCATCAGGCGGGCCACGTCGGATAGCACGTAGCCGATATAGCCGTCGTCGTCGGGACTCAATCGAGGACCCTCCCAGGGCGCCGCGTCGAAGGCGGTTGGTCGAATATTGTTGTCTAGGCTACAATAGCCTTGGCCATGAGTTCAAGCGCCTCCAATACCGCCACCGCAGGTTCGGTCCCCGCCACCGCGGCGCCGCCGGCGAGCCCGGGCGAATCCTATTCGCTCAGCCGGCGGGTGCTGATCCTGGTCACGGTGGTGCTGGGCTCGACGCTTTATGCCACCACGCTGCTGATCGCCTCGACGCTCCTGCCGCAGATGCAGGGCACCATGTCGGCGACCCAGGACGAGATCGCCTGGGCGATGACCTTCAACATCCTGGCCACCGCCGTGGCGACGCCGATGACCGGCTGGCTGGCGGCCCGCTTCGGCCGGCGCCAGACCATGACCTGGTCGGTCTTCCTGTTCACCCTCACCACCTTCATGTGCGGCGCCGCCGATTCGCTGGAGGCGCTGGTGTTCTGGCGGGTCCTGCAGGGCGCGCTGGGCGCTCCCGTGATCCCGCTGTCGCAGACCATCCTGCTCGACAGCTTCCCCAAGCGGCAGCAGGGGCTCGTGACCTCGATCTTCGGCATGGCGGTGGTGATCGGTCCGGTGATCGGCCCGACGCTGGGCGGCCTGCTGTCGGAACTTTATAGCTGGCGCTGGGCCTTCTACATGATCGTCCCGGTGGGCTTCGTGTCGTTTGCGGGCCTCCGTCTCACCCTGCCGCACGACAAGCCGACCGGCCGCACGGCACTCGACTGGACAGGCTTCCTGTCGCTCTCCGTCACCATCGCCTGCATCCAGCTCGTGCTGTCGCGCGGCCAGCGGCTCGACTGGTACGACTCGGGCGAGATCATCGCCGAGACCTTCATCGCGGTGCTGGCGTTCTGGATCTTCCTCGCACACAGCCTCACGGCCAGGCGACCCTTTCTCAACCTGCGCCTGCTGCTCGATCGCAACTATGCGCTCGGGCTGGTGCTGGTGCTGATCTACGGCATGTTGAACTTCACGCCAATGGTGCTGCTGCCGCCGCTCCTGCAGCAGCATGCCGGCTTCCCCGATCTGCTGATCGGCGAGATCGTGGCCGCCCGCGGCGGCGGCGCTACGTTGGGCTTCTTCCTCGCCATCTTCGTCGGCCGCATGGATCCGCGCGTCGGGCTGATCGGCGGCTTCTCGCTGCAGGCCATCTCCGGCTTCTGGCTGATGGGGCTCGACCTCAATGTCGGCACCGGCACACTGATGGCCAACAGCTTCGTCCAGGGCATCGCCATCGGCGTCATCTGGGTGCCGCTCACGCTGGTGACGTTTTCCACCATCGGCGCCGCCAACCTGGCCGAGGGAACGGCCGTCTACCATCTGTTGCGAAACATCGGCTCGAGCTTCTTCATCTCGATCTGTGTCGCCGAGATCGTCCGCGCGACGGGCGCCAACTACGGCCGGATGGTCGAACTGGTGAACCCCTATAACAAGGCGCTGGCGCTGCCCTGGGTGACCGGCGGCTGGGATTTCGACACCGTCCAGGGGCTTGCCCGCCTGTCGAAAGAGATCAACCGCCAGGCCGCGATGCTGGGCTACATCAACGCCTTCGGCTTCTACACGCTGTGCTCGGCGCTGGCGGTGCCATTGGTCCTGCTGATCGGCCGCCGGGTGGTCCGGACGGCGTGAAATTTCCTGTCATGGAGGGCCTGTCATGCAGGGGATGCGTTGCAGCCCGACGACGGACGCGGGTATCGATCGTTGGTGTGCTAACGATTTCGGTCCTATTATTTTTTCATGACAGCCGCCGACGATCCGTCCTACCGCTTGGGGCTTGCCCTGGCCGAGGTTTCCCGGCTGTGGCGGCATGTGCTCGATGCCCGCCTCAAGCCGCTAGGCCTGTCCACGGCGCGATGGGTGGCGCTGGTCAACCTGTCGGCCCATCCCGGGGGCATGACCCAGAACGCGCTGGCGCTCAGGGTCGGCATCAAGGGCTCGACCCTGGTGCGTCAGCTCGACCTGCTCGAAGCCGACGGCTGGGTCGTGCGGCGGGCGCAGCCCGGTGACCGGCGGGTCAAGCGCGTGTTCCTGACGCCCAAGGCGCGCCCGGCGCTGGCGTCGATCGCCGCGGTTGGCCGCAGCCTGAGGCGCGAATTGCTGCGCGACTGCAGCGAGGCCGAGATTCGCACCTGCAACCGCCTGCTTGGGCGCGTGAAGTCCCGCCTGCAGCCGCTCGCCGATCCTTTCGCGGCGACCGACGATCGCGCGGCACCACGACTGGTCGCGGCCGAGTAGTCCCGTGGATCAATCCATTCCGCAGTCCACTGCCAACGGCCCCCTGGTCAAGCCGGTCGTCGCACGGGCACCAGTCACGCCGCCGCCAGCCACGCCGCAGGTGGGTGCGCCGCCGCGGCAGCGGCAGTGGTCAATGGGTAGGGGGCGGGCCCTGCTGCGGCCGCGCAGCTTCGTCATCGCCGCGGTCCTGCTGATGGCGCTGGCCTACGGCGGTCGCGAACTCTACATGCGGTTCACCCACGTCTACGAGTACGACGCCCGAGTGACCGCCGACATCGTGACGATCTCCAGCCGCGCCGACGGTTGGCTGGTCGAGATGCCGGTGCGCGAGGGCATGCAGGTCGAGGCCGGCCAGGTGCTCGTGCGTGTCGACGATCGCATCGCCAAGCTGCGGGCCGATTCTTTCCGGGCGCAAATCGAAGGCGTTCGGGTCGAGCGGGCACGGCTGCGCGCCGAGCGCAAGCTCGACAAGAACCAGTCGGACGCGGCCATGCGCACGCGGACGTCGAACGTCACGGTCCGCGAGAAGGCGCTGGCGGCACTGCGCGCCGATCTCGATTTCGCCAAGCTCGAACTCGAGCGCAGCCGCTCGCTGTTCGCCAGCCGCGTCATCAACGAACGTCAGCTCCAGATGGCGCAGGCGGCGGTGACCAAGCTCGAGATCCAGATCCTGCAGCTCCAGGCCGAACATGAACAGGCCGAGGGCAGCCTCGACGAGGCGCGGGTCGGGCACGACAGGCTGGGCGTGATCGACGCCCAGATCGAGGCGCTCACCCACCAGGTGGCCAATCTCGCGGCCCAGCTCCACCAGCAGCTGGTCGATGTCGAGGATCGCACCATCAAGAGCCCGATCCCGGCCGTGATCGATCGCACCTTCGTGCTGCCGGGCGAATACGTCGCCGCCGGCCAGCGCATCCTCTTGCTGCACAATCCCAAGGAAGTCTGGGTCGAGGCCAATATCAAGGAGACGCAGGTGAGCCGGCTCAAGCTCGGCCAGCTCGTGCATGTTTCCGTCGACGCCTATCCCGACGACAAGTTCATCGGCCGCGTCGCCCGCATCGGCAGCGCCACGATGGCCCGCTTCGCGCTGATCCCGACGCCCAATCCCTCGGGCAATTTCACCAAGATCACCCAGCGCGTGGCGGTGAAGATCGACATGGTCGACATGCCCAAGCCGCTGACGCCGGGCATGATGGTCGAAGTCGACATTGACGTCCGTTAACGAGCCACTCAGGGGTGAACGGTCGGGCGGCGGGCCGTTGCCCGGCGCGCCCGTCCAGAACGCCGCCTTCCTGGCCGAGCGCTATGGGCCGGCCTACCGCTGGCTGGTGACCATCACCGGCATGGTGGGCGTGGTGTCGATGGTGCTGGCGATGACCACCGTCAATGTCGCGGTCCCCGACGTCATGGGCGCCTTCGGCATCGGCCAGGATAAGGCGCAATGGATGTCGTCGGCCTATATGGCGACGATGACCGCCGGCATGCTGCTGAACGCCTGGGTATCGGGCGTGCTGGGCGAGCGCCGGACCTTTATCGGCGCGCTGTTCTTCTTCTCATTGGGCGCGCTGCTGGGCGGCATCGCCCCCAATGAGGATGTGCTGATCTTTGCCCGTATCCTCCAGGGTTTTAGCGCCGGTATCGCCCAGCCGCTGGTGATGGCCACCATCTTCACGGTCTTCCCAGCCGACCGGCGCGGCTCGGCGATGGGCATATTTGGCCTCGGCGTCGTGTTCGCGCCGGCGATCGGCCCGACGCTCGGCGGCCTGATGATCGAGTATTTCTCGTGGCGCTACGTGTTCTATATCTCGCTGCCGTTCTGCGGGCTGGCGGCTCTGATGGGTGCCTTCTTCATGCCGACGCGGCCGATCGCGCGCGAGATCGCCCCCTTCGACTGGCTGGGCTTCGCGCTGCTCTGTGTCGGTTTGTGGGGCCTGATGACCGGCATCGCCGATGGTCAGCGCGAGGGCTGGAGCTCCGACGTCATCGTGTTCCGGCTGATCCTGGGCACCGCGGCGGCCGTGGGCTTCGTGCTGTGGGAGCTCCATACGCCACGCGCGCTGCTCGACATGCGCATCTTCGCCAACCTCGAATTCGCCTCCGCCGCGGTTATCGCCTTCATCTTCGGCGCCGGCATGATGGGCTCGACCTATGTCATCCCGGTGTTCGTGCAGACCATGGTGGGCTTCACGCCGCTGCTCGCCGGTCTGATGATGATGCCGGCCGGGCTGATGCTGGCCTTCATCTTTCCGCTCGCCGGCCGGCTGTCGGACGCCATGCCGGCCTCCATCATGATCATCGGCGGCCTGCTGCTGTTTGCCGCCGGCTTCGCCCTTATGGTGGCGGCCGACGCCGACACCACCTTCTGGACGCTGGTCGGCATGGTGATGGTCTCGCGGCTCGGCCTCGGCTTCATCAACCCCAGCCTCAACGCCACGTCCTTGAAGGCGCTGCCGCCCGACAAGGTGCGCCAGGGCGCCGGCGTCGCCAATTTCATGCGGCAGCTCGGCGGCGCCTTCGGCATCAACCTGATCGTGGCCTTCTTCGAGGTCCGCACGCGCTTCCACGCCGATGCGCTCACCGCGACGCAAGACTGGGGCAATCGCACCACCGAGCGCCTGCTGGTCCTGATGGAACAACTGATGCAGCGCTCGGGCCTGCCGTTCCAGCAGCAGAAGGCGGCGGCGCAGGAGTTCCTCGGCAACATGATAAACGCCCAGGCCCAGATGCTGGCCTTCTCCGACACCTTCATCATCATCGCCATCGTGGCGCTCCTGGCCCTGATCCCGGCCGCCATGCTGTCGCGCTCGCAGCAGAAGGAACGCCGGGCCTGGCGCTGAGAGGTGCCGCTCCGTTCTATCGAATGGAATTGTGCCGCCGGAGCGAGAAGCTCCGGCGGGCGATCAGTTGCGGCGCGTGCCGTTCTGCGGGCGAAGCCCCTGGGCGTCGCTGAAGATCACCATGAACAGCTGGCGGAACAGCTGATCGACGCTGCGATCCTCGGGAAGGGTCGCGGGCGTTGTCGCCGTCGTCATCGACATGACCATGTCGTTGCGACAGTAGACCGCGAAGATGTTCAACAGGCCGGGGGTGCCGGCCTTGAAGCGCGTTTCCCCCTGGCAGACGCGGTCGCCGGTGAGGTCGTTGGCGGCATCGAAGACCAGGACCAGCCGATAGTCGGGTCGAGGTTCGATGGCGGGCTTCTGGTAGGTGAAAGTGAGAGCCGGACGGGGCTTCGCGACCTGCATGACAGGTAAAAGCCGTTGTGCGGCGTCGTTCTCGGCCAGGGCGGGGAAGGCATTTCCCGCCAGGACGACACGGAAGTCCTTGCCGTCGGCCGCGGTCCAGAAATCCTGAAAGTCGTATTGCGGGGCATAGTACGCCCCGCCAATGGTTGCGGCCCCTGCGCCGACCGGTGCCAGCAGGGCGGCAGCGATGGCCGCAAGCCTTGTCATGAAACGCATGCGCGACCTCCTGAAGGAGAAGAAAGTGTGTGCACTACTATACCCCAAATGATCGAAACCCGATGAGCCGGCCGCGATCTATCTGCTGCGCGCGCCGGGCGGAGGGCCAGGAACCGGACGAACCTCGGGAGTGGGCAGCTGCGCCTCGCTCCTGGCGCTGATCCGGCCGCGCTGCTGTCGCGCTCGCGGCAGAGGGAGCGGCGACTCGCCGGGCGCTGAGACGCCGGGCTAATATGCCTGCCGCTTCCTATGCGCCCGAAAGTGCTCAAATCCTTCAAGCTCAGGATCGAACAGATGAAGCAGATTCCGCTGGGCGCCACAGGAACGGCGACATTGCGCGTGCAGCCCGAACACCTCGCCAATCGCTTCAAGGACG
>CANJHI010000231.1 GCA_947474005.1 Alphaproteobacteria bacterium | reverse complement strand
GAGGCCCGCCGCCTGCTCGTCGGCGCTGACGGTCCAGCGCTTGGCGCCGTCCTGGCCCTGGCGCCGCGCCCAGGCGTCGCTCACGAAGCGGTCGGTGCGGGCGGAGGCGACATGGACCATGCCGCGCTCATCGCGCAGGCCGAGCACGCGGCCGTCCTCGCTCATCAGCAGGTCGGGCGCGGGCGGCGGGCCCAGCAGCAGGCCGATCGCCACGACGGGAAGGCCGGCCAGCCGCCAGCGGCGGCGCCACAGGCAGAGCCACAAGCCGCCCAAGGTCAGCAGCCACAGGCTGGCGCCGGGCAGCGACGGTACCAGCGTGGCGGCCTCGGGCCACGAGGCGACGTAGAAGGCGATGGCGTTGAGGCCATCGACGCCCCAGCCCATCGGCACCAGGGCAAAGGCTTCGAGGCCGAACGGCATCAACAGCATGGCGAGCAGGCCCCACGGCATGATCCAGAAGCCGGTGAGCGGCACGCCCACGAGATTGGCGGCGACGCCCAGGATGCTCACGCGGTTGAAGTGGTAGGCCGCGAACGCGCCGGTCGCGACCGAGGCGATCAGCGTCGTGGCGAGGCTGGCGCCCAACGCCGCGGTCAGCCGCCAGGCCCAGCGGTGGCGCATGCCCTCGGCGCGCTCGTGCAGGCGGCGGCGCCATCCGCTCGCGGCCTCCCAGCCAGCGATGAGGGCGACGACGGCGGCGAATGACATCTGGAACGAGGCGCCGGTCAGCGACTCGGGCGCCGCCGCCAGCACGATGATCGCCGACCAGGCGACCAGGCGCAGCGACAGCGCCGTGCGGTCGAGCAGGATGGCGAGCAGCGCGAAGCCCGCCATGGCGCAGGCGCGCTGGGCCGGCACCGGGGCGCCGGCGAGTGCGGTGTAGAAGAGTGCCGCCATCAGGGCGAGCACGGCCGCCACCTTCTTGGCATCGATGCGAAGGGCAAGCGGCGGGATGAGCGCGATGCCATAGCGCACGAGGCCCATCACCAGCCCGACCACGAAGACGATGTGCAGGCCGGAGATCGAAAGAATGTGCGCTAGCCCTGAGTCGCGCATGGCTTGCGCCACGTCCTTGTTGACGGCGGTCTGCTCGCCCACCAGCAGCGAGGCGACCACGCCGCCCGCCGGTCCCGGCAGCACCTTCAGGATGCGTTCGGCCATGTCGGCGCGTAATGCATCGAGGGTGCGCACGAAGCCGGCGGGCTTGCCGCGCTCGATGATGGCGGCCGGCGCCAGCGCATAGCCCACGGCGCCCAACTGCTGGTACCAGGCGACGCGCTGGAAATCGAAGGCGCCAGGCGCGGCGGGCCCTGCCGGCGGCGACAGATTGGCGAGGACCAGGAGACGGTCGCCGATGGTGAGTGGCGGCGCGCCCTTGGTGAGCGTCACACGCACCCGGAACGGCATCATCTCGGCCGGCGGCACGCCGTTGCCTTTCAGCCGCACCGCCTCGAGCACGACGCGCACGCTGTCGGGCAGGCGCTGGATGTCGGCGACGCGGCCCTCGACGTTGAGGCTGAACAGCGGCCGGCTGAGCGTCGGCGCCGCCAGGCTCGCCGTGCGCCAGGCAACGAGGCCGAGGCCGATCGCGGCCGCGACGAGACCGATCGCGAGCGCGCGGGCGAAGCTGCCGGACGGTGCAAAGAAAGCTGCCGCGACCGCCCCTGCCCCGACCGCCGGCCCGACCCAGAGAGCGGGTTCGCTCGGCAGTTCGAAATAGACCGCGATGCCCAGGCCCATCGCCACCGGCAGCCACAGCATCCAGCGCCCGCGTTCGGCGTCGAGCTGATTGAGGATCCAGGAGCGCAGGTTTGACACTACAGGGACGCTCCCCTACCTACGGCGCGCTTTTCCGGCCGAAATACGGCAGAACCTGCGCATATCGAGCACATGACAGTCGTTACCCGCTTCGCCCCCTCGCCGACCGGCTATCTCCACATCGGCGGCGCCCGTACCGCGCTGTTCAACTGGCTGTTCGCCAAGCACCACGGCGGCAAGTACCTGTTGCGCATCGAAGACACCGACCGCGCGCGTTCGACCGAGCCCGCGATCGCCGCGATCCTCGATGGTCTGTCGTGGCTCGGCCTGCCGTGGGACGGCGAAGTCACCTATCAATTTGCCCGCGCCGCCCGCCATGCCGAGGTCGCCCACCAGATGCTGGCAGCCGGCCACGCCTATCATTGCTACGCCTCGCCCCAGGAACTGGACGAGATGCGCGCGGCCCAGAAGGCGGCCGGCAAGCCGATGCGCTATGACGGCCGCTGGCGCGACCGCGATCCGAAGGAGGCGCCGGCCGGCGTAAAACCGGTCGTCCGCCTGAAGGCGCCGCAGACTGGCCAGACCGTGATCAACGACTCTGTGCAAGGCGAGGTCACTGTCGAGAACGCCCAGCTCGACGACATGATCCTGCTGCGCGCCGACGGGACGCCGACCTACATGCTGGCGGTCGTGGTCGACGACCACGACATGGCCGTGACGCACGTCATCCGCGGCGACGATCACCTGAACAACGCCTTCCGCCAACTCCAGATCATCAAGGCGATGGGCTGGCCCGAGCCGGTCTATGCCCACATCCCGCTGATCCACGGACCGGACGGCGCCAAGCTCAGCAAGCGCCATGGCGCGCTTGGCGTCGACGCCTACCGCGACATGGGATTCCTGCCGGCCGCCCTTCGCAACTACCTACTGCGGCTGGGCTGGGGTCACGGCGACGATGAGATCATCTCTACCGAACAGGCGATCGAATGGTTCGACCTGGCCGGCGTCGGCCGCTCGGCCTCGCGCTTCGACATCGCCAAGCTCACCAACCTCAATGCGCACTACCTGCGCGAGACACCTGACGCAGTGCTCCTGCCGCTGGTGCAGCCGCGCATCGAAGAGAAACTCGGCGGCAAGATCGACCCGGTCGGCCTGGAACGCATCACGCGCGGCATGAACGGCGTCAAACAGCGCTCTCGCACGCTGCTCGAGGTCGCCGACAATCTCGTCTTCTACGCCCTCGCCGGCGCGCCGCCGCTCGCTGACGACAAGGCCCGTGCGATCCTGACGCCCGAGGCGAAGGCCCTGCTCGGCAAGCTTGCCGCGGCCCTCGAAGCCGAGGCCGCGAACTGGGGCGAGGCACAGATCGAGGACGCGGTGCGGCGCTTCGCCGAAAGCCAGGGCGTGAAGCTCGGCCAGGTCGCGCAGCCGCTGCGCGTGGCGCTCAGCGGCTCGACCGTCTCGCCCGGCATCTTCGAGGTGGTGGCGATCCTGGGTCCGGCCGAGACCAAACAGCGATTGCTGGCGGCTGCCGGATAGATCGGCGCGATGCCAGCTGCGCAGGTTCGACCATGAACCTGCGCGTCTGGATCTGGTTGCTGTCGCTCTCCGTCCTGTGGGGCGGTTCGTTCTTCTTCGCCAAGGTGGCCATCGGGGAGTTGCGTCCGCTCACCGTAGTGTTCGCCCGCGTCGCGCTGGCAGCGCTTGCGCTGGACCTGGTGCTTTCGTTGACGCGGCGGAGCCTGTTCCGACGCGACACGCCGTGGCCGACGTTGATCGTCATGGGAATCCTGAACAACCTGATCCCCTTCAGCCTCATCTTCTGGGGCCAGACGGAGATTGCCTCGGGGTTGGCGACGATCCTGAATGCCACGACGCCGCTGTTCACCCTCGTCGTCGCACACCTGCTGACGCGCGACGAGAGGATGAACCGGGCCAAGGTTACCGCCTTGCTCGCGGGCTTTGCCGGCGTGACCTTGCTGGTCGGCCCGAATTTCCTGCTCGGCGACCGTGCCGGCTTCTGGGGCCAGATCGCCTGCCTGGGGGCCGCCCTCTCCTATGCCTTCGCCGGCGTCTACGGACGCCGCTTCCAGGCCATGGGCATATCGCCGATGCAAGCCGCGGCCGGCCAGGTGACAGTGAGTGCCGTGTTGATTTTGCCGATCATGTTGATCGTCGATCGCCCCTGGACGTTGGCGGCGGCCCCCTCGGTCACGGTCTGGGCGGCACTGGCCGGCCTTGCGCTGCTGTCGACGGCGCTCGCCTATGTGCTTTATTTCCGGATCCTCGCGGCGGCAGGCGCGACCAATCTGCTGCTTGTTACCTTCCTGATACCGGTCATCGCCATCCCGCTCGGCGCGATGGTCCTGGGAGAGCGCCTCGAGTTGCGCCACTTCGTCGGAATGGCTCTGATTGGCCTCGGTTTGGCCGCCATCGACGGCCGGATCGCGGCCCGGCTACGCGCCGCGAAATAGCAGCCCGCCAGCACAATTGCGCGCCCAGAGGCAGCTTGTTAGGGTGATCGCGAACCCGGCCTGACCGCCCTTCCTGCGGTTCTGCGCCATGCCCGAATCGAGCCGAAAAGAGTTCATCCAATGGCCAAATCGACCGCGACGCTCACCGACAACGAAACCGGCAAGTCCTATGAAATGCCGATCATCCACGGCTCGATCGGGCCGCGTCTGGTCGATGTCCGCAAATTCTACGGCGACTCGGGAATGTTCACCTACGATCCGGGCTTCACCTCGACCGGTTCGTGCGGTTCCAAGATCACCTACATCGACGGCGACGAAGGCATCCTGCTGCATCGCGGCTACAACATCGCCGAACTGGCCGAACAGAGCGACTTCATGGAAGTCGCCTACCTGCTGATGAAAGGCGAGCTTCCGAACAAGGCGCAGAAGGAAAAGTTCGTCAAAGACATCACGATGCACACGATGGTGCATGAGCAGCTGAGCCAATTCTATCGCGGCTTCCGTCGCGACGCCCATCCGATGGCCATCTGTTGCGGCGTCGTCGGTGCCTTGTCGGCCTTCTATCACGACTCGCTGGACATCCACGATCCGCACCAGCGCATGGTGGCGTCGTATCGTCTGGTCGCCAAGATGCCGACCATCGCGGCGATGGCCTACAAGTATTCGGTCGGACAGCCTTTCGTCTATCCGCGCAACGACCTCAGCTACGCCGCCAACTTCCTGCGCATGATGTTCTCGGTGCCGGCCGAGGAGTACGAGGTCAACCCGGTGATCGAAAAGGCGATGGACCGCATCCTGATGCTCCACGCCGACCATGAGCAGAACGCCTCGACCTCGACGGTCAGGCTGGCCGGTTCGTCGGGCGCCAACCCGTTCGCCTGCATCGCCGCCGGCATTGCCTCGCTCTGGGGGCCGAGTCACGGCGGCGCCAATGAAGCCGTGATCAACATGCTGAACGAGATCGGCGGCAAACAGAACATCCCGGGCTTCCTGTCGCGCGTGAAGGACAAGCAGGATCACACCCGCCTGATGGGCTTCGGCCATCGCGTCTACAAGAACTACGATCCACGCGCCAAGGTGATGCGCCAGACCTGCCATGAGGTGCTGACGTCGCTCGGCGTCGAGCACGATCCGTTGCTCGAACTGGCCATGGAAATGGAGCAGATCGCCCTCAAGGACGACTACTTCGTCTCCAAGAAGCTCTACCCGAACGTCGATTTCTATTCCGGCATCATCTTCCGGGCGATCGGCATTCCGACTTCGATGTTTACTGTCCTGTTCGCCGTGGCCCGCACGGTCGGCTGGGTCTCGCAGTGGAATGAGATGATCGAGGATCCCGACCAGAAGATCGGTCGGCCACGCCAGCTCTACAACGGCCAGACCGAGCGCCCCTACAAGCCGCTGCACATGCGGAGCTAGTTCGCATTCCGGGGAGGAAAGCGAGAGGACATGGCGAGATCATCATTCGGACCGAACCGGGCGGCGACCTGGACGGTCAGCCAAAAACCAAGGCCGATGCCGCATATCGTGCGGCTCGGCCGGCCGGCCAACGACAATCGCCGCCGGCATGGCGTGCTGAGAGGCTTCCTGATGGCGGGCCTTGCAGCGGCGCTGCTTGCGCTCGTGGTATCGGGCACGCGCCTGATCTGAAGGGGCCGTCCGCTTACTTGCGTTCGATCAGCTCGATCTTGTAGCCGTCGGGATCCTCGACGAAGGCAATCACCGTCGTGCCGAACTTCACCGGACCGGGCGGGCGCGTCACCTTGCCGCCTGTCTTGGTCACCTGCTCGCAGACGCCGTAGACGTCGGGGACGCCGACCGCAAGGTGACCGAACCCGCTGCCGAGCTCATAGGGCTTGGCCTGATCCCAATTGTAGGTCAGCTCCACCGCGCAGTGTTCCGACTCTTCGCCGTATCCGACGAACGCGAGCGTATACTTGCCATCCGGCACCTCGCGCTTGCGCAGCAGCTTCATGCCCATCGGGCCGATATAGAAGGCGATCGACTTGTCGAGATCCAGGACGCGGATCATCGTGTGCAGCATGCGATAATTGCTTGCGGTGTCGGGCATATCCGTCTCCCCTACCTGTCGCGAATCATGGCGGCGAACGTCGCTTCGGCTGCGAGCTTGCCCTCGACCATTGCCTTGCCAGAGAATTTCCAGACGTTGGCGCGGCTCTGGATCTTCTCGACGTGAAGTTCGAGCCGATCACCGGGTATCACCGGCCGGCGGAACCGCACGCCATCGATCGACATGAAGTAGACGAGTTTGCCCTCGGATCCGGTGCCGAAAGTGGACACGACCAGAACGGCGGCCGTCTGCGCCATCGCCTCGACGATCAGGACGCCCGGCATCACCGGTTCCGACGGGAAATGGCCCTGGAAGAACGGCTCATTGACGCTGACGTTCTTGATCCCGACGGCACTGCGGTCAAGCTGCATGTCGACCACGCGGTCGACCATCAGCATCGGGTAGCGATGCGGGATCATCTGCAGAATGCGCTTGATATCCACGGAGGTGGCTGTGGCGGGACTCGCCTGGTCGGTCTGAATATTCATGTCACCGCCATCGCCGTTCAGAATCGCGATCCAAAACTGAACCGGAAGTTCTGGGTCTTGTCCCAAGGCTCGTAGACGACCGGGAAGGTGTAGTCTATGCGGATCGGGCCGAACGGCGATATCCACTGAATGCCGAAGCCTGTGCCGACCCGCATCAGCGAATTGTCGAGGATCGACGCGCCAAAGGCCGACGCCTGGTTACCCCATAGCGAGCCGGTATCGACGAACGCCTTGCCGAGAATACCAA
>CANJHI010000230.1 GCA_947474005.1 Alphaproteobacteria bacterium | reverse complement strand
TGTCGGAAAGCCCGGTGCAGTTCAGACGCTATCTGTTGCCGGTGCTGGAACGGATCACGGAATGAAAAGGCAGCGGTGATAGCGGACGATGATCTGAAGCGACTTGATGGTCGGTGTTCAACGAAGTCCTGCGCGATTAGTCAGGCATATGAGCAGTTTGGCCTCGAATTTGGCGAGCTGTAGATCATGATCGGGCCATCCGGAAAAGTGTGCTTCCAGGACGTCGGAAACAGTCGAGAGGTCGGTCGGATTCTCCAGAGCCCGGCTAATCGCCACAATGACATTCCTCTGGATGTCCAGAATGTGATCGTTCGCCGGCTCGCTACCGCTGCTGCTGCGTTCACTAACCAGATTCAGGTATGCGATTTGATACATCTGGACAGCAGAATACTCCGGAAGGGAGGTTGCTCTCGCTGCAATAGATTGAAAAAGTTTCGCTACTTCGTGGCAGCTTGATGTCGCCTTGCCGGCCTGGTCGTAGGATTCCCGGAGGTCAGGTGGATTGGACGGAGTAGTGTACAGGTTGAGCATTCGCAGCCTCTCGGCTATCAGCCGATCTGCCATCGCCGCGTCGACCGCAAAATATCCTGGAGATCGTTTAAGGCCCGCGGCTAGTATTCGAGCATCGGCTCCGACTGCGGGATCTTCGCTGAGAACTTGCATCATGACGTCTCCGTAGCTCACATGAAGTCAACCAAGCGGTCTTTCACCAGAGTTCGCCGTTCGTTGGAGGATACAGTTGTATTTTCATGACCGTACCTGTGGTTGTATCCCTGGTACAGCCAAATGATCGATGTATTGGAAGTCAGGCGACCTGACGTAAGCCAGTCGCTGTGAGGCGTCGATTGTTGGCTATAAGGAGCCTCCTCGCGCGCAAGTCCATCGCCGACATCGTCGCCGACGCCGACACGCCCGGCCATCGCGTCCCTAAAGTCCTGGGCGCCGTCAGCATCACCGCCATGGGCATCGGCGCCATCATCGGCGCCGGCATCTTCGTGCTGACGGGCACGGTGGCGGCGCTCAATACAGGGCCTGCCATCGTGCTGTCGTTCGTGCTGGCGGCCATCGCCTGCGCCTTTGTCGGCCTCTGCTACGCCGAGCTCTCGTCGCTCCTGCCGGTCGCGGGCAGCACCTACACCTACACTTACGCCACACAGGGCGAACTGGCGGCCTGGGTGATCGGCTGGGACCTGATCATGGAATACGCCATGGGCGGTGCGGCGGTGGCCGTCGGCTGGTCGGGCTATTTCGTGAGCGTACTCGCCGCCCTCGGGGTTGCCCTGCCGCCGCGGCTGACGGCGGCGACGGGCCAGGCGGTGACGCTGGCCGACGGCACGACAGCGGCGGCCATTGCCAACCTGCCGGCCGCCGCCGTCGTCGTGCTGATCACCGTGCTGCTGATCGGCGGTACGAAGGAATCGGCCCGGCTCAACAACATCATGGTCGCGGTCAAGCTCACGGTCGTGCTGGCCTTCATCGGACTGGGTGCCTTCTACGTCCAGACGGCCAACTGGCAGCCCTTCATCCCGCAGAATACCGGCAGCTTCGGCTCGTTCGGGGTGAGCGGCGTCCTGCGTGGCGCCTCGATCGTGTTCTTCGCCTATATCGGCTTCGATGCTGTCTCGAACTGCGCCCAGGAGGCCAGGCGGCCGCAGCGCGACATGCCGATCGGCATCCTGGGCTCGCTTGGCGTGTCGACCGTGCTCTACGTCGCCGTGGCGGGGGTGCTGACCGGCCTGGTGCCGTATCCACAGTTGAACGTGCCCGACCCCGTCGCCCTGGGCGTCCGCGTCATCGGCCACGAATGGTTCTCGCTGTTCATCGAACTGGGCGCGCTGATCGGACTGACCACCGTCATCCTGGTCCTGCTCTACGGCCAGAGCCGGATCTTCGCCACCATGGCCAACGATGGCCTGCTGCCACCGGTGGTCGGCCGCCTGCACCCGCGGCTGCGCACGCCGTGGATCAGCCAGATTGCCATCGGCATCGTCGTCGCCGTCGTGGCCGCAGTGGCGCCGATCGACGTGCTGGGCGAGCTGGTGGGCGTGGGCACGCTCTTCGCCTTCATCCTGGTCTGCACCGCGGTGATCTACCTCCGGGCGATCGATCCCCAAGTGCACCGGCCCTTTCGCGTGCCGTACGTGCCGTGGGTGCCGCTGCTGGGCATCCTGTCGTGCCTCGGCCTGATGTCCGGCCTGGCGCCGGCGACGTGGCTGCGCCTGCTAGGCTGGCTGCTGGTCGGTCTGGTCGTCTATTTCACTTATAGCCGGCATCACTCGCGGCTCGGCGCCGGGAAGTGACCGCAAGTGACTGCTCTGGCGGCCTACGCCGGCCTGTTCGCGGCCTCGTTCCTCGCCGCCACGATCTTTCCCTTCCAGTCCGAGCTTGTGCTGGTTGGCCTCCTGCTGGGCGGCGATCTTTCGTGGCCGGTGCTGCTGGCGGTGGCGACAGCGGGCAACGTGCTGGGCTCGGTGGTGAACTGGGGCCTCGGCCGGTTCCTGCTCCACTTCAGAGACCGGCGCTGGTTCCCGGTAAAGCCCGAAAGCTATGCCCGGATGGAACGCTGTTTCGCGCGCTGGGGCGTGTGGTTGCTGCTGTTCGCCTGGCTGCCGGTGGTCGGCGATCCGCTGACGGTGGTGGCCGGGGCACTGCGCGTGAACCTGGCGCTGTTCGTCGTGCTGGTGACCCTGGGCAAGCTCGGCCGCTACGCGGTGCTGGTGGCGGCGACGCTGGGCTGGATGTGAGGGGGCTGGGGCGGCCGCTGGATGTGAGGCCTCGCCGGGTGTAGTCTCGGCAGGCAGGAGGATCGCTATGTCAGGCAGGTCCATTCTCATCGCCATCGGCCTCAGTGGCTGGCTCATCGTTTCCATCGTTGTGGTTATGACCGTGGCCTATGCCGGCTTCCTCGGCATCGGCGTCGTCGGCCTGCTGATGTGGTTCATCTGCACGATCGTCGATCTTGAATTGGACGGCGCCGTGGGCAGCGGCATGTCGCCCAACTTCCTGGCGCACCAGATCAAGGCGAAGGTCGAGGGTTCGCGCGCGGAGCGGGCGGCCCGCTTCGGCGAGAAGCTTTTAGAGGCGCAGTCGGTCCGCTTGTTCAAGTGGCTCGGCGCGGCGCTCGCCCTGATCGGCATGGCCGGCTTCGTCGTCTTTCAGCTTTAGCGCGCCCCCAGACATCAGTCCTCGCGGCGCCAGAACCCGAGCAGGAACTGCAGGCCCTTGCGCCGGTTGGGTCCGGCCTGAGCATGGAGGTCGTCGAGGGTGGCGCCCTTCTTCTTCATCCAGGCATCGATCAGCCGTTTGGCCACGAGGCCGATCGCCACAAACGGCACGACGTAGACGAGGGCAATGACCGGCGCGTCCATCGATGGCTCCTGCGATCTGGCCATAGTCTAGGTGCTCCCGGTCAGAAGGTCAGCTTGACCTGCAGGCCCAGCACCAGGGCGTTGGGAATCGTGGTCACGGCGTTGGGCTGCATCACGTACTGGATGTTGGGCATGACCGTGGACCACGGCGTGAGTTGGGCCCGGTAGTTGAGCTCGATCGCGGTCTCGGCCGACTGCACGGCGACCGAACCCGGTATTTGGGCATTGGCTAGATTCTGCGCCGAGACCAACTGGCTGCTGACCCGGACCTGACTGACCGCGAGGCCGATCGTGTCCTGGTCGCGACCGGCAAAGGTCCCTCTCTGGAGAAACCCGAACTGCCAGTAGGACTGGAGCAGGGCGGTGTCGGGACCGGCGTAGGCGGCGACGCCAAGCACCGTCAGCCCCTGGTCCTGGCCGGGCCGCGAACCTGGTGCCGTGCGATAAAGCATCTGGTCGGCCTGGAAATAGAAGCCCCAGCGGCCGCGCATCGTCGACGGCGGCCCGCCGAGGGGAGACCCCAGGTACGACGCGTCCGACGTGTCGTAGTAGCCACCGAGCCGATAGTGGCCGGGCAGCGCGGCGGGACCGAGCCGCGGCTGCCAGCCGATCTCGCCCGGCACGATGACACCAGTGGCACCCGAGGTGCCGAGCTTAAAGCCGTTGGCGGCCAGCGGCAGCGTCGGGTTGACCTCGTAGACGCCAGCCTTGAGGTAGAATTCGTCGTGGACGCTGGCCTTCACCACGCTGCCCCAGCTTCCCGACGGGAAGATGGTGAAGCCGCTGTTGATGACGATGGCGACCTGGCCGCAAAAGCCGTTGTTCTGGAAATAGCAGAAGAGCGGCGAGCTCGCGAAATCGTCCGAGGCATGGATCCAGCCGAGCTTGGCGTTCAGCCGCTCGCCCAGCAGCGACTGCTCGTAGGATAATTCGGCGAGGCGGACGTTCTGGCCGCTGCCGAAGACCTCCTGCACCGAGATGATGCTGCCGATCGACTGGGCGGCGAGGCTCTGTCCGGCACGTTCGGTGAACAGCACATGGATCTTGCCGCCGGACAGATCGATCAGCTTGCCGAGGTCGAGGTCGAAGCCGGCGTCGAGCTGATGGGTATAGGCCGAGCCCTGGCGGAGGCCGCCCACGGGATTGGCTGCACTTTCCGAGAGATAGCCGGCGCGGAGCGTGACGCCTTTCGCCTCGAGCGCACTGCGCGTGCCGCCCCAGTCGCCGGTCATGTACTGGCCCTGCAGCCAGGACGACAGGGTCGAAACTGTAGCGGGCGAATCGGTGGGGCCAGATTGTGCCTGCGCAACACCACCGGCCAGGATCACGAACCAGAGAGCGGCGGCCGCGCTGAGGCGCAGGCTCGTGAACTTCTTCATCAGTGACTGAACACTTCCATCCGTCCTTACCCACCCTAGCGCCTCTGCCGCCGAAGCAGAAGCATCCACGGGTCGATACTGTCGCGTGGCACCGATCTTGCTTCCTCGCTGTCGGGAAGTTGGGGAGGCATTCATGTCGACATCGCTGTTGCGACGAGTTGGGATCGGCGCGCTCGCGCTCATGCTTTCAGCGCCTGCCTTCGCGCAGGACAAGGTTCGCTTCCAGACCGACTGGATACCGTCAGGCGAACACGCGATGTACTACGGGGCCTGGAGCAAGGGCATCTATGCCAAGAACGGCATCGATATCACCATCACGCGCGGCTACGGCTCGGGCGACACGGTGACCAAGGTGGCGGGTGGTGCTGCCGACTTCGGCGTAGCCGACATGGCCGCGGTTCTGACGGCGCGGGCGCGCACCGCCGTGCCGATCAAGACCATCGCCGTGCTTTACAACGAATCGCCGCACTCGCTGTTCGTACTGAAAAGCTCGGGCATCAAGGACTTCAAGGGGCTGGAAGGCAAGAAGATCGGCATCACGCCAGGCAACAGCCACCGCTTCTATTTCCCCGAGGTCGCCAAGAAGGCGGGGACCGATCCCAGCAAGATCGTCTGGACCAACATGGACGGTGCGGCGATGGCAGCCCAGCTCATCGCCAAGAACATCGACGCCGCGCCGTTCTATTCGATCCACTACTATTACATCAACAAGGCGGCGGTGAAGGCGGGCGAGGAGATCCTGCCGCTGCCGTTCGTGGAGGTCGGCTTCAAGATCTACGCCGCTTCGCTCATCACCACCGACAAGATGATCCAGGAAAAGCCCGACCTGGTGAAGCGCTTCCTGGCCGCCACCAAGGAGGCGTTCGAATGGGCGGCGGCCAATCCCGAGGAGGCCTGCAAGATGCACGTCGCCCGCTTCCCCGAGGTCGAGCTCGACGACTGCATGGGCAGCGTCAAGGCGGTGATGAAATTCGTCTTCAACGACCACAGCAAGCAGTTCGGCTGGGGCAAGGAAGACGCCGACCGGCTGAAATTCTCCTGGGAAACCATCGCCGAGGCCAACGAGCTCAAGAAGGACTACGATTACAAGCAGGCGATCGACACGAGTGCCGTGCCGAAGTGATCACGCTCAACCGGGTCACCCGCATCTTCAACTCGCGCGACGGTGACGAGATCACCGCGCTCGAGGACGTATCGCTGGAGATCCGGGACAACGAGTTCGTGACGCTGGTCGGGCCGTCGGGCTGCGGGAAGTCGACGCTGCTGCGCATCGTGGCGGGGCTGATCCTGCCGACCGCGGGCACGGCCAGCATCGGCGGCCAGCCGATCACGGAGCCGCGTTCGGAGACGGGCATCGTCTTCCAGGCGCCGACGCTGCTGCCGTGGGCGAGCGTCCTCGACAACGTTTTGCTGCCGCTGCGCATGATGAGGCGGATGGACTCGGGCAGCGCCGACAAGGCCGCGGCGCTGCTGAAACTGGTCGGACTCTCGGGTTTCGAGGGCAAGTCGCCGCGCGAACTGTCGGGCGGCATGCAGCAGCGCGTCGCGATCTGCCGGGCGCTGGTGCACGAGCCTGATATCCTGCTGATGGACGAGCCGTTCGGCGCGCTCGATGCGCTCACGCGCGAGGAGATGACCATGGAACTGCTGCGGATTTGGGGCGAACGGCCCAAGACCGTGCTGTTCGTCACCCATTCGATCACCGAGGCGGTAGTGCTCGCCGACCGGGTGGTGGTGATGTCCCCCAGGCCCGGCCGCATCGCCGAGATCATCGGGATCAGCTCGCCGCGACCGCGCAGTTTCCACGTCGAGGGCGACCCCGTGTTCCACGAGGCCAGCCGCCGCATCCGCCAGCTCATCTTCGGAAACCGCCATGTCGACCCAGGCCGCGCCGCCGCTTGAGAAGCCGCGCCGTGCGGGACGGCGCAAGCCGCCTTCCGCCGCCCTCTACGAGGTGGTGGTGCCACTGCTCGCCACGGCGATGGCCTTCCTCGTCTGGGAGGCGATCTGCCAAGCCTTCAAGGTGCCGGCCTATCTCGTGCCGCCGCCCAGTGCCATCTGGAACGACACGCTTGCGATCGGCCCGACGGTGCTCGGCCATTCGCTGGCGACGCTGAAGACCGTGCTGCTGGGCTTCCTGTTCTCGATCGCCATCAGCCTGCCGCTGGCGGTCCTGTTGACGGCGTCGCCCGCGATCGCCTCGGCGATCTATCCATTCCTGGTGTGGACGCAGTCGGTGCCCAAGGTGGCGCTGGCGCCGAACGTCGGCATCGGCACCGACGGCGCCTCGTGCTCGGACAACCAGAACATGTACGAGAACATGCGACTGGCCTCGATGGTCTCCAAGGTGCAGGGACCGGACAACAGGCTGTGGATCACGACCGAGGAGGTGCTGCAT
>CANJHI010000229.1 GCA_947474005.1 Alphaproteobacteria bacterium | reverse complement strand
CCTTGCGCGGCCGCGCGGCGGCATGGCCGCAGGCCGAGCAGCCGTCGACCTCGAAATCGATCCAATGGGTGGCATCGCCGCAAGCTTCGCACGGCAGGCCGCGCCGCGACTCGATATGACCGAAACCCGGCGCCTGGCATTTCGGGCAAAGCCGCTGCAGCCGCTTCGCGAGCTTCCACGACAACGCGCGCAGCACCTTCATGCGCGTCGGATTGCGGTGTGCGCGCATGTCGGCAATCAGGATCGCGGTGCCGTCGTCCGAACGGCTGGCCTCCCGGTCGACCGCCGCCACGACCTCGTCCAGGCTGGCGAGCCCCTTGATCGGCCGGCTCCGGTCCTTGTTGGCGATCACGAACACGCCGTAGTCGGGAAAGCCCATGGAAATCGCCGCCGCCCGCACCAACGCATCGCCGGCCCTGAAAGAGAAAAGGCGCCAGTTGGTGCGATGCGTGGCCATGGTCTCGATGATCCTGAGCCCGCGGCGGCGGTCGACGAAGGCCATGATTTCCACGCCGGCCGGCCGGAACGGAAGGCGGTCGATCGGGCCGTAGCTGCCTTCGCTGGCAATCGCGCAGTCGACATCCATGGTCTGGAAGGCGAGTTCGGCCTTGAGCGCACAGGTCTCGACGATGGGCGCGGGCCGGGCGATCTCGCCGGAAAAGGTCCCCAGCGCGTCGGTGTCGACGTCGGGCGCGGTCACGATCTCGGCGCCCAGCAGGCGACGGAACGGCGGCGCCACGGCGAGATCCTTGCCGTGGATCGTCGCCAGACCTATCCGCTCATGCCGGTAAGGATGCCCCATCGAAAAGCGACGGCTCCGTGCGTTGGCCCGACCGACGCCTATTCCGCCGCCTGCGGCACGGCCTCGCGGGCGAGCTGCTGCTCGACCAGCGTCGACCAGTAAGATGCCCCGATCGGCAGGATCTCGTCGTTGAAGTCGTAGCCCGGGTTGTGGACCATGCAGCTGCCTTCACCGTCGCCGTTGCCGATCCAGATGTAGCAGCCGGGCTTCTTGAGGAGCATCCAGGCGAAATCCTCGCTGCCCATGGCGGGCGTCGGATTGCGATTGACGTTCTCGAGGCCAACCAGCGCGGAGGCCGCGTGGGCCGCGAACTCGGTCTCCTGTACGCTGTTCACGGTCGCGGGGTAGCGACGCTCGTAGCGCCACTTGATCACCTCGGCGCCGAAGCCGGCGGCGACATTGCGCGAGATCTTCTCGATGTTCTTCTCGATCAGGTCCTGCACCGGTTTCTTGAAGGTGCGGACGGTACCGCGCAGGACGCATTCCTGCGGAATGACGTTCCAGGCGTCGCCGGCGTGGATCTGCGTCGTCGAGACGACGGCGGTGTCCATCGGATCGACGTTGCGCGCCACGATCGACTGCAGCGCCGTCACGATGTGTGCGCCCACGACCACCGGATCGATCGTGTACTGCGGCATGGCGCCGTGCCCGCCGACACCCTTGAGGACGATTTCGAAAATGTCATAGGCGGCCATCATCGGGCCGGGACGGACGGCGAACTTGCCGACCGGAATGCCCGGGATGTTGTGCATGCCGTAGACGCCCTCGACCGGGAACTTCTCGAACAGCCCCTCTTCCACCATGACGCGCCCGCCGCCCTCGTTCTCCTCGGCCGGCTGGAAGATGAAATAGACCGTGCCGTCGAAATTCTTGGTCTCGGCCAGGTACTTGGCCGCGCCCAGCAGCATCACGGTATGCCCGTCGTGGCCGCAGGCATGCATTTTACCCGGGATCGTCGATTTGTGGTCGAAGTCGTTGGTCTCGTGGACGTCGAGCGCATCCATGTCGGCGCGCAGCCCGATCGCGCGCTTCGACGTGCCCGACCGCAAGACGCCGACCACGCCGGTCTTCGCGAGCCCCCGGTGAACTTCCAGCCCGAAGGACTTCAGCTTTTCGGCGACGACGTCAGCCGTCCGCACTTCCTCGAAGGCCGTCTCGGGATGACTGTGGATGTCATGACGCCAGGCGGTCATGTCCTTGTGAAACGACGCAATGCGGTTGATGACCGGCATCCATGCTCTCCAACGGGTAAGGTTGCGGATCGTACGGCAGACTCATGACGGGTCAAGCATGCTCGACATGCACCCCTGCACATCACCGTCCCTGCAACAAGTCTGCCATCGCTGGGGGCGCGCCGTCAGCTGTTGGCGACGTAAGTCCGTTCCTCGACTGGAAGGCGTCCCTCCTCGATCGCGTGACAGGCGACGGTGCCGCCCTCGATCGCGATCGGCATCGGACGCTCTGCCTTGCAGCGGTCGTTGGCGAAGGGGCAGCGCGGATGGAAGGTGCAACCCGACGGCGGATTGATCGGGCTCGGCACTTCGCCCCCGACCGGCGCACGTTGGCGGCCGGTCATGTCGAGGTCGGGGATCGTGTCGAGCAGCATCCGCGTATAGGGATGCTTGGGCCGCGTGAAGAGTGTCTCCGTGGGCGCTACTTCGACCAGGCGGCCGAGGTACATCACGCCGACGCGCGTCGAGATGTGATAAACGACCGCGAGGTTGTGCGAGATGAACAGATAGGTTAGCCCGAAGCGGCGCTGCAGGTCGACCATCAGGTTCAGGATCTGCGCCTGCACCGAGACGTCGAGCGCCGAGGTCGGCTCGTCGCACACCAGGAACTCCGGTTGGCTGGCCAGCGCGCGCGCGATCGAGACGCGCTGGCGCTGGCCGCCAGAGAACTCGTGCGGGAACTTGCGGCCGTCGGCCGGCGTCAGCTTGACCTGCCGCAGCAGGTCCTCGACGCGCTTCTGCAGGTCAGCCTTGTCGGTGGACAGGCCGAACGCGCGGATCGGCTCGGCGATGATGTCGAACACGCGCCAGCGCGGATTGAGGCTGGCGTACGGATCCTGGAAGATCATCTGCATGCGCCGGCGCAACGCCGCCATGTCGGCCCGGCTGTGGCGGCCGGCCATGTCGTTGCCGTCGAACTCGATCGTGCCGGCGGTCGGCGGATAAAGCCCGACCACCAGGCGCGCCACCGTCGACTTGCCGCAACCCGACTCGCCCACCAGCGAGAAGGTCTCGCCCTTGGCGATCTCGATATCTATGCCGTCGACCGCCTGCACGATCTGGCGCGGCCGGCTCTCGATCATGCGCACCAGCCACGGCGCCGAGACGTCGAAGTAGCGCTTCAGTCCGGAGATGCGGACAAACTGACCGGTGCTGCCGTCAGGCATCGACCGTCTCCTTCAGGATCGGCGCGCCGACGCCGCCGCGATCGTGCAGCCAGCAGGCCGCGCGGCTGGTGCCGGCGGCCATCAGGTCCGGCCGTTCGACCAGGCAGCGCGCGCCGCGCTCGGTGCAGCGCGGATTGAAGGCGCAGCCCTTGGGAATTTCGGTCAGCCGCGGCATGGCGCCGTCGATCTGCGTCAGCCGCTCGGTGCGGACACCGAGGCTCGGGATCGAGCCCATGAGGCCCTTGGTGTAGGGATGCTTGGCGTGCTTGACCACGTCACGCACCGGCCCGACCTCGGCGATCCGGCCGGCATACATCACGGCGACGCGGTCGGCGGTCTCGGCGATCACGCCCATGTCGTGCGTCACCAGCATCACCGCGGTGCCGTGCTCGCGGCAGAGGCGTTTCAGCAGCGCGATGATCTGCGCCTGGATCGAGACGTCGAGCGCCGTCGTGGGCTCGTCGGCCACGATCAGGCGCGGGCCGGCACAGAGCGCCAGCGCGATCACGACACGCTGGCGCATGCCGCCCGAGAACTGGTGCGGATAATGATCGATGCGGGTCTCGGCGCCTGGAATGCCGACTTCCTTCAGGAGGTCGAGCGCCCGCGTCCGGGCCTCGGCAGCCGACAGCGGCAGATGGGTCTGGATGGTCTCGATGAGCTGGCGGCCGATCGAATAGAGCGGATTGAGGCTGGTCAGCGGGTCCTGGAAGATGGCGCCGATGCGCGCGCCGCGCACCTTGCGCATCTCCTCATAGGGAAGATTGTCGATGCGCCGGCCTTCCAGCCGAATCTCGCCGCCGGCGATGCGCCCCGGCGGCTCGAGCAGGCCGATGATGGCGTTGCCGGTCAGCGACTTGCCGGCGCCGGATTCACCCACAACCCCCAGCACCTCGCCCGGCGCGATGTCGAACGACACATCGTCGACGGCCAATAGCGTGCCACGGCGGGTCGGGAATTCGACCCGGAGGTTCTTCACCTCCAAGAGCGGCGGGTTGTTGGACGGACTAGCCATCAAGAACCCCTTGTCATCCCGAGGCCGCAGGCCGAGGGATCCTTGCCGGACCAGGAAAGATCCCTCGCTTCGCTCGGGATGACAAACATCCTGAGGCTGCGATCTGGAGCCATAATGCTCATCTCAATTTCGGATTGAGCGCGTCGCGCAGCCAGTCGCCCAGCAGGTTCACCGCCAGAACGAGTACCGCCAGCGTGACGCCGGGAAACACCGTGATCCACCAGTCGCCGGACTGCAGCACCTCGTTGCCGAGGCGGATCAGCGTGCCGAGCGACGGCTCGGTCGAGGGCAGGCCGACACCGAGGAACGACAACGTCGCCTCGGTGATGATGGCGAGGCCGAGATTGAGGGTGGCGATCACCAGTACCGGCCCGGTGACGTTGGGCAGCACGTGACGCACCATGATCAGGAGCGGCGACAGGCCGATCACGCGCGCCGCCTGCACGTACTCCTTGTTTCGCTCGACCATGACCGAGCCGCGCACGGTGCGGGCGTAGCTCACCCAGAAGGAAAGCCCGATCGCGCCCACGACCACGAAGATCGCGATCTCGTCGTGGCGCTTCACCGAGATCAGGCCGCGCACCACGCCGTCGATCAGGAGCGCCACCAGGATCGCCGGGAAAGTGAGCTGGACGTCGGCCACGCGCATGATCACGGCGTCGATCGTGCCGCCGAAGTAGCCGCTGATGAGGCCGAGCGATATGCCGATCACCATCGCCACGGCGACGGCGGCGAGGCTCACGACCAGCGAGAGCCGCGTGCCGTACATGATGGAGGAGAGGATATCCCTGCCCTGGTCGTCGGTTCCGAGCGGAAAGGCCCACTCGCCATCCGGCGACACCAGGACCGGCGGCTTGAGGCCGTCGCTGAGGTTGAGCGTCACCGGATCGAACGGCGTATGCGGTGCCAGAAGCGGCGATAGGAAGGCCACCGCGATGATCAGCACGGTGGCGACCGCAGCCGCCACGGTCATCGGCGAGGATTTGAAGCTCCACCAGACATCGCTGTCGGTCATCCGATGCAGCCAACCGGAGAGGCCCGATGCTGCCGCCATGTCAGTGCCCTGCCACGCGCGCGCCGCCGCCCTGGCTGCGCAGGCGCGGATCGACGGCAAAGTAGAGAAGATCGACGATGAGATTGATCAGGACGAAGAAGAGCCCGATCAGCAGCAGGTAGGCCGCCATCACCGGAATGTCGGAGAACTGCACCGACTGGATGAAGAGCTGGCCGACGCCCGGCCAGGCGAACACCGTCTCGGTGACGACCGCAAAGGCGATCAGGCTGCCGAGTTGCAGGCCGGCCACCGTGATCACCGGCACCAGCGTGTTCTTGAGCGCGTGGCCGAAATTGATCGCCCGGTTGGTCAGGCCGCGGGCGCGCGCGAACTTTATGTAGTCGGCACGCATCACCTCCAGCATCTCCGAGCGCACCAGGCGCATGATCAGGGTGAGCTGGAAGAGGCCCAGGGTAATGGCCGGCAGGATCAGTGCCTTGAGGCCGGACCAGGTCAGGAAATTGGTCGTCCACCAGCCGACCTGCACGGTCTCGCCGCGACCGAAGGACGGCAACCAGTGCAGCATCACGGCAAACACCAGGATCAGCAGGATGCCGATCAGGAAGGTCGGCAGCGAGATGCCGATAAGGGACACCGCCTGCAGCAGCCGGCTCGACCAGTGCTTGGGATAGAGGCCGGTATAGACGCCCATCGGCACGCCGACGAAGAGCACGAACACGGCCGCGCAGAACGAAAGCTCGAGGGTCGCGGGCACGCGTTCCAGGATCAGGCGGCCGACCGGCTCCGAGGTGCGGTAGGACAGCCCGAAATTGCCGCGCGCGGCATTGCCGATGAAACGCAGGAACTGGATCGGCGCGGAATCGTTGAGGCCGAGCTTTTCGCGCAGCACCTCGCGCTCTTCCATGGTCGTGTCCTGGCCCACCATCGCGTTGATGGGATCGCCGACGTAGCGGAACAGGGAAAAGGAGACCAATCCGACCGCCACGAGCACGGCGATCGATTGCAGGATTCGTCTCAGGATGAATGCGAGCATTTGTGTCGGTTGACCCGGTGGCAGGCCTAGCAGGAAAGCTGCCAAAACGGAACCGGCCCCGGTTGCATGTCCTGCAACCGGGGCCGATTTTGGCGGTGCCGCTACTTCACGGTGACGAAGCGCAGCGGGAAGCTGTTGTCGGCGGGCTGCACCAGGTCGATGTTCTTGCGCGCCGCCCAAACCACCGCCTGCTGGTGCAGGGGGACATAGGCGAAATCGTCGACATAGAGCTTGGTCGCTTCCTTGATCATGGCATCGCGCTTGGCCTTGTCGGTCTCCTGCTCGATGGCGTCGGCCAGCTTGTCGAGCGCCGGGTTGGAGTAGCCGCCGGCGTTGAACTGGCCCTTCTTGGTCGCCTTGTTCGGGGTCTGGATCAGCGCCTCGAAGACGTTGTGGACGTCGTAGGTCTGGGCCGGCGACCAGCCGAGCATGTAGAAGCTGGTCTCACCCGGCGACAGGTCGGCTTTGCGCAGGATCTTGGCGAAGTAGAGGTTGCGGGTCTGGGCCCGCAGATTCACCTTCACGCCGATCTTGGCCAGCATCGCCACCACGGCCTGGCAGATCTTCTCGTCGTTGACGTAGCGGTCGTTGGGGCAATCCATGCCGGTCTCGAAGCCGTTGGGATAACCCGCGTCGGCCAGCATCTTCTTGGCCTCTTCCGGCTTGAGCAGCGCCGCCCGCTTGTCGAGCTCCTTGGTGTAGCCGTTGATGCCCGGAGCCACCATGAGGTCGGTCGGGAAGGACTGGCCGCGCATCACGGTACGCTTGATCGCGTCGACGTCGATCGAGCGATGGATCGCCTCGCGGACCTTCTTGTCCTTGAAGGGGCAGGGGAATCGGGTGAACGCATAATCCGCATTATCCGGCGATGATGCATGCGAGGAAGTTGTCATCCCATGCAGCGACCTTGCGGCGTAGGCGGATGGAGTCCTTGCTTGGTGCCCGTCGGATCAGATTG
>CANJHI010000228.1 GCA_947474005.1 Alphaproteobacteria bacterium | reverse complement strand
TCGGCGAGTGCTCCTTGCGGCGGGCGCTGAGCAACTATGTCGATCATTTCCACACCGAACGGAACCACCAGGGCAAGGGCAACATCCTGCTGTTTCCTCGCACCACGGATCGGCACCGCGAGGGGCCTGTGCGGTGCCGCGAGCGATTGGGTGGGCTCCTGCGCTACTATCATCGTGAGGCGGCGTGATGGTGCGTCGGTCGGACGAATTATTTGGCCGTACGGGCACCACCGGGCGTGTGCAGCTTCCCCCGGCGCACTTGATCCTGCCGTCGTGCTCGGAGCCCTCAAGGCCAAGCCCTCGCGGGCGCGTGAAGTACGCGGCCTTGACAGCCCCTCCGCGCGGCGGCGTGTTGAATGTGCGGGCCGGTACGGAAGGATGGGCTCCGCAGGGGCCGAACAAAAGGATGCCACCAGCAGGCAGGAAGAACAGAAAAGGAAGGACACGATGACGTCAGACAGTGTAGCCTGATCCCAAGACCTCAACTGTCCACGGAAACGGGGTAGGTCCAGCTAGAGATTGGGCGGGCTCCTTCGCTACTATCATCGTGAAGCTGCGTGATGGTGCGTCGGTCGGGCCAGTTTTTTGGCCTTACGGGTACTCGGTCTCGCTCTGATCGAGAATGGACGGCGCGTGTTCTTCGCCCGCACCACCGATCTCGTACAGCGGCTCCAGATCGCGCGGCGCGAGTTCGGGTTGGAAAGCGCCATCGCAAAACTTGACCGCTACGACATGCTGATCCTCGATGATCTCGCCTACGTCACCAAGGCTCAGGCAGAAACCCGCGTGCTGTTCGAGTTGATTGCCGCGCGTTACGAACGGCGCTCGATGCTGATCACGGCCAATCAGCCGTTCGGCGAGTGGGGCCAGCTCTTCCCCGACCAAGCCATGACACTCGCCGCCGTCGACCGGCTCGTGCATCACGCGACGATCTTCGAAATGAACGTCCCGAGCTATCGGCGCAAGGCCGCTCTTGACCGAAAACGAGGCCCTGGCCGACCGGCAACGCACGCGACATCGAAGAAAACAGAGAAACCCGACGCTGATTGACGCCGCGCGTCAATCAAAGCGCTTGCCAACCAAACCGATAGCGTCGATCATCACTTCGCTCGGCCGCCTCGTCTCATCCTGATTGACGCGCCGTTCTCACCCAGATTGTCGCGCTATAGTCGGCGACAGGCGACCTTCCCAGCACCGATACAGCTCACAGAAGCGGCTATAGCCGTGGCCGGCCGGATGGGCGACGCGGTGCTCCTCCCAGACCAGCTGTAGCGTCACGCCCTTGCGCCGGAGCTCGCGATGGACCGCCGGCCAGTCCGGCTCGGGTCGTCGCGCCTTGATCGCGGCCAGCGCCGACGACGCAGGGAACAGCCGCTCCTCCAGCGCCTCGTCGCCAAGCTCGTCCGCAAGCGGCCACGCCAAGCCCGCCTGACGGGCCCGCCGGATGCAGTCTCCTGCTGCCGTCGCGCCGATGCCGAGGCTGACGGCGATCTTTCGTTTGGACAGGCCGCCGGCACTGAGCCGAAGCACGTCGCGGATCTTGCGCATAGGAAATCTCTGTCCGGGCATGTCCAGTTCCTCTCAAAAAGGAACTGATGCCATGCCGATTCGAGGATCACCCAACGGCGCCACTCACACCCGCCCACAGCCTGGTCGCGATCGATCGGAACAGGTGGTCGCGATCAATCGGAATCGGTAGGCGCAATCAATCGGAACAGGTGGTCGCGATCAGTCGGAATGCGCACTCCTGGGCGCCAAACACGTGCTCGATGCGCGCCCGCACCTTGCTCTTCCTGGAGTTCGCCTCTGTCTCCGCTTCGGTCAGCGGACGATTGCGGCGTCCGCGCTTGTGGATACGGCTCCTGAAGCCCCGCGCCTTCAGCTTCCGCTCCGTCTCGGCCGAGCGGTAGGCGCTGTCGGCGTAGACGTCGCTCGACGTGTTGCCCTTGTTCAGAAGATCATCGAGCTTCTGACTATCGTGCACGCTCGCGTCGGTGACTCCGTATTCACGGATCAGCTTGTGCGGGGCATCGGCGTTCACATGGTTCTTGTAGCCGAAGAAGCTGCGCCCATGCTTCTTCGTCCAGCGTGCATCCTTGTCCTTCTGTCGGTTCTTCGACGGACGCCTCTTCCAGTCCTTGGGCGTCGTGCCGGCCTTGACCTGCTCGTTCTCGTCCCGGCTGTTGCGCTGCCGGGGCACCGGCACGATCGTGGCATCGACCATCTGGCCACCGCGCGCGATGTAGCCCTTGGCTTCCAGATGCTGGCCGAAACGCTCGAACAGCTTGTCGATAAGGCCAGCCTTGGCGAGCTTCTCACGGAACAGCCACAGCGTTGTGCCATCCGGAATGCTGTCCTCGATGCCAAGGCCCAAAAAGCGCGTGAACGACAGCCGGTCGCGAACCTGATACTCGATCTGCTCATCAGATAAGTTGTACAGCGACTGCAAGACCAACATCCGGAACAGAACGAGCGCGTCGATTGGCTTGCGGCCTGCGCTGCTCTTCCTGGCTTCGTCGGCCGTCAACACCACAGCCTCGATGTCGTCTCGCAACGTCTCCCACGGCACCAGCGCAGAGATACCAACTAGAGGGTCGCCCTTCGCAGACAGCGCAGAAAGCCGCTTGTCCGCATCGAAGAAGCCAAATTGCGCCATCATCGCCCTCGCCAAATCATCTCGTCAGCTACGAGACAAGCATGCCTATGACGGTATGACTGCGGCGCGAAAAACTGTATGCTTTCTCGGTCTTTTCGAATTTTGAGCACAGGCGCCTGGCCTTACCGCTCCCCTGCCAGAAAGCGATGCATTGATGCTTCCCGAGCGCCTCCCCGATAATGAGATTCGCGCGATCGTCCGGTGCGGCCTGCGTCGACTGGTGCCCGTTCTGGTTCTGGTGATCGCGTCCGCCCTGCCGGCGGGCGCCCAGACCAAGCCGCCCGAGAATGCTCCGCCGGTGGTTCTGGTACGGCCGGCCGAACTGCGGCCGCTGGCGCCGCAGTCGGAGTATGTCGGCCGGATCGCGGTGTTCGACAAGGTAGAGCTGCGCGCACGCGTGAAAGGGACGCTCGGCAAACGCGAGTTCTCGGACGGCACCAAGGTGACGGAAGGCCAGCTTCTGTTCACCATCGAGCCCGCCCCTTACCGGATCGCGGTCGACCAGAAGCGGGCGCTCCGCGACGGCGCGCGCGCGGCGCTGATCAACGCCGAGGCGCAGCTCAAGCGGACGGCCGAGCTGCTGCGCACAAGCAACGCCTCGCAGGTGGTCTACGACCAGCGGCTGAGCGAGCAGCTCCAGGCCAAGGCGACGCTCGACGACGCTGAGGCGCAGCTCGAGGATGCCGAACTCCAGCTTTCTTATACGAAGATCACCGCGCCGATCGCCGGCCTGATCGGCCGCGCCACCGTCTCGCCCGGCAACATCGTGGGCCCCGAGGCGGGCATCCTCGCCACGATCGTGAACGAGCGGCAGATCCGGGTGCTGTTCTCGGTGTCGCAGGCGGAGCTGCTGAACGTGCGCCGCGACCTGCGCGCGGGCGAGCCGCTTTCCGTCCGGCTGCGCCTGGCCGACGGCAAGCTCTATCCCGAGAAGGGCAAGGTCGACTTCATCGACGTCGCGGTCGATCCCAACACCGACGGCCAGATGGCGCGCGCGGTGTTCGACAATGCCGACGAACTGCTGACCGACGGCCAGACGGTGCGCGTGATCGTCGAGGGCAACGAGCCCGCCAAGACGATGGTGGTGCCGCAGTCGGCGATGGCCATCGACCAGACCGGCCCCTATGTCTATGTCGTCGACGGCAAGGGCGTCGTCGAGCAGCGCCGCATCACCATCGAATTCGTGCGCGACGGTATGATCGCCGTGGCGAGCGGCCTCAAGGAGGGCGACAGGGTCATCGTGCAGGGCCAGCAGCGGGTGCGTGCCGGCATGGCGGTCGAGGCGCAGCCGGCGCCGGCCGCCGCCGGCCAGCCGAAGCGCTGATCCCATGGGCATCGCTTCCGTCTTCATCCGCCGCCCGCGGCTCGCCTTCGTCATCTCCGCGATCATGGTCATCGCGGGCCTGCTGGCGCTGGGCAGCCTGCCGGTCGCGCAGTTCCCCAACATCGTGCCGCCGGAAGTGACCGTCACGACCAGCTATGCCGGCGCCTCGGCCCAGGTGGTCGAGGAGAGCGTGGCGCAGATCATCGAGCGCAACGTCAACGGCGTCGAGAACATGATCTCGATGAAGTCGACCTCGGGCAGCGACGGCAGCTACAGCCTCAGCGTCTATTTCAAGGTGGGCTCGAACCCGCAGGACCATACGGTCAACGTCAACAGCCGCATCAGCCGCGCCATGCCGCAGCTGCCCGACGAAGTGCAGCGCAACGGCGTGCTCGTGAGGAAGCAGTCCTCGGCGCTCCTGCAGGTGGTCGCCGTCTATTCGCCCAAGGGCACCCGCGACGCGCTGTTCCTGTCGAACTTCGCCACCATCAACGTGCTCGACGCCATGCAGCGCGTGCCGGGCGTCGGCTCGGCCGGCCTGTTCGGCGGGCTCGACTACGCCATGCGCGTGTGGCTCGACCTCGACCGCATGTCGAGCCTCGGCATCACGTCGCAGGACGTGGTGAAGGCGATCGAGGCCAAGAACATGCAGGCCGCCGTCGGCCGCGTCGGCGCGGCGCCGCTGCTCGACGGCGTCGACTTCCAGCTCAACATCACGGCCAAGGGCCGGCTCACCTCGGCCGAGGAGTTCGGCAACATCAGCGTGCGCGCCACGCCGGACGGCGCGCTGCTGCGCATCCGCGACATCGGCCGCGTCGAGCTGGGCTCGGCCAACGCCGACGTCACCACGCGCTACAACGGCAAGCCAGCGGCCGGCATCAACGTCTACCAGCTGGCCGGCGCCAACGCGCTGGCCACCGCCGAGGGCGTGCGCCAGGTGCTGAAGGAGCTGGAGGATCGGCTGCCCGAGGACGTGGCCTTCGAGGTGATGTACGACACGACGGTGTTCGTCGAGGCGACGATCCACAGCGTGGTGAAGACGCTGATCGAGGCCTTCGTCCTGGTGGCCATCGTGGTCTTCCTGTTCCTGGGCAGCCTGCGGGCGACGCTGATCCCCATCATCGCCGTGCCGGTGGCGCTGATCGGCACCTTCGCGGTGATGCAGATGCTGGGCTTCTCGCTCAACACCGTGTCGCTGCTGGCCCTGGTGCTGGCCATCGGCATCGTCGTCGACGACGCCATCGTCGTGGTCGAGGCGGTCGAGCATAAACTGGAGAAGGAGCCCCATCTCACGCCGGCCGAGGCCACCGAAAAGGCGATGGCCGAGGTCACGGGGCCGATCATCGCCATCACCCTGGTGCTGCTCTCGGTGTTCGTGCCGACGGCCTTCATGCCGGGCATCGCCGGCAAGCTCTACCAGCAGTTCGCGCTCACGATCTCGGTCGCCATGGTGATCTCGGCGATCAACGCGCTGTCGCTCTCGCCGGCCCTGTGCGCCCTGCTGCTCACCCACCGCGGCGCGCCGCGCGGCCTCATGGCCCGCGTCCAGCGCGGCATCGATGCCACGCGCAACGGCTACCTGCGGCTGGCGGGACCGCTGATCCGGCGCAGCGTGCTGGCGGTTGGCCTGGTCGCGCTGTTCGCGCTGGCCACCGGCGGGCTGCTGCGCCTGGTGCCCACGGGCTTCCTGCCCGAGGAGGACCAGTCGTCCTTCATGGCCGAGATCCAGCTGCCCGACGCCGCCTCGACCAGCCGCACGCTGGAGGCGGTGATGCAGGTCGAGGCCATGCTGACGGGCCAGCCGTGGCTACAGAACTTCTTCACCGTGAGCGGCACCAGCCTGCTCGACGGGCTCAACCTGCCCAACCGGGCGATGCTGATCGTCTCGCTGAAGCCCTATGCCGACCGCCCCGGGCACGACCTGTCGGCCTTCGCCGTGCTGGAGCGGCTCAACAAAGCGTTCGACCGCGTGGCCGTGGCCAACGTCTATGCCTTCAACCCGCCGCCGATCGCGGGCCTCGGCAACTCGTCGGGCTTCGAGTTCGAGATCCAGAGCCTCACCGGCGCGCCGCCGGAGGAGATCGTGGCGGTGGCGCGCGGCGTGCTGAACGCGGCCCAGAGCGCGCCCGAGCTGGCCGGCGTGTTCACCACCTACAGCGCCTCGACGCCGCAGATCCGGCTCGAGCTCGACCGCGACCGCGCCGAGACGCTGGGCGTCGCCATCCCCGACATCTTCTCGGCCCTGCAGACGGCGATGGGCAGCCGCAACGTCAACAACTTCAACATGTTCGGCCGCACCTGGACGGTGCGGGTGCAGGCCGATGCCCTCGACCGCCGCACCATCGAGGACGTCAATCGCGTGCGTGTACGCTCGTCGAGCGGCAAGCTGGTGCCGCTGCAGGCGGTGGCCACGCTCGAACTCACCACGGCGCCCGCCACCATCAACCGCTACAACAACCTGCGCTCGGTGATGCTGAACGGCGCGCCGGCGCCGGGCTATTCCTCGGGCGAGGCGATCGCGGCGATGGAGCGGGTGGCGCGCGCCAACCTGCCGCCCGGCTACGCCTACCAGTGGGCGGGCACCGCGCAGCAGGAGAAGGAGGCGGGCAGCCAGACCGGCTTCGTGCTGGCTCTCGCCGTCCTGTTCGCCTACCTGTTCCTGGTCGGGCTGTACGAGAGCCTGGCGCTGCCGGTCGCCGCCCTGCTGTCGGTGATCGTCGGGCTGTTCGGCGCTCTGGTGGCGCTCTGGCTCACCGGCCTCGCCAACAACGTCTATGCCCAGATCGGCATCGTGGTGTTGATCGCGCTCGCCGCCAAGAATGCCATCCTGGTGATCGAGGTCGCCATGCACGAGCGAGCGGGCGGCAGCGATCCGGTGACGGCGGCGACGACCGCCGCCGGCCTGCGCTTCCGCGCCGTGATGATGACCTCCTTCGCCTTCATCCTCGGCCTTGTACCCCTGGTGATCGCCTCGGGGGCCGGCGCGGCGACGCAGCGCGCAGTTGGCACCGCCGTGTTCGGCGGCATGCTCGCGGCCTCGTGCCTCGGCATCTTCGTCATCCCGGGCCTCTATGTCGCCTTCGAGAAGATGCGCCGTGGCCTGCCCGGCCTGTTCCGGCGGCCTTTCCTTGCTTTCAAGACTCCAGGAAGCCGGAAAAGTTAGCGCTTTCCGGCCCGCAACCATGCCGTCATTGGCACGCACAAGTTTCGGCCCGCCCTCGACTTACTGCGCTCCTCGATGCCGACTGGGGGCGCGAGGAAACCTGATTTGGAGACAGGCCGTGCGGAACACCTGAAATGCT
>CANJHI010000227.1 GCA_947474005.1 Alphaproteobacteria bacterium | reverse complement strand
TATCGAGCGGCGAGTCGGGCTGCAGGGTCGGCACCGACAGGCGGCCGCTGTTGACCAGGGCGCGGGCGAACGGGAACTGCCGTGCCAGTCCGAGGGCAGCGTCGCGAAAGGCGCGCGATGCCGGAAACTTCGGCGTGATGAAATCGGTACTGCGCGTCGAATTCAGGATGTTCTCGCGCGCGGCCGCGCGGCGCTCGCTGCAGTAGCTGTCGAGCAGCGCAGGCGGTGACGTGCCGCCGAGCACGCGGGCGAGCTTCCAGGCGAGATTGTCGACGTCGGCCACCGCCGCATTGCCGCCGCGGGCACCGAACGGCGAGACGACATGCGCCGCATCGCCGGCGAAGATCACCTGGCCTTGCACGAAACGCTCCATCATGCGGCAGGTAAAGGTATAGACGCTGCTCCACTCGTGCTCCCAGGTAGCGTCGGGGCCGAACATCTGGCGCAGCCGGCGGTCGACGTTCTCCGGCTTCTTCTCCTCGTCCGGATCGGCGTCGCGACCGAGCTGGAAATCGACGCGCAGCACATTGTCGGCCTGGCGGTGCAGCAGCACGGAGTTGGTCGGATGGAACGGCGGATAGAACCAGAAGCGCCGCTCCTTCGGCAGCTCGCTGGTGAAACGGATGTCGGCGATCAGGAACTGGTCGTGGAAGACTTCTCCGGGAAAGGGCAGCTCGAGCAGGTGCCGTAGCGCGCTGCGCACGCCATCGCAGGCGACCAGCCATGCGGCTTCCAGCGTGTAGCGTCCGTCGGGCGTTTCGACCTCGACCGTCGCCGACTGGGGCCCCTGCTGCACGCCTACGACCTTGTTGCGGAATCGCAGGTCGATCAGCTCGTCGGCGAGGCAGCGATCGTAGAGATACTCCTCGACGTAGTACTGCTGGAGATTCACGAAAGCCGGGAACTTGTGGCCGGGCTCGGGCGCCAGGTCGAACTGGTAGATCGGCTTGTCGCCGAGATAGACCTCGCCCTGTTTCCAGGTGATCCCCTTGTCGACCATGCGCCGGGCGACACCAAAGCGGTCCCAGATTTCCAGGCTGTGCTTGGCCTGGCAGATCGAGCGGCTGCCAAAACTCACCGAGTCGTCTTCGTCGAGCACGACCGTGGCGACACCCCGCGCCGCCAGTGCCAGCGCCAATGTCGGCCCGGCAATTCCCGCCCCCACGATCACGACCGGCCGGCGTTCGCTCTTGCCGTCGAGTTCGGCCGGCCGGCGATAGGGATAATGGCGGTACTCGTACGAACTCATGGCCCAAACTCATTCTCCTCCCCCGTCTTACGGGGGAGGTGGCCCGCAGGGCCGGAGGGGGAAGGCCACACAAACGATTTTCGGAAGGTCATGATCTGAAATTGCTAAGCATCTCGACGGGGGCTCTCCCCCTCCGCCCCATATGATGGGGCACCTCCCCCGATTACGGGGGAGGGATTATGATTTTTCCAGCGCCGCCCACATCTCGATGTCGCGCTCGGCGGTCCAGATGCGCGGATGGTCGAGGCCCTTGGCTTCGTCGTAGGCACGCGACACATCGAACGGCATGCAGTGTTCGAAGATCACCCAATTGCCGTAGCGCGGCTGCAGGGCCGCCATCGCCTTGTCGTAGGCCTGCTTCAGCGAAGCGCCCGTTTGTGCGCTGGCCGACACGACCCTGTAGAGGTCGGCCAGGAACGCCTGAGTGCCGGCAATGCCCTCTTCCACGGCACTCTCACCCGTCAGTGCGTCGCCACGGCCGGGCACCAGCGCCTCCGCTTTGAGGTCGCGCAGCTTCTGCAGCGTCTCGGGCCAGTCCTTGTAGTGGGCATCGCCGCAATAGGGCGTGGCGCCGTATTCGACGAGATCGCCGCTGAACAGGGTGCGCTCCTCGGGCAGCCACACGATCGTGTCGCCCTTGGTGTGGCCGCGCCCGGCATGGATGATGTCGACCTGCACCTTGCCCAGCCACAGGCTCATGCGGTCGCCGAAGGTCATGGTCGGCCAAGTCAGGCCGGGAATGGTCTCGGCCGCCTGGAACAGGCGCGGAAAGCGCTGGAGCTCGGACTTGTAGTCCTGCGCGCCGCGCTCGACGATCATCTCGCGCGTCGCCTCGCTGCAGATGATGTGTTCGGGATTGTAGCCGCTGGCGCCCAGCACCCGCACCGCATGGTAGTGCGTCAGCACGACATACTTGATCGGCTTGTCGGTGACGGTGCGGATGCGCTCGATCACCTGCTCCGCCATCTTGGGCGTCGCCTGGGCGTCGATCACCATGACGGCATCGTCGCCGATCACGATCCCGGTGTTGGGATCGCCCTCGGCCGTGAAGGCGTAGGCGTGCTCGGACAGGCGGCTGAAGGTGATCTTCTTGTCCGCCATGTCGGCTTGCGAGGCGAAGGCCCTGGCCATGTGTCTGTCTCCCCTGCGCATTGTTGCTCGCAGGAACCTATGCAGCGGGCGCGGCCCAAGTCAAAGCGCGTCGCCGCGGACTATTCACAGGCCGACGCCGGACGGAAAACCGTCAGTCGGAGCCGTACTTGTGATAGCGCCCACGGTCGCCGGAACGGACCGCGACCTCGAAGGCGTCGTTGTCGCGTTCCATGCGCAGCCGGATCGTCGTGCCGGCCGGGCCGCTTTCCCACAGCTTGCGATAGAAGTCGGCGACGTCGTCCAGCACCTCGTCGTTCAGCGCATGCAGCACGTCGCCGCGCTGCAGGCCGGCACGGTCGGCCGGGCCGCCGTCGGAAATGCCGCCAATCACGAGTTGGCCCATGTGCTCCAGGGTGTAGATGCCGAGCCAGGGCCGGGGCGGCGTCGACAGCCGACCCTTGGACACCAGTTCGGCGAAGATCGGCTTCAGCCGGTTGATCGGCACGTACATGTTGCCGGGAAAAGCCGGCGCGCCCGGTCCCAGCGCCTCCTGCACCAGCAACGAACCGACGCCCAGCAGTGCACCGTCGGCGCCGACCAGCGCCGAGCCACCCCACAGCGGGTAGGCGGGAACGGTGAAGATCGCGCTATCGAGCAGATATTCCCAGTAGCCCGCGAATTCGCGGCGGCTCGCGACCTTGACCTTGAGCGCCGCCTTCTCGCCGCCATAGCCCACGACCACGGCCTCGCTGCGCAGCGACAGCGTGTCGGAATCGCCGAAGTGCATCGGCTTCACCGGAAGCGGCACGTCGGTCCGCACCAGGCCGAAGCCGCTTTCATAGTCGGAGCCCACGATGCGGGCGGGCCACTCATTGCCCTCGATGTCGGTGATGGTGACGGTATCGGCCTCCATGATCAGGTAGCCGATGGTGACGATCAGGCCCTGCGCGTCGATCACGATGCCGTGGCCTTCGCGCTCAGACCCCAGGGTCTGCGCGGAACGCCGGTTCTCCGGTATGGTCGTTTTCAGGCCAACGACGGCCGGCAGCACCTCTTCGATGGCCGCCGGAAGGTTGGACGACATGCCGGGCGTCCGTGCCTCGACGCCTTCCATATCGGTCGGCCAATGGCCCGTACCGTTGCCGTTCGCGGAACCGTTCAACCCTCGGGCCATCCGTACACCCCCTATTTTCAAGACGGGCAGTTCACAGTGGGCGCGTCCACAGTCTCAAAGATAGGCGTCCGCCGCGCCGATTGCTATATGACGGTGCATGGCGCCTCCCGCCGACCCGTTCGAAATCACCGACGATCCCGTCCCGGCCGCCCCCGAGCCGGCGCGGCGTGCGGTTGCGTCCACGGCCCATCTCGATGGGCTGAACGACGAACAACGCCTGGCCGTGACCCACCAGGGCGGGCCGCTGCTGGTGCTGGCCGGTGCTGGAACGGGCAAAACCCGGGTTCTCACCTCGCGCATTGCCCATCTCCTGATCACCGGCCGGGCGCGAACCTCGCAGATCCTGTCGGTCACCTTCACCAACAAGGCGGCGCGCGAAATGCTCGACCGCGTGGCGAGCCTGATCGGTGGCGCGGCCGACGGCATGTGGCTCGGCACCTTCCATGCCATCGGCGTGCGGGTGCTGCGCCGCCATGCCGAACTGGTGGGCCTCAAAAGCAACTTCACCATCCTCGACACCGACGACCAGACCCGGCTGATCAAGCAGCTGCTGCAGGCCGACGGCATCGACGACAAGAAATGGCCGGCGCGGGTGCTGAGCGGCATCATCCAGCGCTGGAAGGACCGTGCGCTCACCCCTGACAAGGTCTCGGGCGACGAGGCTGGCGAATTCGCCGGCGGCAAGGCGGCCGACATTTACCGCCAGTACCAGGAGCGGCTCGCCGAGGTGAACGCGGTCGATTTCGGCGACCTCGTCATGCATTGCGTGACCCTGTGGCAGAAGCACCCCGACATCCTGGAGATCTACCATCGCCGTTTCCGCCACATCCTGGTCGACGAATACCAGGACACCAACGTCGCCCAGTATCTCTGGCTGCGGCTGCTGGCGCAGGGCACCCAGGAGATCTGCTGCGTTGGCGACGACGATCAGTCGATCTACGGCTGGCGCGGCGCCGAGGTCGGCAACATCCTGCGCTTCGAGAAGGATTTCCCGGGCGCCACCATCGTCCGGCTGGAGCGCAACTACCGTTCGACGCCGCACATCCTGGCTGCCGCCTCGCACCTGATCTCGCACAACGAAGGCCGGCTCGGAAAGACGCTGTGGACCGAGATGAAGGAAGGCGAGCGCATCGCGGTGCGTGGCGTGTGGGACGGCGACGAGGAGGCGCGCGGCATCGGCGAGGAGATCGAGGCGCTGCAACGCGACAAGCACAAGCTGGCGCAAATCGCCATCCTGGTGCGCGCCGGCTTCCAGACCCGCGAGTTCGAGGAACGCTTCATCACCATGGGCCTGCCCTACCGCGTGATCGGCGGCCCGCGCTTCTACGAGCGCCAGGAGATCCGCGACGCGCTGGCCTACTGCCGTGTCACGGTGCAGCACGACGACGACCTCGCCTTCGAGCGCATCTACAACACGCCGCGCCGGGGCCTGGGCGAATCGGCCCTGCGCACGCTCCGGCTGATCCAGCGCACCCAGAAGATCTCGCTGTTCGAGGCGACCCGCCGGGCGCTCGAGACCGACGAGCTGAAGGGCCGGCAACGCAAATCTCTGGGCGATCTCATTGTCAATTTCGAGCGCTGGCGCGCCATGCTCGACGGCATCAGCCATGTCGAGGTCGTGGAAACCCTGCTCGACGAGTCGGGCTACACCGACATGCTGCGGCTCGACCGTTCGCCCGACGCCGAGGGCCGGCTGGAGAATCTGAAGGAACTCACCAACGCCCTGCAGGAATTCGACTCGCTGCCTGCTTTCCTCGAGCACGTGGCGTTGCTGACCGACATGGCCGACCGCAGCGACACCGACATGGTCAGCCTCATGACGCTCCATGCCGCCAAGGGCCTGGAGTTCGACAGCGTGTTCCTGCCGGGCTGGGAGGAAGGCCTGTTCCCCAACCAGCGCGCCCTCGACGACAAGGGCCTGGCCGGGCTCGAGGAGGAGCGGCGCCTCGCCTATGTCGGCCTGACGCGCGCGCGCAAGCGGGCCTATGTCTCCTTCGCCGCCAACCGGCGCATCTTCAACCAGTGGCAGGCCGCGATCCCGTCACGCTTCCTGCGCGAGCTGCCGGCCGGCCACCTGGCCGAGAACAGCGACGCGGGGCTCTACGCCACCTATTCGGCCGGCCATCACGGCGGCCTGCGCGACCAGGCCAGCGGCTTCGACTACGAAAGCCTGGGTACCGGCGGCGCACGGCGCACGCGCTGGCGCGACGAGACCCTGGACGACCGGCGCGCGGTCGAAGGCGACAAGCCCGACCTCAGCGTCGGCCAGCGCGTATTCCACCAGAAGTTCGGCTACGGCCGCATCGTTGCGGTCGACGGCAACAAGCTCGATATCGAGTTCGAGAAGGCCGGCCCGAAGAAGGTGCTCGACAGCTTCATCGAGGCCGCCTGATCAAGATTATGTACGGGAGAAACTTTATGCTTCGTCTGTCCACTCTCACTGTGGGCCTCACCCTCGGCCTCATCCTTGCGGCCGGCGCCGCCTTCGCCCAGGCCGGCAAGGTGACGGTCGTCACTTCCTTCTCCAAGGACGTAACCGATCCGCTCAAGAAGGCCTTCGAGAAGGCGGTGCCGGGCGCCACCCTCGAAGTGCAGAACCGCAACACCAATGCCGGCGTGAAATTCCTCGAGGAAACCAAAGCCAACAACCAGGTCGACCTGTTCTGGGCCTCGGCCCCCGACGCCTTCGAGGTGCTGAAGGGCAAGAAGCTGCTCAGCCCCTACAAGCCCAAGGCGACGGGCATCGCCGAGAGGGTCGGCTCCTATCCGGTGAACGACAAGGACGGCTTCTATTCAGGCTTCGCCGCCTCGGGCTACGGCATCATGTGGAACGAGCGCTACGTGAAGGCCAACAAGCTGCCGACGCCCAAGGAGTGGCAGGATCTCGCGGCCGCGCCCTACTTCGACCATGTCTCGATTTCCGCTCCTTCGCGCTCGGGCACGACGCACCTCACCATCGAGACCATCCTGCAGGGTGAACGCTGGGACAAAGGCTGGCGCACCATCAAGGAGATCTCGGGCAACCTGCGGCAGGTGACGGACCGCTCGTTCGGCGTGCCGGAAGCCGTCAACTCGGGCCAGGTCGGCTACGGCATCGTGATCGACTTCTTCGCCTTCTCGTCGCAGGGCGCGGGCTTCCCGGTGAAATTCGTCTACCCCTCGGTGACGACGCTGGTGCCGGCCAATGTCGGCATCGTCGCCAATGCTCCCAACAAGGCGGGCGCCGAAGCCTTCATCGAATTCCTGCTCTCGCCCGCGGGCCAGGAAGCGCTGCTGGAGCCCACCATCCGCCGCCTCCCGGTGCGGCCCGAGACCTACGCCAAGGCGCCGGCCGACTATCCCAATCCGTTCAAGGACAAGAACCTGCAGGGCCTGCTCACTTTCGACGCCGAGCTCTCGGAAAGCCGGAGTGCCGCGGTCGACACGCTGTACGACCAGCTCATCACCTTCCAGCTCGAGCCGCTGAAGGCCGCGACCAAGGTGCTGCACGAGGTCGACGCGGCGCTGGCGAAGAAGGACAACGCCCAGGCTAGGGCGCTGGCCAAGGAGGCGCGCGACCTGATCGCGGCCATGCCGATCACGGCGGCCCAGGCGGCCTCGCCCGAAATCCGCGCCGCCTTCACCGGCGGCAAGGAAAAGTCGGGACGTCAGGCCGAGCTCGAGCAGCAGTGGGCGGCCTTCGCCAAGGAGAAGTACGCCGCCGCCAAAGCCAAGGCGGATGAGGCGTTGAAGCTGGCGCGATGACTGAGATGTACTTTCCTCCCCCGTCATACGGGGGAGGTGCCCGAAGGGC
>CANJHI010000226.1 GCA_947474005.1 Alphaproteobacteria bacterium | reverse complement strand
GTGTTCATGGCGGCCTCCGGGCGAAAGCCCAGAAGACTGCCAGAATTGGCAATCGCCATTCAAATCGACACCACCCTTCAGCACCCGGAAACCCGCGCCTGGAGGGGGTTTTTGCGATTCGGCCCTCAATTTAACCGGACAGCAGTGTTTTTAGAGCGTAGTTCAAAACCAGCCGCAGCTCATCCGCCGTGGTGAGCGACCCGCCCTGCCAGGTCGACGACTTCCCGTACTGCGCACGCAACCAAAGCCCATCCAGCGGTTTCCATTCCGGTCGCCATTCGATACGGAAGTCCCACTCCGTCTCGACCAGCGGTGCCCCCGCGGCCGCAGCACTCGTGGCGCCGTTGAAGAAGTGCGCGGCGACCGCGACACCCGGCAGGCCGATGTGCGTCAGCCGGTGCGACAGGCCCACCATCACCGCCTGTTCGCCCGCGCGCTGAAAACCCTGGATCAGGGCGTCGGTATAGAAGGGGTTGGCACTCCACGGCGTCTGGATTGCGAAGCCGGGATTCACCACGGAGTAGCCCACGGTGAGGATAGCGGTGTCGTAGCCGAAATCGACCTTGGCGCCAAACTGGTTGGTGGCGAAGGGGGTGCCGCCGTTCATCAAGTGCTGACCAGTGCTGTTCTGGGCCACGAACTGCGCAGCGGCGATGGCGTTGAACCCGCTGCCCAGGTCCGCGCCGTACTTGCCCTCGGTGTAGAAGATGTTGAGCAGGTCCTGGCTGTAATAGTCGATCGCGCCGATCCGCGCCGGTCCCCAGTGCAGCACGCCGCCGCCGAAGCCCACGCCCGCGTTCGACGTGGGAACGCCCGCCGTGCTTGCCATCGACTGGAAGGCGATCGCGTCTCGCGGCTTGATGGCGTCGATGAACCCGCCGCCGTAGCGGAAGCCAGGTCCACTTCCGCTCTCTTTACTGTCGGCGGAAGGTTTGCCTTCTTCAGCTCCGAACGTGCCGCGCACGGTGTAGCCGGAGAAGGTCTGCGGCGTCATGCGGTTGTCGTGCGGTCCCAGGAACGGCGTGTTGTAGAGGTAGCGGCCGAGCGTGACCTTGTGCGTGTCGAAGAGATGGGCCTGGGCGTAGAGCTGGCCGAACACGGCATAGCCTTGCTGGTTGGGCAGCAGCAGCCCGGTGTCGCCATACTGCGAAGGTGCCACCAGGGGGACGGAGGTGTAGAGCACCGCGCCCAGCGTCACGAGATCGAATAGCTTGCCGGTCTCGGTCGAGACCGAGCCGCCGGCGGCCCACGCTTCCTTGACGTTGGCGCTGGCCGGCGCGTTCGTCACCGCGTCGCGGTAGTAGCTGCGGACGTTGATGTCGAATTTCGAATCGCGCAGGAACGCCGGCGTATCCTTCCACCGCTCCCGCAGCTCGGGGAAGGCGGTGAGCGGCGGCGGCGACGGGGGCAGGAAGATGCGCTCGATCGCGGTCAGGTCCTGTCCCGGATTGGCCGGGATCGGATCCTCCTGCTTGCTGGCCTGGGCGAGCGCGCTGTTTGCCCCGACGAGTCCAGACGCGGCCAGCGCTCCCACCGCGAGGAACGAGGCAGCGAAGCCGCGAATACGCCTGTTTTCCCACATGACTGCCTTTGATATCAGAAGCAGGGTACGGGGCCGAGCGCAGCTCGGCCCCCATGAGCGGCAGGACATTGCGCAGCAATGTCCGAGAGCGTCGCGAGGTGGCGGACATGGTTTCATCGCCAACCGCACAGCTTCATCTTGCAAATCATCAGTCGCCGCATCGGGTAGAGTAGCCCTTCGGGTGCTCCTCGGCATGAGGTAGGATCGTCATATGGTGACTGCTCAAAAATCGAAATGGCCGCAACCTGGCAATCCAAGGTCGACAAAGAAGCCATCCCCGATTCGTGGCGTAACTAGACGCCGCCCCTCGCCAAAGCTTTGAAAATGGTGCGTCGTGAACAGCCTCGCTGGAGCTAAGCCATGCGCCTGATCGATTACTTCGACCGCGGCGCCGATCTCTTCCCCGAGCGGCACTGCCTGCATGACGGCGCGCGGGGCTGGACTTACGCCGAGGTGCGTGGCCAAACCCATCGCGTGGCCAACGGGCTGCTGTCGGCTGGCCTGGGGCGTGGCTCCAAGGCCGCCGTCTACAGCCCCAACCACGCCGCGGCCTACGCCTGCCTGCTGGGCATCGTGCGCGCCGGCGTCACCTGGGCGCCGGTCAATGCGCGCAATGCCCTCGAAGAGAATCTCTACATCCTGAACAACACCGATGTTGAGGTCCTGTTCTACCATTCGAGTTTCGACGGCTACCTGGTCCGCATCCGCGAGGCCTGCCCGAAGATCAAAGAGGTCATCTGCATCGATCGGCCGTCGTTCGTGGCCTGGCTCGGCGCGCAGAAGGCCGAAGCACCCGACCTGCCCGACGATCCCGACGGCGTGGCCTTCCTCGCGAGCTCGGGCGGCACCACCGGCCGGCCCAAGGGCGTGCAGATCACCAACCGCAACATCGAGACCATGAACTCGATCTTCTGGGCCTGCATGCCGCTGGAGACGCCGCCGGTCCATCTCATGGTGGCGCCGATGACGCATGCGGCCGGCGTCTGCTCCTTTCCCATGCTGCCGTTCGGCGGCACCAACATCTTCATGGGCACGGCCGATCCCGGCGGCATCCTGGCTGCGATCGAGAAGCACAAGGTGACGCACATCTACATGCCGCCCACCTTGATCTACATGCTTCTCGCCCATCCCGATGTCGCCAAGTACGACTACAGCTCGCTCAAGAACCTGGTCTATGCTTCGGCGCCGATGTCGGTCGACAAGCTCGTCGAGGCGATCGAGGTATTCGGGCCGGTGCTGACCCAGACCTACGGCCAGGCCGAGGCCTGCATGATCTGCACCTTCTTTTCGCCTGAGGACCATATCGAGGCGCTCGCGAGCAACAACCGCCATCGGCTGGCGAGCTGCGGCCGTATCTCGCCGCTGGTGCGGCTCGAGGTGATGGACGAGGAAGGTCGGCTCCTGCCGCGCGGTGAGCCCGGCGAGATCGTGGTGCGGGGCGGCCTCGTCATGGCGGGTTACTACAACAACCCCAAGGCCACGGAAGAAGCTTCTACGTTCGGCTGGCACCATACCGGCGACATCGGCGTTATCGATGCGGACGGCTTCGTCTACATCGTCGATCGCAAGAAGGACATGATCATCTCCGGTGGCTTCAACGTCTTCCCGAGCGAGGTCGAGCAGGTGCTGTGGAGCCATCCCGCGGTGCAGGACTGCGCCGTCATCGGCGTCCCCGACGAGAAATGGGGCGAGGCGGTGAAGGCGGTGGTCGAGCTCAAGCCCGGCGCCACGGTGGCGGCCGAGGAACTGATCCATCTCGCCCGTGAGAAGCTCGGCGGCGTGAAGGCGCCCAAGTCGGTCGACTTCATCGCCGCCCTGCCGCGCAGCCCGGTCGGCAAGGTGCTGAAGAAGGACCTGCGCGCGCCGTACTGGGCCGGCCATGACCGCAAGATCTGAGATGGATTCATCTCCTACGGACCGCGGGCCTCCAGGCCCGCCTCATGAGCGGGCCTGGAGGCCCGCGGTCCACTCCGACAGGACCCCGACCTAGTGCTGGCCTGGCTGCGACGCCTGCCGCCGAACGTGCAGGGCGCTCTGTGGCTGGTCAGTGGCGGCTTCATCTTCACCTCCACCGGCGTCATGATCCGGCTGCTGTCGGAGCAGATCGACAGCGTGCAGACGGCTTTCTTCCGCGCCGTCATCAGCCTCGTCCTGCTGCTGCCCATGATGCTCACCGGCCGGGTGAAGCCGTGGCACTCCAAGCGCATCGCCGGCCACTTCTGGCGCACCTTCATGGGCACCGCCTCGATGGTGCTGGGCTTTTATGCCGTCTCGATGCTGCCGCTGGCCGACGCCACCGCCATCGCCTTCTCGCAGCCGCTGTTCTCGGTCCTGGTCGCCGTCGTGCTCGCCAAGGAGAAGGTGCGCTGGCGGCGCTGGACCGCCACGGTCGTGGGCTTCGCGGGCGTGCTGGTGATGGTCCGTCCGGGCGCGGGCAGCCTGCAGTTGGGCGCCCTGATCGCGCTCGCCAATGCCGCCACGGTGGCGATCTCGATCCTGCTGGTGAAGCGGCTTTCCGACTCCGAGACGCCGCTGATGATCCTCACCCAGTTCGCCATCTTCTCGACCCTGCTGCTGGCGCTGCCGGCAATCTGGGTGTGGCGCTGGCCCGATCCGTGGGGCTGGACGCTGGCGATCGGCATCGCACTGGCCGCCACCGTCGGACAGTATTTCTGGGTCCAGGCCTTCAAGGCCGGCGAGATGTCGGCGGTGGCGCCGTTCGAGTATCTCCGTCTGCCGTTCGCGGTGTTCGTGGGCTGGCTGGTCTGGGGCGAGATGCCGGTGGTCTGGACCTACGTCGGCGCTGCCATCGTCATCGCCTCGGCGCTCTACATCGCTCACCGCGAGCACCAGCTCGCCCGCGAACGTCGCCGTGCCGAGGCGGCTAAGCCTGCCCCTAAGTCGCCTGGGCCGCCTGTTCCTTAAGGAGCCAGACGCGCGCTCGTTCGCGATGCGCCTCGGTGATGTGCATGCGGGCGGCGGTGAAGGCAGCCGCCAGGACCGCGGCGTCGTCGGTGTAGCCCAGCCCCAGGATGACGTCGGGAATGACGTCGAACGGCAGCACGAAATAGCCGAGCGCGCCGAACAGCGTGACGCGGATCGCCAGCGGCGTCGCCGGATCGGTCGCGCAATGGAAGGCCGCCACCGCGTCCTCGGAGAAGGGCACGCGGCCCAGGGTGCGGCGCAGCTTCGGCCAGAAGCCGGCACGAACGGCTGCCTCATTGCGGACAAGCTGGGTATGATCACTCATGGCAAAAAGGTTGGGTGTCCCAAACCACTTCGCAAGGGGGCGGCTTGGCAAGGCGGCCGGGCATGCCTAAAAATGCCCCTTCAAGGAGGACACAAATGAACGTCAAGGGTCAGGCTGCCATCGTCACCGGCGGCGCATCGGGTCTGGGAGGCGCCACGGCGTCGGCGCTGGCGGCGGCGGGCGCCAAGGTCGCGATCTTCGACCTGCAGGACGAGCTGGGCGAGAAGAAGGCCAAGGAAATCGGCGGCATCTATGTGAAGACCAACGTCTCCGACGCGGCCAACACCGAGGCCTCGGTCAAGACGGTGGTGGAGAAGCTGGGCGCCCCGCGCGTCGTGGTGAACTGCGCCGGCATCGGTCGCGCCGCCCGCACCATCTCCAAGAACGGCCCGCACGATCTCGGCATGTTCGCCCAGGTGATCCAGGTCAACCTGATCGGCACCTTCAATGTCATCCGTCTCGCCAGCTTCGCCATGAGCCAGGCCGAGCCGATGGACGACGGCGAGCGCGGCGTCATCATCAACACCGCCTCGGTCGCGGCGTTCGACGGCCAGATCGGCCAGGCCGCCTATTCGGCGTCAAAGGGCGGCGTGGTCGGTATGACGCTGCCGATCGCCCGTGACCTTTCCAGTCTCGGCATCCGCGTCTGCACCATCGCGCCCGGCCTGTTCCTGACGCCGATGATGATGGGACTGTCGGCCGAGGCGCAGAAGAGCCTGGGCGCCCAGGTGCCGTTCCCGTCGCGGCTGGGCGATCCCAAGGAATATGCCCAGCTCGCCCTGTCGATCGTGGAGAACCACATGCTGAACGGCGAGACCATCCGCCTCGACGGCGCCATCCGCATGGCGCCGCGGTAGGGCGCGGTATTATGCATCAGGGTGTGACAATGATGGCGGTGGCCGCTTTTGCGATCACCGTCGCAGGGCCGGTCCTGGCCGAGCCGCGCTGGCTCGTCTGCAAGTTCACCGACCACAAGGCCGTGGTGCGCAACTTCCACATGATGTTCGACGATATGCGCAACACGGCGGCGCTTTTCGAGGCGGGATCCCTGGTCGAGGGCACCGGCACGACCACCACCTACCAGGCGCTGCGCACCCGCTTTCCCGCCTTCACGGTGACCTACAACCGCAACGACGGCGCGCTCGCCATCACCGCGGTCGAGGGCACATATGGCGGCACCTTCAATGGCGAGTGCCGGCGCAGCCCGCCGCCGCCGGGCGCGCCCGCCGGCTGAACCGCCAAAACGTCCGGGCAGTACTTCTTACTGGTACGGGGGGTAGTTCGAGAAGATGTCGTTGGGCCGTTCGCAGCGCAGGTCGGCGACGCTGTTCTCAACGGCCTGTTGGGCCGGCGTCGACTGGCCGTTGCAGGTGAAGCGGATCCTGAGCACCTTCGTCGAGACGACGCGATCGGGCGTGCCGAAGATGTAGGCCATCGCCGGCACCTGGCAGCGCGTCGAGGTGTCGCCGCAGACATCGCGCACCGCCTGGGTGGCATCGACCGTCTGGCCGTCGGGCGCGCCCCACGTGGCTTCGAGGATGCTGATCGTGCGCGGCACGATCGGTATTCCACCGACGCAGCTCATGCGTACCTTGAGGCCCGACGCCACGACTTCGGACAACACGAAATTCTGCGGTTGGCAGGTCCAGATGACGGCCAGCCTGTTGTTGAGGTCCGATTTCGACTGGCCGTAATTCGCGGCGTTGGCAAAGACATCGCACGGGTAGCCGTTGGGGCAGGTCACCTGGCTGGTGACGTCGGCCGAGGGGCCGTCCTTGGGCAGACCCCAGTAGGCCTTCTTCACCATCGCCGTGGAGACCGGCACCCTGGGAGCCGAATTGCAGGCCACTGCCGTGACGACGGCAAATGCCGCCAAGAGAAAGAGACGTCCGAACACCGTTGAATCCCCCAAGAGCACCCGATCCACGCAGAACCTACCGTTCGATTTGTGCGGCGGCAATGCAAACAGATGGACGTTCTATCGCTTAATCGCCTGGGGAGCCACCGGAGCCCGCCCCGCAAACAGCGACAAAATCAGCACGTTTCGTAGATCGCGGCCCGGTGCGAGCGGGGCAGAAAGACGTAGAGCCGGTCGCCCGCCGGGGAGAGGGCGGTAGTGTGGGCGCCCGCCTCGGTTTCGACCGTCGCCAGCTTCTCCACCGGGGAGGTGGCGAAGACGTCGACCACGCCGGGGTCGCCGATGGCGACATAGAGGTGCTGGCGCTGGCGATTGAAGAACACGACGTCAGGCACGCCGCTGAGCGGCTTCTCGTCCAGCACCTTGCCCGACCGGGCGTCCAGGGTGACGAGCACGCCGGCATCGCAGGCGCAGAACAGGCGCCCCGTGGCCCCATCGAAATCGAGACCGTGTGGACCGGCCGCCGGAATGGGGATCGTGCGGGCGATCCCGGTCGGCTTCTTCACATCGACGACCACGATCACCGCCGGGTCGGAGATGTTCACATAGAAGACCTCGGCGTC
>CANJHI010000225.1 GCA_947474005.1 Alphaproteobacteria bacterium | reverse complement strand
GGCGGGCGAGGGCGACGTTGCGGCGGATGGCGCGCGCGTGGCCGCCGGCGGTGTCGGTGTTGCAGCAGCTAAGGGCGTTGGTGTGCCCGCCGACGGCGAGCGAGCGCCGAATTCGGCGCCAGTGACCACCGGCGGTGCGGCCGGCGGGGGCGGCACGCCGATCGTCGCCGTCATCGCAGCCGGCGGTGTGGAAGCAGCCGCGGGCGCATAGCTGCGTCGCGAGGGTCTAGCGTTGCCCGTTTCGGGAATGGCGATGATCCGGCTCTCGATCGGGCCAGGCGGCGGCGCCGGCAGATAGGCGCCGGGATTGTAGCTGTACACGGACGCAGGCACGCCAGCGGTGACATTGCTGGCTGAAACATTGCCCGCCGCGACATTGCGTCCGTTGCCGGCGGAGACGCCGGCAACGGGATAGGCGGTGGCAGATCCACCACCTTGCCAGGGGTTGAATGCGGGCCCACCGGCGGGGCCAACCGTGTCGACGATCGGGTAGGCGGCCTGCGGGCCGTACTGCGGCACTGGCCCGCCCGGCAGGCCGACACCGGAGTAGGGATTGAAGGCTGTGACGTTAGCGCCCTGACCGAAAGCCGGAACGGCGCCGAAGCCCAGAATGGCGAGTGTCAGACTGCGCACGGCGACCGAAGACGTTGGCATAACCGATTGCCTTTCAAAGCATTTGGCGAGTCGACACAGTCTGCATCTGGGCGCGCGTTAGCGGCCGGAGGATAGCCAATGGAAGCCCCTCACTCAACCTGCTGGCGGTCGGAACGCAACGCTTTCGGGTGATGAAGCGGTTCTCTCCCTATGCAGGTGCGTCACAACCCCTACACTCCCTCTTGCTCTTTTTGCATGGAGTGCGGCATGGACTTGAAGGAGTTGCGGGCGTTCTGCAGCGTTGCGGCCGGTGGCGGTTTCAGTCGCGCCGCGGCGGCGCTCGGCGTGGCGCAGTCGGTGTTGAGTCGGCAGGTCTCGGCACTCGAGGCGGAATTGGGTGGGCGCCTGTTCCACCGCACGGGACGGGGCGTGCTGCCCACGGAGCTTGGTCTTGCGTTGCTGCCCCGCGCCAAGGCCGTGCTGGCCGAGTCGGAACAATTGGTGGTCGAGGCCGGCGGCATGCGTGGAAGCCCGATCGGCAGCGTCGATCTCGGTGTCGTTCCGGGCTGGGCCCAGCCGTTGATCAGCACGCTCTGCTCCCGCCTGATGCGCGACTATCCGCGGGTACGGCTGCGCGTCCACGAGGCCTATAGCGGCCAGGTCGAGGAATGGGTGGCGACCGGCCGGGTCGAGGTCGCGATCTTCAACCGCTACCGCCGCGGCGCGGTGCGCGGCGCCGAGCCGGTGATGCGCGGCGACATGATGCTGGTCGGGCCACGCGGTCACACCGCCCTGCGCCACAAGGACGTGCCGTTCCGCGCCCTGGAGGGCGTGGCGCTCGCCGCGCCGGTGTGGCCGAACGGGCTCACGTCCGTGATGGTCGAGCATGCCGCGCGTCAGGGCATCAGCCTCAACTTCGTGATGGAGGGAAGTTCCTCGGCGATCCTGCGCGAAGCGGTGGCGCGCAGCGGCCTCTGCACCATCTTCCCGCGTGGCTTCACCGAGCGCGAGATGGCGGGGCCATTGTTCGCGGCGTCGCGAATCGTGAAACCGGCAATCGAGCAGACGACGTGGCTCGCCGTCGGCACCCACCGGCCGGCCTCGCTTGCCGTGCGCACAGTGGCCCGCCTGGTGCGGGAGATATTGAAGACGAACTAGAGAGATGACCTAAAGAGACTCGGCGGGGCGGCTGCCCGTCAGGATCTCGATCATCGAATCGCGCAGGCCGGCATTGCTGGCCAAGATCGACGGGCCGCCCAATACATAAGGGTTGCCCGAGATGTCGCCGACGAAACCACCGGCTTCGCGCACCAGCAGAAGGCCGGCTGCGACATCCCAAGGGGCCAAGCCAAACTCAAAGTGGGCATCGAAGCGACCGGCGGCCACGAAGGCGAGATCGAGGGCTGCGGCGCCCCAGCGGCGCACGCCGGCGGTGCGTTCCATCACGGCGGCGAGCTTGGGGACGTAATCGGCATGGCCACTCTTGCCGATATGGAGCAGGCCGGTGCCGACCAGGGCGCGGGCAGGATCCTTGCGGCCCGAGACCCGAAGCCGGCGCGAACGGGCGGCCGGCGTGTCGATGTAGGCACCGCTGCCTTTCTCAGCCCAGAACAGCTCATCGGAGATCGGCTGGTAGACGACACCGGCGATGATCTCGCCGTCACGCTCCAGGCCGATCGAAATGGCAAAGTGCGGCACGCCGTGAAGGAAATTGGTCGTGCCGTCGAGCGGGTCGACGATCCAGCGGTTGCGGCCGTCGCCCTTGATCTCGGTGCCCTCTTCGCCGAGGAAGCCGTATTCCGGCCGCGTCTTGAGAAGCTCGGCGCGAAGTACGCGCTCGGCCTTGATGTCGGCATGGCTGACGAAATCGCCCGGGCCCTTTTCGGAGATCTGCAGGTGCTCGACCTCGCCGAAATCGCGCTTCAGGTTCTTGGCCGCGGCGAAAGCGGCGCGGATCATCACCGTGACAGTGGCTGAGCGTGGCGCGAGCGAACGGCGCTCGGGCGGACCCGACCGTTCGCGGCCTGGCGCCATGGGCGCCCGGCCGATACGCGCGACGGGACGATCGCCGAAGGAGCGGTCTCTGGGAGGGCGATCAGTGGGGAGGGCCACGATTCAATATGTCCTTAGGCGCGATCAGTCCTTCGCGCGTTCCATGTAGCTTCCGTCCTCGGTGTTGATCACCAGCCGCGTGCCGACGCCGATATGCGGCGGCACCATCACGCGGATGCCGCCCTCGACGACCGCGGGCTTGTAGGAGGAAGAGGCCGACTGGCCCTTGACCACGGCATCGGCCTCGATGACCATGAGCGTCACGGACTTGGGCAGCTCGATGCCGACCGGCGTGCCTTCGTAGAGCGAGACGGATACTTCCATGCCGTCCTGGAGGAAGCGGGCGAGATCGGCGTCAAGCACGTCGGCGCCGACCGCCAGCTGCTCGAAATTTTCCTTGTCCATGAAGGTGTAGCCGTTCTCGTCCTTGAACAGGAAGGTGCACTCGCGATCGTCGATATGGACGTGTTCGATCGTCTCGCCGGAGCGGAAGCGTTCCTGCAGCTTGTTGCCTTCCCGCAGCGCCTTGGCCTCGATGGCCACGAACGCGCCGCCCTTGCCCGGGCTGATGTGCTCGACCTTGGAGGCCACCCAGAGCTTGCCGTTGTATTCGATGACGTTGCCGGCACGAATGGAATTGACGGGAACTTTCATGGGCTTACCGGGGCTCGTCACAGGTTCGGATGAATGGAATTCGGCCTCGTCCGCAGGGAGCGGGACGAGGCCGACGGGCGGCCTTCTATCAAAGGCGACGGGGGGCCGCAACCGGGCCTAAAGGTCCAGTTCGGCTTGCTTGCGCTTGGGCAGGGCCGACGCGATCACCGCATGGGCCCGCTTGAGGTAGGCCTTGAGTTCGGTGGGCGTCAGGAACTTGGGATCGTCCAGCGCCACCCATTTGGCGCGTGCCAGGTACGGCGCCGGGCGAAACCCCTCGGCGTGCGACAGCGCCTCGTAGTGCTCGGGCGGGCATTTGAAGCAGACCCGGCCGACCGAATGGTCGGGTGGGGCGATCAGGCAGAATATCTTGCCGCCGACCTTGAAGACGATGACGCCTTCCCATTGCACGGTGCGGGGCGCGGCGGGCAGCTTGCCGCAGTATGCGTCGATCTGCTTGGGGGTCATGCCCCACCCTACACGGCGTCTCCACCGCATGCGATGGTCGGGCATGACCGAGTGGCGACCCGATAAGCTCAGCCGACGCCTGCCGCACCTGACGGCTCGTGCCCGCCTGCAGGCGGCGTTGCGGCGGTGGTTCGCCGACGAGGGATTCGTCGAGGTAGAGACGCCGATCCTGCAGGTGGCGCCGGGCGCCGAGGTTCATCTCGCGGGCTTTGCCACGGAATGGGAATTGCCCGACGGCGAGGAGCGCGAACGCTGGCTGCATAGCTCGCCCGAATTCGCGATGAAGAAACTTTTGGCCGGCGGCATTCCAAAACTGTTCCAGTTCGCGCGCGTGTTCCGCAACGCCGAGGGCTCCGCACTCCATCATCCCGAATTCACCATGCTGGAATGGTACCGCGCCGATGTGGGGTACGAGGCGGTCATGGCCGATTGCGCGGCGCTGCTGGCACTCACCGGTGTCGCGGAATTGCGCTGGCAGGATCATCGCTGCGATCCCCGGGCCGAGCCCGAACGCCTGACCGTGGCCGAGGCTTTCGAGCGCCACGCCGGTGTCGACCTGTTCGCAACGATCGGCAGCGCCGAGAAGCTCTCCCACGCTTCCGATGTGGCGATGCATGTGGGCGATAGCTGGGACGACGTCTTCTTCCGCGTCATGTTCGAGAAGATCGAGAAGCGCCTCGGCATGGGCCGGCCGACGATTCTCTGCGAATACCCGATCTCGATGGCGGCGCTGGCGCGTGCCAAGCCGGGCGATCCGCGCGTGGCCGAACGCTTCGAACTCTATGCCTGCGGCGTCGAGCTCGCCAACGCCTTCGGCGAACTCACCGATCCTGGCGTCCAGAGGACACGTCTGGAAGCCGACATGGATGAGAAGGAACGCCTCTACGGCCTGCGCTGGCCGGTCGACGACGATTTCCTGGCAGCCCTCGATCACGGCCTGCCGGACTGCGCCGGCGTGGCGCTGGGCTTCGACCGGCTGGTGATGCTGGCGACTGGTGCGTCGCACATTGAGGATGTGCTGTGGCTACCGGTCCGCTGAAAAGATCTCATTGAAGGCGCGGACAGCCGCCTCGGGGCCGTCCTTGTGGTTCCAGACGCCGCCGGCGATGGCCAGGAAATCGGCGCCGGCCGCGATCACCGGCCGGCAATTCTCGACCGTGATGCCGCCGATCGCCACGCATGGGATCTCGAACAGCTCGCTCCACCATTCGACGATTTCCAGCGACGCCGGCGTGGTCACGGTCTTGGTGGTCGAGGGAAAGAAGGCGCCGAAGGCCACGTAGTCGGCGCCCGCCTCGGCCGCCTCCATGGCGAGGTCGCGTGACGCCTTGCAGGTGACGCCGATCTGCCGCTGCGGGCCGACAACGCGCCGCGCCTCGGCATAGGACATGTCGTCCTGGCCGACATGCACGCCGTCGCAGTCGAGCTTCGCCGCGAGGTCGGGCCGGTCGTTCATGATGAAGGCCACGTCGCGCTGCTGGCAGATCGGCCGGAGCGTGTCGGCGGCGCGCGCGATGGCGTCGTCGGTCACGTCCTTCAGGCGAAGCTGGAAGGCGGCAACGTCGCCGCCATCGAGGGCTGCGCGCAGCTCGTCGGCGAAAATCGACGGATGCTCGAGGCGTTCGGGCGAGATGAGGTAGAGTCGGGTCATGGTGTGGTCATCTGATTCGGCCATGGTTTATGCGGTCCTTGGGATGCCGTCGAGTCGGCCCGGCGCGGCCATTCCGCCGGAAACTTGTCGTTGTCCGGCCCTGCCGGATGGTTTAATTGCCCGCATCTGCCGTGCGGGTGACTGTGAAACAAGCCAAGCCAATGAAGACCGTCTTGCTGGTGTTGGCATCAACGATCGCAAGCCTGCTTCTGGGAATCGAAATCGCGGCCTATCTGACCGTCCCGGGCATCGCCATGTCGTCCGAGGGCGATGCGCTGGTGATCTACGATCCGGAGATCGGCGCGATCCCCAATCCCAGCTCCCACAACCGGCGCATCTATCCCGCGATCAAGGACCGCAAGGCGTTCGCCTTCGACGTCTATACCAACGATCGCGGCGCCCGCGTCGACGGGCCCGGCGAACGAAGCCCGGCCCGGGTCGATATTCTCACGGTCGGCGATTCGTTCACCTGGGGTTATGCGCTGGAAAATCCGCAGACCTACGCCCGTACGGTTGGACGGGAACTCGAGGCGAGTGTCTCCAACCTCGCCATGGCGAGTTATGGCACTACGCAATCGCTCCAGATCCTGCGGCGCAACCGCGATCTCGTGCCCAAGCTGATCGTCTACGGAATGATCGCCCATCATTTCGAGCGCAACGTCATGCCGTGCGCGCCGTCCTACTATCCGTTCTGCCTCGATGTTTCCCATGTCGCGCCGGACGAGCAGGGCAAGCTCCGGATCGCGCCGCCGTGGAGCAACGGGGTGCGGCGCCTCCAGCAGCAGCTCTCGGGCGACTACCACAATCCGGTCAGCTGGCTGACGCATGGCATCGACGTGATCAAGGGCCGGATCGAATACGCGCGGGCCACGTTCGACGAGGCGGACGAGGCCAGGAAGGACCGCGCCATGGGGTTCCTCCTGCGCGAGATGGAACGCACCGCGGCCGAGATGGGCTCCCAGCTGCTCATCGTCTACCTTCCCACGAACTATTGGGGCCCGCCGGCCGGTCTGGCGCGCGTCATCGGCAACATCCGGCTGCTCGATCTGACCGAGAGTTTCCAGCTCAACAAGGAAGCGGGCGGGCCGAATCCCTATATCGTCGGCGACGGTCACCCGAGCGTCGCCGGAAACGCGCTGGTCGCCAGCGAGATCGCCAAATACATCCGCCGCGAAGGGCTGCTCAAATAGCTGCGGGCTTGCGCCCACAGCTCCGAGACTTCCGTTTCTACATCTTGCCCTGTGATGGAATGACTGTCCGTCACTGTTCGCTGATGTTTCAAATACCCTAAATCCACTAGCTTTCCCGTCCGTCACTGTACGTGGCTGTCCGTCCATAGTCAGCACGAAGTGTTACCCAAAGGTTACCCAATTTTTTGCTAGGATGATCCATGCCTCTTACCGATACGCGCTTGCGCACTCTGAAGCCGCCGAAGGGCAAGGCTGAGTCCTTGGTCGCCGACGCCAACGGTCTCTACATTCGTCTTCGCGGAAAGCCGGACGCCCTATCGAAGACCTGGCAGTTCCGCCGCAAGGCGGCCGGCAAGCTATCGATCACGACGCTGGGCACCTATCCCGAGGTCACCATCCAGCAAGCCCGACTGAAGGCCGCCGAGCTGACCACCAAACGCCAGTCCTACAGCCCGACCGTCGAAAAGGCGGCGGAGCAATGGCTCAAGGAGCGCGTCGACCATACCCACCGGCAGGCCGATCAAGTCCGAGGCTATGTCGATCGGGCCATCATCCCGGAGCTAGGCGCCACGCGCGTGCGGGATGTCGAGCCTTCGGACGTCGCCCGCGTCATTCGCAATTACAGAGACCGCGTTGCCAAGCTGCCCAGGGCCCGCATGGGCGGCCGCCCCGCCGCACGGGCCTTGCTGGCGGTCTGCAAGGGCCTGTTCGGCTACGCCGTCGCG
>CANJHI010000224.1 GCA_947474005.1 Alphaproteobacteria bacterium | reverse complement strand
TTTTGATCGACAGGGAAATACGCCCCTGCACCCGTGGCTCGCGGTCAGGTCCGGAGACCTGAAACCCCTTGCATCGCCCGCGTGGAGAGCGGGACGCCACCGGCCCACGAAAAAGGCCGCTCCGGGCAAGTGAACCGGGCGGCCCGCGCATTACACACGTCGTGGCAACGTATCAGAAATATACCCTAAAACCTGCGCAATCTGCAAGTTTTTGTTCAAGAAATCTGATGGAATAGTGCATGCACCGCCAGCACCCGCCCGGGAACCACGACCGTTCAAAGAGGCTTGCGGAAGATGATCTCCCCGTCGTCCTGGCGGCCGGTCTCCTGCCAGCCGTTGGTGCGGTAGAAGCGCTCGGCGCGCGTGCCGGCGCCGGTCGTGAGCGTTGCCGCCGCAAAGCCCGCGGCACGCAGATCCTCGCAGGCCCGTGGCAGCAGCGCGCGGGCGAGGCCGCGTCCTTCGTAGTCGGGATGGATGAACAGGCCGAAGATCGTGCCGTCGCGCGGGTCGGCGACGGCGAAGCCCTGCACGGCGCCGTCCTCCTCCCAGACCCAGAAGGCTCCGTTCTCGAAGATCCAGTCCGCGGTCGTGTCGACCTTGGCCACGGAGGCCTGGCTCAGGCGGTTCTCCCGCACTGCGTGGCGTACTTCGAAAATGCGGGGACGGTCGGCGAGGGTCGCTTTGCGAATCATGGAAAGAGTCCGAGGCAATGGTTGAAAGGTTCGACGAACCAACGCACCGTGCCCGCACAGGCGGGGGCGTCTCGTTGGCGCTTCAGATCGACCCTGCAATTACATCGGACAATTACACCGGACTTTGCCACCCGATGCGACGCACGACTTTAACAGGCGACGATGCCGGGCACTAGGCCGCGGTGGGCGTTGAGGTTGCAGCGCACGGCTGCCTGCGTGCTGCTGGCTTCCATCCTGTCGCCGCTGGCGCTGGTGCGCGCGGAACCACAAGGCACGGCCGCCGGCGCCGCCCCGCCCACGCCCACACCCAAGACCGAAGCGCCGGCAAACGATCGGCGTCCCTCCGTTGCCGACATCTGCAGCACGCTGGCCCAAGCGGCGGCCGACAACGGGCTGCCCGAGGAATTCTTCACGCGCCTCATCTGGCAGGAGAGTCGCTTCAACCCCACGGCGGTCAGCCCGGCGGGCGCGCAAGGCATCGCGCAGTTCATGCCGGGAACCGCCGCCATGCGCGGGCTCACCAACGCGTTCGAGCCGCTGCAGGCGCTGCGCGAGTCGGCGAGCTACCTGCGCGAGTTGCGCACGACCTTCCGCGGTAACCTGGGCCTGGCCGCGGCCGCCTACAATGCCGGCCCCGGCCAGGTCGAAGCCTGGCGCGCCGGCCGAAGTGTCCTTCCCGGCGAGACGCAAGCCTACGTCCGCATCGTCACCGGCTACAGCGCGGAGGCCTGGACCGTGCAGCCGATGCCTCAGATGCAGTCCTCGACGACACCGCCTTCGTACACTGCACCGGGCGAGCGCTGCGCCGAGCTCGCCAAGCGGATGATCGACACGCCGCGCCGCCGCCCCCTCCTCACGTCCGACCCGGCGTGGGGGCCGTGGGGTGTCCAGCTTGCCGGCAACTGGTCCGAAGGCCGCGTCCTCGCCCACTACGAGCGGCTGCGGCGCAAGTACGAAGCCGTTTTAGGCGACCGGCTGCCGCTGGTCCTGAACGCGCGCCGGAACGACCTCCCGACGTTCTCTGTCCGGGTCTCGGAAAACAGCCGAGCCGACGCGGACAAGCTGTGTGCGAAGCTGCGGGCCGCCGGCGGCGCTTGCGTCGTCTTCCGCAACCCGCGTGACTAGTGTGGTTGGAGATCAGCGCGTGATAATTTGAGGTCTGGTCGTCGTCCCTACTCGGGTCGAGTGACCACCGGAAAGTTCGTTCGTTCGTGGGAGCGCACCACTCCAGTGGCGCTCAGGATCATGAGCGCCACTGGAGTGGCGCGCTCCTCCGATCAGCGCACGGCTTCGTAGACAACGTGCAGCGCCCCGCCCGTCCGCGGCTCGCACTTGACCAATCGCAGCCCGAGGCCGGGTGTGCCTTCCGGAAACAGCGGGATGCCGTCGCTCAGGAGCAGCGGCAGCACCACCATCTCCAGCACGTCGAGCCTGCCCGCCTCCATCATGCCGCGGATGACCTAGCCGCGGCCTTCGATCCAGACGCTCCTTTTCAACGCAAGTCCGAATCGCGAACGCGATGAACGACGTCGGCAATTCGGCGGCAACCTATTCCAAGCCGCATCGTTGACTGCATTAGACCAGACCCAGACTCCGCTAGCGTCCTAGCTGATAAGCGGTCTTACACCGACACAATGCCGATGCACCGCATCGGGCGGCGCCAGCAAGAGTTCCGAGGAGGATCTTCTTGCCGACGGAGTGGTCCCAGCGACCGAGCGCTGAAGCAACAACCCTGAAAAACTGAACCCTTTCGCCGGGAGACTCCCCGCTATGACCACCTTGACGGTTGGCCCGACCTCTTCTTTTCCCACCATTGCTGCTGCGATGCTTGCCGCGGGGCCCGCCGATACGATCCTGCTGGAGACCGGCTATGGCAATGAATCCACCACGGTCACGCACAACGGCATGATCGTAACGGGAGGTAGTGCTTCGACCGGAATCGTCCTTCAACTCGGGACCGGCATCGCCACCTTCTTCCTGGGAGGTACTGCGCCGATCAACGTGCTTGCCGACGCGAACGGCGGTAACGGCATTACCGCCAACGCGGGCGACAATGTCGTCACCGTGACGGGCGGCATCAATGCCGTGGACGGCGGCCTGGGTGTCGATCGACTGGTCGTGGACTACCGTCTTGCCACCGGCGCCATCACAGGCAATTCGACGTCGAATTTTTCCGAGGCGGGCGGCGGCGGTCGGTCGGTCACGATCACCGACGGGACCTTTGAGCACTTCACGGTCCTGACCGGCTCCGGTGCCGACACGCTGACGGTCGGCGACGGCAACAATGTCATCAATGCCGGCGACGGCGCGAACACGATCACCGCCGGCAACGGACAGAACAACATCACCGGCGGCGTCAATGCCGACACCATCACGGCGGGGAACGGCGGCAACACGATCGACGCGGGCAATGGCACCAACACCATCACCTCCGGCCTGGGCGACGACACCATCTTCTCCGGCACAGGCGCCGATACGATCATCGCCGGCGGCGGCGTCGACGCCATCACGATCCGCGGCGGCTCGGACGAGGTCGACGGCGGTGCCGGGAACGACCGGTTGATCGTCGACTATTCCGGCGCCACCACGGATGTCAGCGGCGGCGTTACCGGCGGCAATCTTGGGTCCGGCTATACCGGTCACCTCGCGGATGCGAGCGCCAGCCAGGTGGACGTCGTCGAAATCGAAAACTTCACGATCACGACAGGCAGCGGCAACGACGTCATTACGACAGGTGACGGCAACGACGTCATCACGGCCGGCGCGGGCAACGACACGCTCGACGGCGGCGGCGGCAATGACACGTTGACCGGCGGCGACGGCAGCGATGTGCTGACCGGCGGCCTCGGTGCCGACACGCTGTCCGGCGGCGCGGGCGCCGACTACCTGCGCTTCGACGGCTCGGATGTCGGTATTTCCGGCGGCGCCGACTTCGACTCCGCGTTTGCGCAGACCAGCGCGCCGGTGACGCTGGACATGGGAACGGCGTCGATCGAATGGGCGCAGGGCAATTCGGGCGCCGATACGTTCAATGCCGCGACCCAGTCCGGCGCCGTCTATATCTACGGCATGGGAGGCGACGACACGCTCACCGGCTCGGCCTTCGGCGATTTCCTCGACGGCGGCGACGGCTCGGATACCCTGGCCGGCGGCGACGGCGCCGACCTCCTGTTCGGCAATGGCGGCTCTGATATCCTGCTGGGCCAGGGCGGTGACGACTCCCTCATCGAAATGGGCGGCGACAGCCAGATCGACGGCGGCGCCGGCTTCGATTCGCTGTTCGTCTGGTCCGACACGGGCGTGTCGCTCAATCTCGCGACGGCGTCGATCGAGTGGGTGCAAGGCTCGGTGCTGGGCGACGACAATCTCAATGGCGCCGGCAACACCGTGAACACATACCTCTATGGCTGGGGCGGTAACGACACGCTGACCGGCGGTTCGGGCAATGACTACATCGCCGGCGGCGCCGGAAACGACGCCCTGACCGGCGGGGCCGGCAACGACACGATGATCGGCGAGGGCGGTACGGACCGCTATGTCTACACCGCCGCCACCTGGGGCTCGGATACGATTCACTCCTTCGATCCCAACGGCGAGAAGCTGGATTTCACGGCGGTGGGGTCGATCCACTCGTTCGCCGACTTCTCGACCTTCGAGTGGGATGCAGGCAACCTCGGCTACAACTCCACGACGCTGTTCTACAACGACGGCAGCACGACCAGCGCGATCACGCTGATCGGCGTGCAGGTGGCGAGCCTCTCCGACTCGGACTTCCTGTTCGTCTAGCGTCTTTTAGATCGAGGGTGATGTGGTCACGCCCCCGCTCCCTAGACCGTCGCGGTTTCACGCACCCTGTCATCCCGAGCGAAGCGAGGGATCTTTATCGGTGGCCTTAAAGGTCACTCGCTTCAGCGCGGGGGTTACCCCGCGCGACTCGGGATGACAGTTTTTCCGTAACCAGTGTCGTGCGTCAATTTCCCCGGGCAGCCCTGCAGTCCGCTGGAGAGAAGACAGATTCTACAGGCTTGCTGCCCGTCTCTGTTGTTACCCGATGCGCGCAGAAAGACGAATGGGTCGTGCGGCAATGTGCTCGCATTTCTGCATCCCGATAGAATCAAGCATTCAGCTTGGCTGACCAACGCTCTTTCGCGAATAACGCTTGCGAGACTTCTTGCCGACAGTGCAATTTCATCCGGGGGGAGGTTCGAGTTTTAGTGTTTTAGGAGCGTTCAGCATGGCCACGCCAAATCCATCGATCACCAAGGGTGGCAACTACGCCGGCACTTTCGCCTCCTACCTGATCCTCGATTCCAATGTCAGGTCTCTCCTGTCCAACGAGTACTGGACATCGGATGCGGCAGGCACCACCGCTGCAACGCAGTTCACCTATTTCTTCCCGACCCAGGCCAGCCAGTATCCCGCCGACTACCAGGATCCGAGCGGCCTCGCGGCCTTCAAGCCGAGCACGCCCGAACAGCAGGCGGCGGCGCGCATCGGCTTCGATCTCATCACCTCCTACACCGGCGTCACCTTCGACCTCAGTCTCACGCCGGACGCTTCCATTCGAATTGCCGGTGCCACCAGCCTGCCCGGCAACGAGGGCGGTTCCCACGCCAGCTATCCCTACAATCACGAGGGCGCGATCTCCAACAGCGCCGGCGATGTGTATCTCGGCGATAATGGCGACCCAAAAACGGCTCAGTTATACGGCAACGACACCTTCGCCACGATCATCCACGAGATGGGCCATGCGCTCGGCCTAAAACATCCTTTCGAGGTCTATCCCAACGGCCCCATCTCGGCAGCGCGCAACGACATCGAATTCACGGTGATGACCTACTCGAGCTTCCTGAGCGGCGAGGTCGGCGTCAACGCCAACACGATCGCGCCCAACGGCTCCTCCGTGTCGGGCTACATGATGTACGACATCGCCGCCTTGCAGGAGATGTACGGTGCCAACTTCAGCAAGGGAAAGACCGACAACAGGCCGGCGGACAGGGACACCTACACCTGGAGCGAAACCACCGGGCAGCAGTACATCAATGGGCAGCCGGCTCCCGACACCGGCACGACGCAGACGAACAAGATCTTCACCACGGTGTGGACGAAGGGCGCCGCCACCACCTACGACCTCAGCAACTTCAACAGCGACCAGTACGACGACCTTCGGCCGGGCCAGTGGCTCCGCTTCTCGCCGGATCAACTCGCCGACCTGAACGATGCAGCCCCTGCCGGCACGCCGGAGTACCAGGCCCAGGGCAACGTCTACAACACCCTGCTCTACCACGGCGACACACGCTCGGAGATCGGTACGCTGATGGCCGGCGCCGGCAACGACACCATCATCGGCAACGACCTCGCCAACACGCTCTGGGGCAACGACGGCAACGACTCGATCGACGGTGGGGTCGGCAACGACATCCTCTATGGCGGAAACGGCGACGACATCCTGACGGGCGGATTCGGCTACCAAAATCAGCTGTGGGGCGACGCCGGCATCGACACCGCGTCCTACGCCGCGCGGACGGGGGTGGTGTATGCCGATCTCACCGCCGGATACGCCAAGGTCGACTACTTCGCGGCCGACACTTTCCACAGCATCGAGAACCTGACCGGCGGCTCGGGCCCCAACACATTGATCGGCGACTCCGGCGCCAACCAGCTCACGGGCGGCGCCGGCGACGACCAGCTCTATGGCTTCGCCGGCGCGGACCATCTGGTGGGTGGCCTCGGCAACGACATGCTGAATGGCGGGATCGGCGCCGACTCACTGCTGGGCGGTGACGGCAACGACAGCCTGCTGATCGATGCCGCCGACACCACCATCGACGGCGGCGCCGGCTACGACTCCGCCCTGGTGCAGACCGCCGCGGCGGTAACGCTGAACATGGCAACGTCGTCGATCGAATGGGCCCGCGGCAATGACGGCAACGACGTGTTCAATGCCGGAGCCCAGACCAGCGCCGTTTACATCTACGGCCAGGACGGCAACGACACGCTCACCGGCTCGGCCTTCGGCGATTACCTCGACGGCGGCGTCGGCGACGACACCCTGGTCGGCGGCGACGGCAACGACACGCTGTTCGGCAACACCGGTGCCGATATCATGCGCGGCCAGGGCGGCGACGATACGCTCATCGAGCTGGGCGGCGACAGCCTGATCGATGGCGGCACCGGCTTCGATTCGCTGTACGTCTGGTCCAACACCGGCCTGACGCTCAACCTGACGACGGCCTCGATCGAATGGGTGCAGGGCTCCGTGCTGGGCGGCGACAATCTCGATGGCTCGGGCAACACCGTGAACAGCTTCCTCTATGGCTGGGGCGGCAACGACGTGCTGAAGGGTGGCTGGGCCGACGACTACATCGCCGGCGGCGACGGCAACGACTTCCTGACCGGGGGCGCCGGCAACGACACGCTGATCGGCGAAGCGGGCATCAACTACTATGTCTACACCGCCGCCACCTGGGGCGCCGACACCGTCCATTCGTTCCACCTTAATGCCGACAAGCTTGATTTCACGACGGTCGCGTCGATCCATTCGTTCTCGGATTTCACGACCCACGAGTGGGACGCCGGCAACCTCGGCTACAATTCGACGACGCTGTTCTATGCCGACGGCAGCACGACCAGCGCGATCACGCTGATCGGGATACAGGTGGCGAGCCTCTCGGACTCGGACTTCCTGTTCG
>CANJHI010000223.1 GCA_947474005.1 Alphaproteobacteria bacterium | reverse complement strand
TCCCATCATGGGAGGGCCTCAGTGCCGATCCCGAAGAGAAGCGCGGACCCTGCGACTGACATCAACACCGGATCGATGGAGAAATCTGAAAGCGCTTGACACCTATACGCCCCAATAGAGAAGGGAGCCGAGGGCGGACAGAAGCGTGAGCATGCCGATGACGGTATGACTGCGGCGCCGGAAACTCTATGCTTTCTTGGCGTTTCGGAGTTTTGAGTAAGGACAAGTAGCTGCACAGCTCGCCGATATCGGCCGGCGACCCAGCTTGGTCCGCTCATTCTTCAGGCATCCAAGTGTTGCCTCTATTGCTGACTGCTGAGTAAAAGGGACAGGATCTTTCCTGGGAGGAGCAGACCAATGCGACGGCTACGTCGCTCACAGACCAAAGCGATGAGCGAAGAGGCGCTGAAGAAGCAACTCGATCGTGCCGAATTGCTGCTGTCCGTCTCGCGGGCAGTCTCGGCCCTTGCGACCCTAGATGAGGTCCTGGAAAAGATTGTCGAGATCACCGTCAGCGAAATCAGCGCCGAGCGCGGGTCATTGTTCCTAAACGATGCCGAGACCAACGAACTCTACTCGCGTGTCGCCCAAGGCGTGAGAATACGGGAAATCCGTATCCACAACGATTCTGGCATCGCGGGCAATGTCTTCCGGACCGGTCAGGGCCTGATCGTGCATGACGCTTCTGCAGACGAGCGCTTCGACGCCGACGTCGACAAGAGAACCGGCTACACGACCAAGAACATTCTCTGTGTACCGGTGCGCACCGTGTCGGGTCAGGTTATTGGCGTAATTCAGACCCTGAACAAGATCAGCGGCAAATTCACCGAAGACGATCTCCTGCTGCTCGAAGCGATGGCGGCGCAGACTGCCGTCGCGCTGCAGTCGAACCTGCAGGTCGAGCGTATGGAGAAGGCACGCCTGCAAGAGATTGAGTTTCTCAAACTAGTCTCGGATGTCTCGGGCGAAATCGAGCTCGACAAGCTGCTGGCCAAGGTCATGAACGAGGCCACGCGCATTCTGAGATGCGAACGATCGACACTGTTCCTCAACGACGACAGGACAAACCAGCTCTTTTCCCGCATTGCCATGGGCACGGGAGTGAACGAGATCCGATTGCCCAATCACGTGGGGATTGCCGGTGCCGTATATACTTCAGGGCAGACCATCAACATTCCTCACGCCTATGCCGACCTGCGCTTCAACCCGTCCTTCGATAAGCAGACTGGCTATTTCACCCGCTCGATCCTGTGCGTTCCGGTTGCAAACAAGGCGGGCAAGGTAATAGGCGTCACCCAGACTCTAAACAAGCGCGGCGGCGCCTTCACAGCGGAGGACGAGCAAAGGCTCAAGGCCTTCACGGCCCAGGTGGCGATCGCGCTGGAAAATGCCAAGCTTTTCGACGAAGTGCAGAACATGAAGAACTATGCCGAGGGTATGCTGGAATCGATGTCCAACGGCGTCATAACGCTCGATGACACCGGGAAAATCGCGACTTGTAACGCAGCTGGATGCCGCATCATGGGCGTCGTACTGGGGGACATCGTCGGCCATAAAGCGGAAGAGTACTTTGCCGGCGACAACTCCTGGATATACGAGAAGATCCAGACTGTGCACGACAGCCAGAAGCCCGAGATGACAATGGATCGGCCCGTGACGTTCCGCGGACAGACCCAGTCGATCAATGCGACGGTGTTGCCTCTGATCAGCGTCGAGAAGAAAAAGACGCTCGGCACGCTGATCATGATCGAGGACATCTCCTCCGAAAAACGCATGAAGTCGACCATGGCGCGCTACATGGATCCGGCACTGTCCGACAAACTGATGGCGGGCGGCGTCGATCTGCTTGGCGGGCGCGAGACCACGGCAACCGTCCTGTTCTCGGACATACGGGGCTTTACGCCACTGACGGAATCTCTGGGTGCGACAGGAACCGTCGGCCTACTCAACGAATACTTTACGTTGATGGTTAACTGCATCGTCAAGGAAGGGGGCATGCTCGACAAGTATATTGGCGACGCGATCATGGCTGCCTTCGGCGTGCCGGTCGAACATGGAGATGATGAGGATCGCGCGCTGCGCTGTTCTATCGACATGCTCAAGACGCTCCAGGACTGGAACAGCCAGCGCCAGGCCGAAGGCAAGCTGCCGGTCCTGATCGGTATTGGCCTCAATACGGACCATATCGTGTCGGGAAACATCGGTTCGCCGACCCGTATGAACTACACGCTGATCGGCGACGGCGTGAACCTCGCCTCACGACTGGAGAGCGCCTGCAAGCAGTACGCGGCGAATCTCCTCATAAGCGAGTACACCTTCAAGAAACTCAAGGGCACATATCGCACGCGGGACATCGACGAGGTGATCGTCAAGGGCAAAACCGAACCGGTGCGGGTCTACGAAGTGCTGGATTACCATTCGGACCAAGCGTTCCCCAATCTCATGGAGGTCGTCGGTCACTTCAGAGAGGGACGAAAACACTTCTCCGCCGGCTCGTGGGATAACGCGACAAAGGCATTCCAGCAAGCCCTGGCGGCGCATCCCGCCGACAAACTTTCGAGCATCTACATCGAGCGCTGCGAATACATGAAGGCGAATCCAACCGATCATTGGGATGGAGTATGGAAACTAGATTCGAAATGATCGTAGAGGCCACTGTCTGCGGGGCCAGCCGCGAAGGACCTTACTTCCGTCCTTCATGTCTGAACCAAGTCGATTGCAGACGAGGGCCGCCCGAATGAAATCATGGACTGCCCTGCAATGTAGATGCTCGGGCCGACTTTCAGCCTCGGCAAACGGCTGTGAAGCGGATTTCTATCGATGACCTTCCGATCGTCACCTGTCAGTGCCCAGGACGGCATCCAACCGGATTCCCGGACGGAAACCCGTCGGCTGCGCGAGACGATCGATTCCCTGCGCGCCGAGCTCGAGCAGTCCCGGGATGACAGGGCACAGGCCGTGCAGTCTGCCGTCGTCGAGGCCGCTCAGGAAATGCATCAGCTGCGCCTGTTGTCGCAACAGCTGCGCGAAGAGTTGGAGAAGATGCAGTTCGACAAGAACGAAGCCGTCCAGAAGCAGGCAACTGAGGGGGCCGGTAGGCTGGCCGAGCTTCAAACCCTTGTGCAGGCCTTGCGGTCCGAACTCGAGTCGGCACAGCTCGAAAAGCAGATCGCGGTACAGAAAGTGATGACGGAAGCTGCCAGCGAAAACCAGCAGCTGCGTGCGACCGCGCAGGAACTTCGCGGCCAGCTCGAGAAGCTGCGTTTCGACAACGACGAAGCCTTGCAGCAGATCCGTGTTGCGTCCGCTCAAGAAGTCGACCAGCTCAAGCAGGCAACAATTTCGCTGCGGAGCGAACTGGAAAAACTCAGATTCGACTTTGCCAGTGAAGCTCAAGAAAAAGACTGCGGCGCACGAGAGGAACTCGATCTGCTTCGGCATACCATAAAGATGCTTCGGGAAAGCCTAGAAATACGTGCGAGTGAATAAGTACGACTGCGAAACAGGCCGGCTCGTCGTCGTAAAGCGGTCGGCGTGCGCATACCTGGCAACAAAAAGGCATCGACGTGAAGGCATGTGCCTTCAGCCGACTAGAGGCGACAGCTCCCCGATGCAATTCGGTCGCTGAGCCTAGTCCGCCGCCTTTTCCTTTTGATTTGCAAAGAAGCGCTGCATGCGGCATCAAATGTCTCCAGAGTTCCTGACTGAACAACTCGCCATGAACGCTTGTTCAAAGGTCTGAGTTGTTCAAAGGACTTATGGAACTCAGCACACGAACAAACTGCCGCCTTATAAACCCTGCAATGCAGGACAGGATTTTATGCAACGCAATCTGTTCACCTATATCTGGCGGCACAGCCGGCCCGAGCAGCTCGTGATCCTGGGCCTCGTGGTGCTGGCGCAGCTCTTCTACTTCCTGTCGCTCACCGTCCCCAAATCGGTGATCAACAACGGCATCCAGGGCAACGCCTTCAAGGACACCAAGACCATCCCGTTCCTGGTCTGGGAGCTCGACTTGTCGGCCATCCTGCCCGGCACGGTGATCCGCTTCTTCGACGGCTTCCAAGTCGACCAGCTCCAGTATCTCGTGGTCATGAGCTTCGTCTTCCTGGGTGCGGTCGTGGTGAACGGCCAGTTCAAAAAGACCATCAACACCCAGAAGGGCCGCATGGGCGAGCGCATGCTGCGCCGCCTGCGCTACGAGCTCTACGACCGCATCCTGCGCTTTCCGGCGGCCCATTTTCGCAAGGTCAAGCAGGCCGAGCTCGCCACCATGGTCAAGGACGAGGTCGAGCCACTGGGCGGCTTCATCGGCGACGCCTTCGTGGCGCCGATGTTCCTGGGTGGCCAGGCGCTGACGGCGATCATCTTCATCATGTTGCAGAATTGGCTGCTCGGCATCGTCGTCGTCGTCCTGCTGGGCGTGCAGATGGCGATCATCCCGCGGCTGCGCAAACCGGTACTCATACTCGGCCGGCAGCGCCAGCTCTCGGCCAGGCTGCTCGCCGGCCGCATCGCCGAGACCGCCGACGGCGTCCACGAGATCCATGTCCATGGCGCTGCCAACTACGAGCGCGCCGACATCTCCGAACGGCTGGGCCGCATCTTCAAGATCCGCTTCGACCTTTATCAGAAGAAGTTCGTTGCCAAGTTCTGGAACAACCTCCTCTCGCAGGCGACGCCGTTCGCGATCTACCTGATCGGCGGCTATTTCGCGATCACCGGCCAGATGGACGTGGGCGCCGTGGTCGGCGTGCTGCTCGCCTACAAGGACCTGCCGTCGCCGATCAAGGAACTGATCGACTGGGATCAGCGACGTCAGGACGTGCAGATCAAGTACGAGCAGGTGATCGACCAGTTCCAGCCCGAGGGCATGATGTCGCCGGAGCTGCAGGCGATCCCCGACGGGCCACCGCCGCCGCTCGGCAAGGAGCTTGCGCTGGCCGGCGTCACCTTCTCCGAGGATGGACGGGTGAAGCTCCTCGACAGCGTTTCGCTTTCCGTGCCCACAGCACTACGGCTGGCGGTGATCGGCAGCGCGGGCTCGGGCAAGGATGTGCTGGGCCAGATGCTGGCCCGCCTGGTGCTCCCCACCGGCGGCTCGGTCCGGCTCGACGGCAAGGACTTCTTCCAGGTGCCCGAGTACCTGCTGGGCGCCCGCACCGCCTATGTCGGCCAGGACACCTATCTGTTTCCACTCTCGGTTCGCGACAATCTGCTGTTCGGCCTGAAATTCCGCCCGGTCACGCCGGCCACCTACGATGACGCAACGTGCGCGATACGCGAGGCGTTCTGGAAGGAATCGGAGCGCTCCGGCAACCCACCGTTCGATCCCAATGCCGACTGGATCGACTACGAGCTGGCCGGCGCCACCGGCCCGGCCGACCTGCTGCCGCGCATGGTCGATGCACTCCGGCAGGTCGAGATCGACGAGGACATCTATTCGCTGGGCCTGCGCGGCACGATCGACGCGGCGCAGCGGCCCGATCTCGCCGAAAAGATCCTGAAGGCGCGCCACACGCTGCACGGCCGCCTGCAGAACGCCGACTATGCCGGCCTCGTCGAGCCGTTCAACGGCGACCTCTACAACAAGAACCTGTCGGTGGCCGAGAACCTGCTGTTCGGCACGCCGCTCGGCAAGCAGTTCGACGGCGACAACATCGCGGCCGATCCCTACGTGCAATCGGTGCTGCAGGCGACCGGGCTCAACCTCGACCTGCAGCGCATGGGTCTCAGCATCGCCGAGACAATGGTCGAGCTGTTCTCGGGCCTGTCGCCCGACAATCCGCTGTTCGAGCAATACAGCTTCATCTCGGCAGACGAGCTGCCCAACGTGCGGTTGCTGCTGCAACGGCTGGGCGGCAAGGGCATCGAGGCCGTGCCCGAGGCCGACCGGCGGCGCCTGATGACCTTGCCGTTCCGCTACATCGAGGCCCGCCATCGCCTCGGCCTGATCGATGCCGAGATGGAAGGGCGCATCCTGGCGGCCCGCTATGCCTTCGCCGAGGGCCTGCCGCCCGAGCTGCGCGGCGCCGTCGAGTTCTACGATTTCGAGCGCTACAACAGCGCCGCCACCCTGCAGGACAACATCCTGTTCGGGCGCCTGGTCTATGGCCAGGCCCAGGCCGAGACGCGGATCGGCACGCTGATCTCCGAGGTGCTGAACGAGCTCGGGCTGCGCGACCAGGCAATCGAGGTCGGTCTGGAGTACAATGTCGGCGTCGCCGGCAAGCGCCTGCCGGCGACCCAGCGCCAGAAGCTCGGCATCGCCCGCGCCCTGATCAAGCGGCCGCAGCTCCTGATCGTCAACGAGGCCGTCGCCATGTTCGATGGCCGCACGCAGGACCGCATCCGCGACAACATCCTGGCGACGGCGACAGCGGAGAAGCGCGGCGTGGTGTGGATTGCCAACCGCCCGGCGCAGGCCGAGCCGTTCGAGCAGATCGTGGTCATGCAGGCCGGCAGGATTACCTCGCAAGGCGCGCCCGCCGAGCTGGCAGCGCGCGGCGGGCTCTACACCGAGTTGATGGCGTCGGCGTAACGGTAACCAGGAGGACGCGATGAACCTCAACGAAGAAGTCGAATTGCTCAAGCTGGTGCCGATCTTCTCCAAGATCGAGCAGGCCAAGCTGAAGTTGCTGGCCTTCACCAGCGAACGCGTGAACTTCGCCGTCGGCCAGGAGGTCTGCCATCAGGGCGACCCTGGCAACACGATGTACGTCATCCTGGGCGGCACTGCCGACGTGCTGATCGACACAGCGGGTGGCCAGATCGCCGTGGCCGAGATGAAGAAGAACAGCTTTTTCGGCGAGATCGCGATCCTGTGCGACGTGCCGCGCACCGCCACGATCAAGGCCAAGGAGCCGCTCAGCACGCTCAAGATCACCAAGGACATGTTCTACCGCCTGGTCGCGGAGTTTCCGCAGATGGCGGTCGAGATCATGCGCGAGCTGGCGCATCGCCTCGAGGACACCAACCAGAAGCTGCGCGCCGCGACCAAAGCCGCCTGACGCATCCCGTATGGCCATGTATGGATGCCTGTCCTTGCTCAAAACTCCAAAATGCCAAGAAAGCATAGAGTTTCAGGTGCCGCAGCCATACCCGTTCGGTCAAAAAACTCGACCGGGCGGAAGCCCAGCGCCCAAGCGGGGTAAGCATAGCGGTGCCGGAGATGGTCCGGTACGATTTTGCGGACGGTTTATGATGTCGTCGCCGAGTCTGGGTATGGCGGGGGGGCGGTTATGGATTGGGCGCGCATCCTGGCCTACGTGACGGGGACGGTGGACCAGGAGTTGCTGGCGCGGAACGAGTATTTGGCCGCCGAGAATCACATCCTCAAGGCGCACTGAATGGCCGGCCGAGGCTGTCGGACGCGGAGCGAGGCGCGCTCGGCGAGATCGCTCATCGTCTGGGCCGCAAGG
>CANJHI010000222.1 GCA_947474005.1 Alphaproteobacteria bacterium | reverse complement strand
GCCAGTCCGCTCGATGCCGCGATCAATCGGGTCTACGAGGTCGGCTTGGGCGTGGTCGTCGGCCTGCTGGTGACGTTCCTGGTGTTGCCGGCGGGCGCGCACCGGCAGGCGCGTGCCGTGGCCGCCCGCGCGCTCGACCTGTTAGCACAGAGCCTCGGCATGACCCTGTCGGTGCCGGCCGGCCATCAGAACCGCGCCCGCTTGGCGCAGATCTACGACACGATCAGCCTGGCGCTGTCCGACCTGATCACGAGTGCCGCCGAGGGCGAGCAGGAACGCTCGGCCCGGCTGTCGGCCGAGCCCGATGCGAGCCCGCTCCGGCGCACGCTGCAACGCCTGCGCCACGACTGCGTCATGATCGGCCGCGCGGTCGAGGAGCCGATGCCGGACGACATGCAAGCCCGCCTCGCCGAGCCGCTCGCGGCCTTCGGTACGGCCGCCGCCGGTTACATGAACGCCAATTCCGCGGCCCTGCTGGTCCGCCGGCCGCCGCCCGACGAGGCGGCGCTGGACCAGGCCCATACCGCCGCGGTCGCCGAGATGGCGGTCTTTCGCCAGGAAGGCCTGACGCGCAACTTGTCGGACGAGCTGGCGGGACGCTTCTTCGCACTCGCCTTCGCGCTGGAGCAGATCCGGCGCAACCTCGGCGATCTCGGCAATGTCGTCGCCGAGCAGGCGGTGCCGGCTTAGTAGCTTGTCAGTAGCTCTTGGGCAGCCCCAGCACACGCTCGGCCACGTAGCACAGGATCAGCTGTTCGCTGACCGGCGCGATGCGCGCGATCATGACCTCGCGCAAGAAGCGTTCGACGTGGAACTCCTTGGCGTAGCCGTAGCCGCCATGCGTCAGGATCGCGCGCTCGCAGGCCTCGTAGGCCCAGCGCGCGCCGAGATACTTGGCTGAGTTGGCCTCGGCGCCGCATTCCTTGCCATTGTCGTAGAGCCAGGCCGCCTTGAAGGTCAGCAGGTTGGCGGCCTCGAGCTGCATCCAGCTCTCGGCGAGCGGATGCTGGATCGCCTGGTTCTTGCCGATCGGGCGGCCGAACACGACGCGCTCCTTGGCGTACTGCGTGGCCTTGGCCAGCGCACACATGCCGATGCCGATGGCCTCGGCCGCGATCAGGATGCGCTCGGGATTGAGGCCGTGCAGCAGGTAGTGGAAGCCCTTGCCCTCTTCGCCGATGCGATCCTCGAGCGGCACCTTCAATCCGTCGATGAACACCTGATTGGTGTCGATCGCCTTCCGTCCCATCTTCTCGATCTCGCGAACCTCGATCTTGGAACGGTCGAAGTCGGTGTAGAACAGCGAGAGGCCGTCGGTTTTGCGCTTGCACTTGTCCTTGGGCGTAGTGCGAGCGATCAGCAGCATCTTGTCGGCGACCTGCGCCGTCGTGGTCCAGGTCTTCTTACCGTGCACGACATAGCCATTGCCGTCGCGCTCGGCCTTGGTCTCGAGCGCCGTGGTGTTGAGCCCGGCGTCGGGTTCGGTGACGGCGAAGCAGCCCTTCACCTTGCCGGCGATGATGTCGGGCAGGATGCGCTTCTTCTGTTCCTCGGTGCCGAACACCACGATCGGGTTGGGACCGAAGACGTTGAGGTGAATGGCCGAGGCGCCCTGCAGCGCCGCGCCCGATTCGGCCACCGCCTGCATCATGATCGCGGCCTCGGCGATACCGAGCCCCGAGCCGCCATATTCCTCGGGCATGGCGATGCCCAGCCAGCCGGCATCGGCCATGGTGCGGTAGAAGTCCTCGGGAAAGCCGCCTTCCTTGTCCTTCTTCAGCCAGTATTTGTCGTCGAACTGGGCGCAGAGCTTGCCGACGCTGTCCTTGATCGCGAGCTGCTGTTCGGTGAAGGCGAAATCCATTTCAGTGTCCTAACGGTTGGAGCCCAGCCAGCTCATCATGATGCGGTTGAATTGCTCCGGCCGCTCGACGTTGGGCAGGTGGCGCGCCTTGGCGATTTCCTCGTAGCGGCCGCCGGGAATCTTTGAGGCGATCAGCTTGTTGCGGTCGGGCGGCGTGCCTTCGTCCTGGTCGCCGCAGATCACCAGGGTCGGGACCTTGATGGTGTTGAGGCGGTCGAGATAGTCGAAATGCTGGATCGCCGACATGCAGCCGGCGGAGCCTTCCGGCGTGGTGCCGCTGATCGTGTCGCGGATTTCGCGCCAGCGCACGGGGTTCACCTGCTTGAACTCGTCGGTGAACCAGCGCTGCATGGTGGCGTCGGCGAGGGCCGCGAGCCCCTTGCTGCGCACGACGGCCTTGCGCTCCTCCCACGTCCCGGCCGAGCCGGGTGGTGTCGAGGGTTGCGTGTCGCAAAGACAGAGCGAAGCGAGATAGCCGGGGTTCGCCAGCGCAAAGCCCTGGCCGATCATGCCGCCGATCGAGAGCCCGATGTAATGCACCTTCTTGATGTCGAGCACATCGAGTGCGCCCTTCACGTCGGCCGCCAGCGCGTCCATCGTGTAGTCGCCCTCGACCGGGGTGCTGCCGCCGTGGCCGCGCATGTCGAGGCGCAGCACGCGATAGCCCGCAGCCAGCAGCGGCACCATCTGCTCGACCCACATGCCGCCATCGGAATTGAGCGAATGGGTGAAGCAGACGACAGGGGCGTTCTGCGGCCCGGCGAGATCGAAATAGACGCGATGGTTGTTGAGGGAGAGAAGCATGTTGCGAGATCCTTCACTGCGTTCAGGATGACGGCTGCGCCATCACATTGCCGAAATGCCGCCGTCGATCACGACTTCAGAGCCGGTCATGAAACTCGATTCGTCCGAGGCGAGAAAGACCAGGGCCCAGCCCACTTCCTCGGGCCGGCCCAGCCGTCCGATCGGCACCTGCTTGCCGAGCTTCTGCTGCATCAGGTCCTGGCCGAAGCGGTCGCGATACTTGTCGAGGATGGGGGTGTCGATGAAGGTGGGGTGCACCGAGTTGCTGCGGATGTTGTAGCCCGACTTGGCGCAGTGCAGCGCCACCGACTTGCTGAGCAGCCGCACGCCCGCCTTGGCCGAATTGTAGGCAGCCATGTTGGCGCCGGCGATGATGCCGGAGATCGACGAGATGTTGATGATCGAGCCGCCGAGCGTCTTGGTGTGCTTCTTGATCTCGCCCACGCCGTGCTTGCAGCCGAGAAAGACACCATCGAGATCGATGGCGTGGACGCGGCGCCATTCCTCGAGCGTGATGTCTTCGACCGTCTTGCTGAGGCCGATACCGGCCGAGTTCAGCAGCACATGGAGCGCGCCGAACTTGGTCACGGTTTCGGCGATGGCGGCCTGCCAGTTGTCCTCGCTGGTGACGTCGAGCTTCACGAAGTGCCCGGAGGTACCGAACTTGTCGGCCACGGCCTGGCCGCGATCCTGGGCGATGTCGGCCACGACGACCTTGGCGCCTTCCTTGACCATGAGTTCGGCTGCGTTGGCGCCGAGGCCCGAGGCGCCGCCGGTGATGAGGGCCACCTTGCCGGCCAGACGATCGGTCATTTCTTTTTTCCCCCTGCAGCCGCCCCGACCCTGGATTCCCGATGCGCAATGTAGGTCGTGGACGCCACGATGATCGCAGCGCCCACGAAGGTCCAGACATCGGCCGTCTTGCCCCAGACCGCGACGTCCATCAAGGCGGCCCAGACGATGGCGAGGAAGGTGATGGACTGCAGGGCGGAAATGTCGAGCAGCCGGTAGGCCCAGGTGATGAAGAAGTAGCCCATCGTGCCGAAGAAGCCGGCAGCCAGGAACAGGCCGAGCTGAGGCAAGGTCGGCGTCTGCCAAAACCAGATCCCGAGCGGCGTGAAGCAGATCGCGCCGACCACGCTCTGCCACAGCACGACGACGGCGGGCTTGTCGCGGCCCGAGACGACCTTGGCGATGAGATTGGAGCCGGCGATCAGCGGCACCGCCAGCATCATCATGACGATGCCGGGGGTCATTTCGACGACGCCGGGGCGGACGATCACCAGCATGCCGGCGAAGCCCACCGCGACGCCCAGCCAGCGGCGCCAGTGCACGGTCTCGCGCAGGAACAGAACGGCGCCCAGCGTGACGAAGATGGGGCCGGTGAAGCCCAGCGCCGCCATGGTGGCGAGCGGCAGCCAGACCACCGCCTCGTACCACAGGCCGTAGCCCGGCGTGTGGAAGAGCCCGCGCAGGCAGTGGAGCTTCATGTCGTGGGTGCGCATGCCGTCGAGCCCGACTCGCCACAGCAGATAGGGCGCGATCAGCGCGATGCCGGCGATCCAGCGTCCCCACGCCACGTAGAGCGGCGGCATGTCGGTCGCCAGTTCCTTCACCGAGCCATTGAGGAAATTGAAGAACACGCCCGATACGACGGCGAGGAAGAAGCCACGGGCGACGCGCGAGGGAATGAGATGGGACAGCGCGTCGGGCGCGTCGGCGGTGGGCGCGGACATGAGCCTGCGGGCTTGCGCCCGCGCGACGCAGCGGTCAACCCACGCATTTTGCAGGTCAGCATCGACTCGTCACGCTTTTCTCCCGCTGTCATGATGCAAGGTGCCATGTCGGAGAATCCCGGCCATGCCGTCCAACTCTCCTGAACCCGACGTCGACCTCGAGGCGCTCGAAGAATATCTGCTTTCGTCTGATCTACCGGACGGCACCATGCTCTTGAGCGAACTCGACGGCTATCTGACGGCTATCGCCGTCTCGCCCCGGGCCATCCCACCCGAGGATTGGCTGCCTGAGATCTGGGACGGCGAAGTTCCGCCGGTTGCGGTACAGACAGACACGAATTGGGTGGTCGGCGCGATCAAAGCGCACTGCGACGCCATTCGGCGCGTGTTGGCCGAAGGCCCCGAATTTCTGGATCCCATTTTTGTGCGGGACACTGACGGTTCGCTACTGCCTGAGATATGGGCCGAGGGCTTCATGCGCGGTGTCCAACTTAGGCGGCAGGACTGGTCGCTGCTGTTCGAAGGCGAAGGCTGGCGACTGTTGGCGCCAATCGGCATTTTCGCGGAGACGCCGGATGGCAGTTCGCCGTTGATCCTGTCGGAGAAACGACGCGAGGAGGTTCGCGCGAACGCCGGAACGATATTCGCGACTTGTGTTGCCGGGCTGCAAGGGTTTTGGCAGGCAACGCGTCGACAAGGCGGCAATCCATCACATCCGAGGCCGATCGCGGTCAAGATTGGCCGCAACGCGCCTTGCTCTTGCGGCTCGGGAAAAAAATATAAGCGGTGCTGCAGCGCCTAGTCGAGGGTGACCTTGTAGCGGCTGATGGCCAGCGTCGAGACGATCAGCAGCATGGCAACGAGTGCCACCAGCTCACCCGAGACGGCACCGAGATCGGCACCCTTCAGCATGACGCCGCGCACGATGCGCATGAAATGCGTGGCCGGCAGCGCCTCGCCAATCCATTGCGCCCACACCGGCATGCCACGGAAGGGGAACATGAATCCCGACAGCAGGATCGAGGGCAGCATCATGAAGAACGAGGCCTGCATGGCCTGGAGCTGGTTCTGGGTCAGCGTCGAGATGGTGAAGCCGATGGCGAGGTTGACGGTGATGAACAGCGCCGTGCCGATCGACAGCAGGGTGACGCTGCCTTCGATGGTGACGTCGAACAGCAGGCGCGAGACCAGCAGGATGACGACCACCTGCACCGAGCCGATGACGATGTAGGGCGCGATCTTGCCGATCATGACCTCGATCGGCCGCACCGGCATGGCGAGCAGGTTCTCCATGGTGCCGCGCTCGCGTTCGCGGGTGACGGCCAGCGCCGTCATCATCACCATGGTCATCGTGAGGATCACCGCCAACAGCCCGGGCACGATGTTGAGCCGCGCCTTGCCCTCGGGATTGTAGCGGCGCTGCACCACCAGCTCGACGGCGTCGGCCTTGTTGCGCAGGCCGGCGAGCGGCCCGATGAAGTCGCGGGCGAGCGCCTGGTTGATGGCGGGACCGGCGGCGGCCAGTGGATTGGCCGCGGCCAGCGGATCGGTGGCGTCGGCGTCGATCAGGATCTGCGCCCGCTCGCCGCGCACCAGCCGGCGCGTGAAGTCGGACGGGATGGTGACGACGAACTGCACCTCGCCGCGCTGCAAGAGCGCGTTCGCCTCCTCCTCGGAGGTGGGGCGGTGGGTGAAGCTCATGTAGCCGGTGTTGGCCAGCGCCGAGAGCACGGTGCGCGTGATCTGGCTCTGGTCGGCCGCGATCACGGCCGTGGGCAGGCGGTGCGGGTCGGTGTCGATGGCATAGCCGAACAGCAGGAGCTGCATGATCGGCATGCCGAACATCATGGCGAAGGTCAGCCGGTCGCGCCTGAGCTGCAGTACCTCCTTCATGATCACGGCGCCTAGCCGCCGCAGGAAGCCGCGTCCCATGGTCAGGCGAGCTATGGGCAGGCGGGCCATGATCATGCGGGCCATGATCATGCACCGGGCGCGTTGTCGTGCGCCTGGCCCATGAGATGGATGAAGATGTCTTCCAACGTCGGCTCGGCTTCCAGCCAGACGATGTTGGGATCCACACGGTAGGGCGCGATGGCGCGCTCGAGCGCGGCGCGATCGGGACCGCAGACATGGAGCGTGGCGCCGAATGCCGCCGCCGCGCTGACGCCTGGTGCATCGCGCAGCTTCACCGCCAGCCGGTCGGCGCCGGGCCCCGTCGCAATGAAGGCGGAAAGGTTGGACTGGCGGACGATATCGGCCGCGGTGCCGCGCGCCATCAGCTCGCCATAGGCGATGTAGGCGATCTCGTGACAGCGCTCGGCCTCGTCCATGTAGTGCGTCGACACCAGCACGGTGATGCCGGAGGCGGCATAGGCGTGGATCTCGTCCCAGAAGGCGCGCCGGGCCTTGGGATCGACGCCGGCGGTCGGCTCGTCGAGCAGCAGCAGCTTGGGTTCGTGCAGTACGCAGGCCGCGAGCGCCAGTCGCTGCTTCCAGCCACCCGAGAGGGCGCCGGCGAGCTGGCTCTGGCGCGTGGTGAGGCCGAGGCGCTCGAGGGATTGGTCGACGCGCTGCTTCAGCCGGTCGAGGCCGTAGACTCGGCCGACGAATTCGAGGTTCTCGCGGATGGTGAGATCCTCGTAGAGGCCGAACTTCTGCGTCATATAGCCGGTCTGGCGCTTGATCGCCTCGCGGTCGCGCACGAGATCGTGGCCGAGGCAGGTGCCGCTGCCGCCATCGGGCGTCAGCAGACCGCAGATCATGCGCAAGGTCGTGGTCTTGCCCGAGCCATTGGGGCCGAGGAAGCCGCAGATGCGGCCCTGCTCGACGGCGAGGCTAAAACCATCGACGACGGTGCGCGGGCCGTAGCGTTTGACGAGGTCGTGGACGTCGATCGCCAAGGTCGGAGAAGGGGGCGCCACGGGCATTACTCCGCAAAAGGCTGGACGGCGACAGGCAGTCCGGGCGAGAGCGGCGCCTGCGCGAGGTCGGGCCGCGCCTCGACCAGGAAGACGAGCTTGGTCCGCGCGCTCTGCGAGTAGATGACCGGCGGCGTGAACTCGGCCCGTGGCGAGACGTAGAT
>CANJHI010000221.1 GCA_947474005.1 Alphaproteobacteria bacterium | reverse complement strand
TTGGACCCGGAGACGCTACGTGAAGCCATCTATGCATCCCGGTAATTGTGCACCGAACCAAGAATCGCCTTATGCGAGCCCCAATTCTACAATGCAGGGAACATTCACGGGATTAGATTCGTCATTTGTTCCTTCACCCGATTCCCCTGCGTGAAGACCGTGTCGGACGAGACGTTTCCCGCTTACTAAAGGCTTGCCGCTCAGGTGGCATAAGCCACTCATGTCTTGCTGGGGGCGCGCGACTCCAGTCGCGCGTCATCGTCGGCGCTATGTGAAGATCGCGCCACTTCGGGCGGAGTAATCTCCGCCCTTGAGTTGCGCGCCCCCAGCAATGAGATGCGGGGATAACGCCCTCTCTGTCACGATAAGTTCACGCGATACCCTTCGATCGGTAACACCGCCTGACGATTGTGCGCCGGTTCGCGAGTGCACAAATGTCCCCATCGACCAATTCAGACGGCGAAGCACCACCGCGGCGGCAGAGATGGCTTTCCCTTCTGGCCAAGGCACCGGCCACACGCCTCGAGGCGTTGTGGAGCGGCCTCGGGCCGGTTCCGGCCTACAGCATGTTGCGCCGTCCCGAGATCGGCCTGGTGATGGTCCAGGGCCGTATCTCCGGCAGTGGCGCGCCATTCTGCGCCGGCGAGATGACCGTCACGCGTGCCGCCGTGCGGCTGACGGGTGGCCAGATCGGCATCGGCTATGTCGGTGGCCGCCGGCCGCGGCAGGCGGAGATCGTGGCCGCCATCGACGCGCTCGGCCATTTGCCGGAATGGCACGACACCATCGAGACCCGGATCGTGGCGCCGCTTGCCGATGAAGCCGAGGCGCGGCGTCGCCTCGTCGCCGCCAGGGCCGCCGCCACCAAGGTCGATTTCTTCACCGTCGCCCGGGAGGCCGGCTCATGAGCGACGCGATGGGCATCCGTGACATCGCCGCAGGCTTCATCGATTCGCCGCACGAGTCGCAGCGCATCTTCCGTGGCGTACTCGAAGCGTTCGCCCACCCAGGCCGCGTCGTGACCGTGGTTGACGCTCCCGCACCCCCTGGCGCGCTCTGCCGTGCCACGGCGGCCTTCCTGCTGACACTGGCCGATCGCGACACGCCGCTCTGGCTGGCGCCCGAATTCGACACGCCCGAAGTGTCCGACTTCGTTCGTTTCCACACCGGTGCGCCGATCGTGGGCGGCCGGGCCGAAGCGGCATTCGCCATCCTGCCGCACGACCAGCTGCTGCCGTTCGACACTTTCAGCATCGGGACGGACACCTATCCCGACCGTTCGGCCACCCTGGTGATCGGGGTGCCGGCGCTGGGTGTTGGTCAGGCGCGCATTTGGCGCGGGCCGGGCATAGACGGAGAGGCAAGCGTCGCCATTGCCGGACTCGATCCCATCTTCTGGCTCGACTGGGCCGCCAATCACAGCCTGTTTCCCTGCGGCGTCGACGTCGTGTTCGCCGCAGGCTCGCAACTGGTCGCGCTGCCGCGCGGCATCGCCGTGGAGAGCTGATCATGTACGTCGCGGTCAAGGGCGGTGAGACGGCCATCGCCCATTCGCTCGACCTTCTCGCCGACAAGCGGCGTGGCGACCGCGATGTTGCCGAAGTCTCGCTCGACCAGATCGATCAGCAGCTCGGCCTCGCCGTCGACCGCGTGATGACCGAGGGCTCGTGCTACGATCGCGCACTGGCGGCGCTGGCCGTCAAGCAGGCGCGTGGCGATCTCGTCGAAGCGATCTTCCTGCTGCGCGCCTACCGCACCACGCTGCCGCGCTTCGGCGCGTCCGAGCCGCTCGACACCAGCCGCATGGTGGCGGAGCGCCGCATCTCGTCGACCTTCAAGGACGTGCCGGGCGGCCAGGTGCTGGGACCGACCTACGACTATACCCACCGGCTGCTCGATTTCTCGCTGGCCGCCGCCGCCGAGCGGCCCGCGGCGCCGACGGCACCCTGCGATGCCACCTCGACCTTGCCGCGGGTCGGCGACATCCTCGAGCGCGAGGGCATGCTCGAGCCGGCGCCCAGGTCGATGGCCACACCGGGCGCGGGCGATGCGCAGGACCTGACGCGCCAGCCGATGGTGTTCCCCGCAGCACGCCCGCTGCGCCTGCAAAACCTGGCGCGCGGTGACGAGGGCTTCCTGCTGGCACTCGGCTATTCGACGCAGCGCGGCTACGGCAACAACCATCCCTTCGTGGGCGAGATCCGTTTCGGCGCGGTGCCGGTCTCGTTCGTGCCGGAGGAACTGGGCTTCGCCATCGAGATCGCGGAGATCGACGTCACCGAGTGCGACATGGTCAACCAGTTCGCGGGCTCGCACGACGTGCCGCCGCAGTTCACCCGCGGCTACGGCCTCGCCTTCGGTCATGCCGAGCGCAAGGCGATGGCCATGGCGCTGGTCGACCGGGCGCTCCGGGCAGAAGAGCTCAGCGAGGCCGCCACGTCGCCGGCGCAGGACGAAGAGTTCGTGCTGGCGCACAGCGACAATGTCGAGGCCTCGGGCTTCGTCCAGCACCTGAAGCTGCCGCACTACGTCGACTTCCAGTCCGAGCTCGTGGTGGTGCGTGCCCTGCGTGCCGAGGTCGAGGCGCGCAACCGGCAGGCCACGCTCTGCCAGGCGGCGGAGTGACCCATGCCTGATATCCCGATCCAGGAAGCGGCGTACAACTACGCCTACCTCGACGAACAGACCAAGCGGATGATCCGCCGCGCCATCCTGAAGGCGGTCGCCGTGCCGGGGTATCAGGTGCCGTTCGGCGGCCGCGAGATGCCGCTGCCCTACGGCTGGGGCACCGGCGGCATCCAGGTGACGGCGGCCATCATCGGCCGCGACGACACGCTGAAGGTGATCGACCAGGGCGCCGACGACACGACCAACGCCGTCAGCATCCGCCGCTTCTTTGCCCGCGTGGCCGACGTCGCCACGACGACGCGCACCGAGGAGGCGAGCGTCATCCAGACGCGCCATCGCGTGCCCGAGACGCCGCTCAAGGAGGGCCAGATCCTGGTCTTCCAGGTGCCGATCCCGGAGCCGCTGCGCATGCTGGAGCCGCGCGAGACCGAGACCCGCACGCTGCACGCGCTCAGCGAATACGGCGTCATGCAGGTCAGCCTCTACGAAAGCATCGCCCGCCACGGCCGAATCGCCAAGACCTACAACTATCCGGTGATGGTGAACGACCGCTACATCATGAGCCCGTCGCCGATCCCCAAGTTCGACAATCCCAAGCTCGACCGCAGCCCGGCCCTGCAGCTCTACGGCGCCGGCCGCGAGAAGCGCATCTACGCGGTGCCGCCCTACACGCCGGTGAAGAGCCTCGACTTCGACGATCACCCGTTCGAGATCGAGACCTGGAGCGAGAGCTGCGCGCTCTGCGGCTCGCGCGAAAGCTTTCTCGACGAGATGATCGTCGACGACACGGGCAAGCGCCTGTTCCTGTGTTCCGACACCGACTGGTGCCAGGAACGCCAGGGGGAGCATCAGGGGGAACAGCCGCAGGAAGAGCCGGCCAAATGACCGTCCGGCCGCTCCTGTCCGTCCGCGACCTCACCAAGCGCTTCGGCAACCGCGTGGCCTGCCGCGACGTCGCCTTCGACCTGTGGCCCGGCGAGGTGCTGGGCATCGTGGGCGAATCGGGTTCTGGCAAGACCACCCTGCTGAACTGCCTGGCCGGCCGCATGACTCCCGATACGGGGTCGGTCATCTACGACTCGAACGCGTCGGGTCTGGTCGACGTCCATGGGCTGAGCGAGGCTCGCCGGCGGCTGCTCACGCGGACCGAATGGGGCTTCGTCAATCAGGATGCGCGCGAAGGCCTGCGCATGGGCGTCAGCGCCGGTGCCAACATCGGCGAGCGGCTGATGGCGATCGGCGAGCGTCACTATGGCGAGATCCGCCGGACCGCGACGGACTGGCTCGGCCGGGTCGAGATCGAGCTCGATCGCCTCGACGACCGGCCGACGGACTTCTCCGGCGGCATGCGGCAGCGTCTGCAGATCGCCCGCAATCTCGTGAGCAACCCGTGGCTGGTGTTCATGGACGAGCCGACCGGCGGTCTCGACGTTTCGGTGCAGGCGCGCATCCTCGACCTGCTGCGCGGGCTGGTCGAGAACCTGCATCTGTCGGCCGTGCTGGTGACGCACGATCTCGGCGTCGCCCGCTTGCTCACGCACCGCCTGATGGTGATGCAGGGCGGCCGTGTGGTCGAGGATGGCCTCACCGACCAGGTGCTCGACGATCCGCAGCACGCCTACACCCAGATGCTCGTTTCTTCGATCCTGCCGGTCTGATCCGATGCCGCCTGTTCTCCGTGTCTCCGGCCTCACCAAGTCCTTCGTCATTCATGCGCAGGGCGGCCTCGCGCTCCCGGTGTTGCGGGATGTGTCGCTGGCGGTCTCGCCCGGCGAGTGCGTGGCGCTGGTCGGCCCGTCCGGCGCCGGCAAGAGCACGCTGCTGCGTTGTCTCTATGGCAACTATCGCGCCGACGCGGGCTCGATCCGGGTCCGCCACCGCAACGACCATGTCGAACTGGCTGGTGCCGAACCCCGGGTGACGCTCGACGTGCGCCGCCGGACGCTGGGTTTCGTCAGCCAGTTCCTGCGCGTCATTCCGCGCGTGCCGGCGGTCGACGTCGTGGCCGAGCCGGCGCTGCGGCTGGGCGCCACGGAGACCGAGGCGCGGCGGCGCGCCGAATTCCTGCTGGGCGTGCTGGGCATTCCGCCGCACCTGTGGTCGCTGCCGCCGGCGACTTTCTCCGGTGGCGAGCAGCAGCGCGTCAACATCGCCCGTTCGCTGATCGCCGACTATCCGATCCTGCTGCTCGACGAGCCGACGGCGGCGCTCGACGCCGGCAATCGCGATGGCGTGGTCGAGCTGATCAACCAGCGCCGCGACGCCGGTGCCGCGATCGTCGGCATCTTCCACGACGCCGCCGTCCGCGATGCCGTGGCGACCCGCATCCTCGACGTTGTTCCCCCCGGAGCCCAGCCCCCTGGAGTCCAGCCATGAGTACCGAGATCATCCTGACCAATGCCCGGATCGTCACGTCCGACGCCGAATTCGACGGCACGGTCGTCATTCGCGATGGCCGCATCACCGATGTCGCCGTCGGGCGTTCGCATGCCCCGGGGGCGATCGACCTCGACAGCGACTATCTCGTGCCCGGCCTGGTCGAGCTGCACACCGACAACATGGAGAAGCATTTCTCGCCGCGCCCCGGCGTGAAGTGGCCGAGCCTGCCCGCCGTCATGGCGCACGACACCCAGATCGCCGCCGCCGGCATCACGACGGTGTTCGATTCGCTGGCGCTGGGCGACGTGCGCGGCGACACCGACCGGGTGCTCAATCGCGAACGCATGATCGAGGCGGTGCGCACGGTGAGCGACCGGCGCATGAGCCGGGCCGAGCATCGCCTCCACTTGCGCTGCGAGATCGTGGCCGACGATGCCGTCGAGGCGATCGATCGATGGATCGATCTCCCCCTGGTCGGGCTGATCTCGATCAACGACCACACGCCCGGCCAGCGCCAGTTCCTCGATCCCGAGAAGCTCCGGCACTATCACACCAAGAAATACGGCATGACCAACGCCGAGTTCGAGATCTTCAGCGTCCGCGCCATCGAGCTGCATCATAAGAATGCCGCCCGCAATCGCGGCGAGGTCGTGGCTCGTGCCCAGGCGCGGGCGCTGCCGATCGCCAGTCATGACGACGCCACGCGCGCGCACGTCCAGGAGGCGGTCGAGAACGGCATGACCATCGCCGAGTTTCCGACGACCCGCGAAGCCGCCACGGCGTCGCGCGAGGCGGGGCTCGCCGTGCTGGTGGGGGCGCCAAATCTCGTCATGGGCGGCTCGCACTCCGGCAACATCGCCGCCATCGACCTCGTGAGCGAGGGGCAGGCCGATATTCTGTCGTCCGACTATGTGCCGGCCAGCCTGATGGAAAGCATTTTCAAGCTGCCGGCAACGGGCACAGGGATCTCGCTGCCGCAGGCGGTGCGGCTGGCGTCGCTCAATCCCGCGCGCGCCGTCGGGCTCTGCGACCGGGGTGAGATCGCGCCCGATCGCCGGGCCGATCTCGTGCGCGTGCACGTGCTCGACGGCGCACCGCTGGTCCGCACGGTGTGGCGCGAAGGCCACCGCGTGGTCTGACATGACGCTCCTCGTCAATGCGCCGCTGTTCTACGTCATGGGACCTTCCGGCGCCGGCAAGGACTCCGTGCTGGCCCGCGCGCGCGCCCTGCTGCCGGCCGACACGTCGGTCGTCTTTGCCCACCGCTACATCACGCGGCCTCCGGAAGCGTCGGGCGAGAACCACGTGGCGCTGAGTGCTGCCGAGTTCGCGATGCGGCGCGCCCACGGCCTGTTCGCCTTCCATTGGCAGGCGCACGGCAACCACTATGGCATCGGCCGCGAGATCCACGCCTGGCGCAAATCAGGCCTCACCGTGGTCGTGAGCGGATCGCGCGAGCATTTCCAGGATGTGGCTGGCGTCGATCCGGACACCTATCCCGTCCTGATCACGGCGCCCGTCGAGCTTCTGCGCGACCGCCTGGCGGCGCGTGGTCGCGAGGACGAAGCAGCCGCCGCCCGGCGCCTCGAACGCAGCGACGCCTATGAGGTGCACGATCCGCGGTTGATCACGATCACGAATGACGGGCCGGTCGATGATGCCGCCCGGACGCTGGTCACGGCGCTTGCCACGTCTCGGTCCGCACCCGTCGCCCGCCTCCGAGCCTGAAGCGGGCCAGGACGTTGAAAGGCCGGCCCGGCGCGGGTTGGCGGAAGATGCAGAGGTCGTTCACCGGCAGCGGTTGCTCGAGGACGCCGGCGAAGCGCTGCTGCAAAATGGTCGCAACCGTCGCGCGCTCGCTGTCGTCGTGGAGTCGTCCGGTCAGCGTGAGATGGAAGCGCCATTCGTCGAGAACGTAGGGATAGCCCCAGCGTGACAGCAGGACGTCCTGACGCGGCGTGAGGTTAGTTGCGCGCCGACGGGCAAGCTCGGGCTCGTCAGCCGGCCGGCGAAATTCGTCGAACTCCACGACGCAGCGGTCGGCGAAATCTTGTAGCTCGGGGCAGCGCGCCGCGGGCACCAGCGCGAGGAAGCCCGACAGTTCGGCCAGCTCGATGGCCGGCACGGCGAAGGCGCGCTCGCCGGCCGCGAATCGGCCGACGGCTTCGACAAAGTCGCTTTCCGACAGCTCGTCGGCGAGCCTGATCGGCGCTTTCAGCGTGCCATGGAAACCGTACAAGCACGGCTCGGCCACGATCTCGGCCAGTCGTTCCGGGGGAAGGCCCTGGACCGGGCGAACGGCGCGGGCCTGTCCGGTCTCGGGGTTGCGGCCGAGCCACTGGCTCGCGGTCGTGGCCAGCCCGTCTTCCGGTCGTGGTGCGTAGTAGAGGGCATAGCGGGGGCGGGGCGCCGGCGGAGCGGTCTCCTGGTTCACGCGGTCGTCCCCGCGCGCGGACCGATCATGGCGAAGCGCAGCTGGCTGGAGACGAAATCGATGGCGGTGACGGCCGCGAGGATCATCAGGATAATGAAAGACGCCTGCTGCAGCTCGAGCGTGCGGATCGCCTCGGCAAGGTGCAGGCCGATGCCACCGGCGCCGACGATGCC
>CANJHI010000220.1 GCA_947474005.1 Alphaproteobacteria bacterium | reverse complement strand
TCGGCCGATCGCCTCGCGCATGCCGGCGGCCGACTTCTCGAAGATGTATTCCGCGAGATCGTCGATATCGGCAAGGTTGAACTCCTCGCACATGCGGTCGAGGCGCACGCAGCCGGTATGATTGGCGGCGACCAGGGACATGATGTCGCCGATCGCCTGCTGAGGCAGGCGAACATTGGTCGAGATGATGGAGACCAGCTTGTCGTCGAGGCGGCCGCCCTCGACCAGCTTCATGATCGGAATACGCAGGCCCTCATGCCAGATGTCTCGGCCCTCGAAGCCTGCGCCTTGGCCGCCGACATCCATGATGTGGGTGGTGCAGGCAAAGAAGCCGATCAGCCGGTTTGCGCGGAAGGCCGGCGTCACGACGCAGAAATCGTTGAGATGGCCGGTGCCGCTCCAGGGATCGTTGGTGATGCCGACGTCGCCCCGCTGCCACCGCTCGAGCGGGATGGCCTTGAGGAAATGGAACACCGACTGCGCCATCGAATTGACGTGGCCGGGCGTGCCGGTGACGGCCTGGGCGATCATCCGGCCGTCGGGCGTGAACACGCCAGCCGAAAGGTCGCCCGCTTCACGCGCCACCGAACTGAACGACGTGCGGATCAGCGCCTGCGCCTGCTCTTCGACGACAGACAGCAACCGGTTCCACATGATCTGGTTGGCGAGGTCGGTGCGGGCAGCCGCCGTGGCCTGGGCGGCGCGCGCTGTGCAGCGCTCGACGATGATGCAGCCGCTGTCGTCACACCACGCTTCGAATCCAGCGGGGACGACAACGGTGGTCTGGGCTTCGACGATCAGCGCGGGACCGGGGCGGGGTGTTTCGGTGAGGCCGTTGCGATCGAGCTGTAGCGCCTCGACGGAGGCGCCACGGGCCGCATCATACAGCGTCCGATGTGTCTCGGTTGCGCGGCCGCTTTTATGCTCCACGGCCGACCAGATGGTCTCGGCGTCGCTACGCATGATGGCGCGCTTGTAGGCCCAGCCGACGATCTCGATAGCGCTGTCGGGCAGCGTGCGGCCGAATTGACGACGATACTCGTCTTCGAAACGCACCGTCAGTCGCTCGACGAGGTCGCGGGCGACGATTTCGGTTGGCGACCCCTCGAGGCGGATGGCGATATCGTGGCCCTGACCGACATAGCGCATGAAGGTCTTCCATTCCTCCGTCAGATCGCCGTGCGCGACGGCAGATCGGACCTGGGCCTCGGCGTCGGTGCGCATTTCCTCCAGGGTGCGGCGCACGACCTTGCCGTCGAGGTCGGCCAGGCGCATGTAGTGGGTACGTCGAGTGGTGTACGAGACCGGCGATACGAGGAAGCCGATCGCCGATCCGACACCGGCATTGGGTGGGATGATGACGCGCTCGATGCCGAGCTTCTCGGCGACGCGCAGCGCGTGCAGCGGCGCGGCGCCACCGAACGCCACCATCGTATAGGCGCCGATGTCCTTGCCCTTCTCTGTGGCATGGATGTGGGCGGCGTTAGCCATGTTCTCGTCGACCATCTCGCCGATGACGGCGGCTGCCTCGATGTCGCCGATGCCGAGTGGGGCACCAACGCTTGCATGGATCGCCGCCGCGGCGGCTGCCAGGTCGAGCCCGACTGCACCGCCGGCAAAGCGCGCTGGATCGATCTTGCCCATGATCAGATCGGCGTCGGTCACCGTGGGCAATGTGCCACCCTTGCCGAACGCCGCGGGGCCGGGCTCGCTGCCGGCGCTGTCCGGTCCGATCTGGACGGTGCCCAGGGCATTGACCCGCGCGATCGAGCCGCCGCCGGCACCAATCTCCACCAGGTCGACGACGGGGATGCGCAAGGGCAGGCCGCTGCCCTTGCGAAAGCGATAGGAGCGATCGATCTCGAACGAGGTCTCGAATTCAGGCACGCCGTCGTCGATCAGGCAGATCTTGGCAGTCGTGCCGCCCATGTCGAAGGAGAACAGCCGGTCGATGCCGAGGCGGCGGCCGATCGACGCCGCCAGCAGCGCGCCGCCCGCCGGGCCGCTCTCGATCAACCGCACGGGGAAGCGACAGGCGGTCTCGACGGACGTGAGTCCGCCCTCGGACATCATCACCAGCAACGGCGCCGACGCGCCGATGGCCAGGAGGCGGGCCTGGAGGCGCTTGAGATAACGCGCCATCAGCGGCTGAACATAGGCGTTGGCGCAAACCGTCGTGCCGCGCTCGTACTCGCCGGCCATCGGCGAGATTTCGTTCGACAGCGAGACCGCGAGCCCGGGCAGGGCCTTGCGGAGATGGGCGCCGATGCGCCGCTCGTGGCTGTCGTTCAGGTAGGCATGGAGCAGGCAGACGGCCACGCTTTCGGCGCCCTGGGCGCGTACGAACGCTTCGAGGCGGGTGAGTTCGGAGTCTTCGAGCCGCTCGACGACCGAGCCATCGACGGCAACGCGCTCGCGCAAGCCGAACCGCAGCGGCCGCGGTACCAGGGGGCGCGGCTTCTCGATGTTGAGATTGTACTGGTCGAAGCGGTTCTCCAATCCGATCTCCAGCGAATCGGTGAAACCCTCCGTGCCGACGAACACCGTGCGTGCGCCCTTGCGTTCGATGACGGCATTGGTCGCCAGCGTCGTGCCATGGATGAACAGCCCGATTTCCGAGGGGCTGGTTCCGGTCTCGGTCAGAAGCTGCGCGAGGCCGGTGATCACGGCCTCGTCGGGGCTGCCCGTCGTGGTCGGAACCTTGACGCTGAAGATGCGCCCATCCCGTTCGAGAGCGAGGTCAGTGAAGGTACCGCCGATGTCGGAAGCAACGCGGATCATCTGTGCTACTCGACCTTGGCGCCGGAGAGGGCGACCAGTTCCTGCCAGCGCGGCGATGTCTCGCGCAGCCAGGCGGTGAACTCGCCAGACGAGTTCAGGACGAGCTCGATGCCGAGCTCGAGGTGGCGCTTGCGGATCTCCGGATCGGACAGCGCCGTGCGGACGGTGTCGTTCAGCTTGCGCACCAGCTCGGGTGGCAGACCGGCCGGCGCGAAGAGGGCCTGGTAGGAGTCGAACTTGATGGACGGCAGGACGCTTTCGGTGATCGACGGAACATCGGGCAGGAGCTGCGAGCGCTTGGGACTGGTGACGGCGATGGCCCTGAGCTTGCCGCTGGTCAGGAACGGCAGAACCGTGGAGATCTGGTCGATCACGATCGGCACTTCGCCAGCGACGGCGGCGCCCGTGGCGAGGCCGCCGCTGCGGTAGGGAACGTGCGAGATGTCGAGCCCCAGCTCCTTGTTCATGTAGGCGCCGATCAGGTGGTTCGATGTTCCGATGCCGGCGGTGGCATAGCCCGCGCCCGGGTTGGCTTTGGCCCAGGCGACCAACTCGGCCATGGTCGTGGCGGGGATCTTCGGATTGACCGCGATGACGTTGGGCTGTGTGCCGACCAGGGTGAGGGCGGTGAAGTCCTTCAGGGGATCGAACGGCAGCTTGCCGCCGTGCAGGAAGGGCAGGATCGAATGGGTCGTCGTGGAGCCGAAGCAGATCGTGTAACCGTCTGGAGCGGCACGTGCGCAGGCTTCCGTGCCGACGATGCCGGCGCCGCCCGGCTTGTTCTCGACCACAATGGTGGTGCCCAATGCGCGGCCCAGAGGCTCGGACAGCAACCGGGCCATGATGTCGGCCGAGCCGCCGGGCGCGTAGGCGACGAGGAGGCGCACCGGCTTGTTGGGATAGGCAGGCTGGGCAAGCGCCGGCGCGGCGGCCTGCATCGCTCCCAGAGCCGCGAGAATGGCAATCAACGTCCGGCGCATTCGTTCCCTCCGCTTCACCCGCCCCGCAGGGCCTTGTCCGCACATTGTCCGCAGATGATGCGGATTGCCCAGCCGGAGGATTGCTTTAGTGTTCACCTGGTGGACATGTCCCGAAAGCCAGGTAGCCGCCGCGACCCCGCTCGGACCGCCTTCGAACCAGTGCGCGCATTGTTGCGCGGCCTCGAGGTGCTGGAAGCCGTCAATCGCGGCCGTGCTCCGTCCGTCGCCGAGCTTGCGCAGGAGGTCGAACTGCCTCGCGCCACCGTGATCCGCCTTCTGGCGACACTCGAGGACGCCGGATACATCGCCCGTTCGGAAGATGGCGGAAGGCACGGCGTCTCACCGCGCGCGGCCGCGCTCTCGGCCGGCTTCGACTACAATGCCTGGCTGGCCGCGATCGCGCAGCCTGGCCTGCGACGGCTGATGCGCCAGATCCGCTGGCCTTCGGACCTGATGGTGCGCAGCGGGGAGAACATGATCGTACTGACGTCGAACCGCGATCGCTCCGGCCTCAATATCAACACGCGCTACGCCGGCATGATGTCGTCGATGTTCAATTCCGGATCCGGCTTCGCCTATCTCGCCTGGTGCGACGACGATGAGCGGCAGCGGCTCCTGGCGGAGCTTGCCGACCCGGCTGAACGGTCGGCAGTCGAGGAAGAGGTAACCCGGACACGCGCACGCGGTTACGGCGTGCGCAACGCTTCGCTGCCGCCCGGTGTCGGCGCCATCGCCACGCCCGTGCTCGTCGGCGGCTGGGCCGCGGCCTGCCTCAACGTCGTCTTCCTGCCCAAACTGTCGACACCGGAAGCGATCGCCGGGGAATGCCTTCCGGCGTTGCGTGCGGCCGCCCAGACTCTCGGGCGCGAGATGCAGCGCGGCCTCGCCGGCAGGCCGCGGTGACCGCCGCCGGGGCTCAAGGCTGTTCGGCAGGTGAACGCCGGTCGATTCGCCCGCTAGGCAGCCGGTATGTGTTGCGGCCACAATTCCCGAAGGAAATATGAAGGAAGTGATGAACGTCCAGACCTTGCCACCCGGCTACAAAACCGCACCCTGGTCACCGCCGGAAAATATCACCGGCGCCATGCTGGCCGAGGCCAGCACCAAGCTGATCGAGCTGCTGCGCATCCGCACCAACCCGATCGGCATGCGCCTGTTCGAGGATCCGAAGGACATGGAAAAGATCCAGGGCGTGCGCAAGCCGACCGAGGGTTTCAAGTTCACCATGTGCCAGATGGTGACGCAGTCGCGCTGGTACGGCTTCACCCTCGGCATCACCGTCGACAATACGCGCGGCGGCAACTGCGGCGGCGTGGTCGGCCTCAACCATCCCGGCGAGGGCTTCCTCTCGGGCGACCACATGAACGGCGTGTGGTTCGGCAACAAGGAGGCGTCGGCCGCGCACCAGGCGCAGATGCCGCGCGTGCCCGACGGCAAGTACAACGGGCTGGTCGTGGCGCCGCTGCGCTCGGCGCGGCTCGATCCGCCCGACATCTGCATGTTCTATGGCACACCCGGCCAGATGATCTATTTCATCAACGGCCTGCAGTATCACCGCTACCGCCGTTACGACTTCACGGTGACGGGCGAGAGCGCCTGCGCCGATTCATGGGGACGCGCCCTTGCCACGCGGCAAACGTCGCTGTCGCTGCCCTGCTTCGCCGAGCGCCGTTACGGGGGCGTGGCCGACGACGAACTCCTGATGGCTTGCCCGCCTGATGAGTTGCTGCGCGCCGTGGAGGGCATGGGGCATCTCGGCAAGAACGGGCTGCGCTATCCGTTCCCGCCCTACGGTGCGGTGATGGACCCGGCGCTGGGCATGGCCAAGAGCTATAGCTGATGCTGTATGTCGTGGCCTGGCCGGTGCTCGGCGAGGCAGACGACACCGCGTTGCGCCGCTTGCGCGCGCAATATCATCCGCGCGAGGCCGACCTGATCGGCCCGCACTTCACCCTGGTGTTCGGGGCAGCACTCGACCGTGAGCCGGCGTTGCGTGCCGTCCTCGGCGGCCTCGGCCAACGGCCTTTCTGGTTCATGATCGAACGCATCGTGTGGTCCGATCTCTATCTCTATGCCGAACCCTCCGATGGCGCGGCCGAACTGACCGGCCTCCATGAGGCGCTCAATCCGGTGGCTGGCGGTGAGCCGTTCGAGCCTCACATCACGCTCGGCCTTTTCCAGCGGGCGGCCGAGGCCGAGCAGGTGGCGCGCATCGTCGGTCGCCAGCATCTGCCGATGACCGGCCGGGTCGAGGCGTTGGCGCTGCTTCGTCGCGACGGCGACACGCTGGCCACTCTCGACACATTCCCGTACGGCCAAATAATTTGTCCGACCGACGCACCATCACGCCGCCTCACGATGATAGTAGCGCAGGAGCCCACCCAATCGCTCGCGACACCGCACCGGCCCCTCGCGGCCACTATCGAGGAGATCGCGGCGGCGGAGAAGATCAACTCGTCCTACGTGAGCCGGTTGCTGCGGGTGACGCTGCTGGCGCCAACCACGGTGGAGGCGATTCTCGACGGCGGCAACCGACGGACATGACGCTGGCGAGGCTGATGGCGCCCTTTACGGTGAATTGGCGGGAGCGGGTCGAGACGGGCTACCGCCGACCTTAGCCGCTCAACGCCGACGATCATGCTATCGCTGGTCCGTATTCCGACGATGAACTAACGTTGTCCCGCCAATGGCTCTCACTACCGACAGGCACTGAAGAGGAGCATGCCAAATGCAGCCGGATCACTTTTTTGCATGCAGGGTGCTGAGCACAAAACCGGACAGTCTCGATTACGTTGTTTTTGAAAGGGCAGAGCTTTCGCACCGGAACGACGTCGAAGTGACTTCGAGGGGTTTCACAACGATGGCCGAGGCAGAAGCAGTTATCAAGCAACTCGGTGGAACGATCCCCGCTGGCCCGCCAATGTTTCTGGATTTTTATGAAGAGGACGATCAAACCGTTTGGTGCTGGAAAGACGAGCGGACCCGAGGCGCGTCGCAGACGTTCGGGTCCGAACGCGAAGCAATGGACGCATGGCACGCCGATAAACTGGTTTTTGACGCTCTGTTGGACTAAGCCGCAAGCAGGTCATCACCCCCGACGGGGCATCGGCCTGGGTTTCCCCGCGCACCCGGATCGACAGCACCATGATCAAGGCCATCGCGCGCGGGTTTCGGTGGCGCAAGCTTCTGAAAACCGGGGTCTACGGCACCATCGAGGAGATTGCGGCGGCGGAGAAGATCAACTCGTCCTACGTGAGCCGGTTGCTGCGGATGACGCTGCTGGCGATCCACGATGCACCAAGCAGCATCTGATTAGCACTTATTTCTCTGGTGTCGAATTCAACGAATCAAGGACATAGGCTATGCGTCTTATCGCAATCGGAACCCTGAGTCTCGGACTCGTCGCGATCATTGCTCTGGCCTTTGGAGGACGAGCGATCATCACCTCAGGCGGGAGCGATAAAGAACTAACAGAGAAGGAGCAGGCATCTGTTGCAGCCTATGGGCACTACATGGGTAGCTCGGTAAGCGGAGCCGGACCACCATTCTGTTTGGCTACAGGCCCCTTACGGTTGCTCGCGCTGGAGGCGCTACCCATGGAGGCGGGCCCTGGAGTGTCGGACACAATCGTGTCGGCGCTACGGGCCAAGGGCTACGATGCGCTTTCGGCTTCGGACTGTATTTACCGCGACGATGGTGGACGCGGCCTGCGAGTTTCGCCACGGTCCGTGGACCGGTCAGCGCTTTTGATTCTCGTTGATGTGCAACCCGCCGCCGACAACGCAAGGTTCTCCGTCTCGGCAGGCTATTGGTACGATCGCTTGGGCTGCGCGACGCACACGTTTGAGGTCGTACGCGGACGCGCGGGCTACGAGGTCGTTGCCGGCTCTGTAAGGAAACACGAAATCTGCTAGTGTTCCCGGACGGGGTTGCCGGGTAGAAGCCCGGGCAATCCCAGGATGCGGGGGACTATCGCCGAAACCAGTTCGTCCCCGTATGGCCAAAAAACTGATCAGACCGACGCGCCATCACGCTGCCTCACGATGATAGTAGCGCAGGAGCCCACCCAATCGCTC
>CANJHI010000219.1 GCA_947474005.1 Alphaproteobacteria bacterium | reverse complement strand
TTTTCTACGCTAGAAGATCCGACCGACTTTGCTTTCTTCTTCGTCGCCATGCTGCTTTTCCCCCCGCCGCTTGCGACAAAATGACGGCCGTGTGTTTAGCGTTCATCCACGGGAGCGGCAAGAGCGGCGGCAGCGGATCGGCGTTCAGCGGGATTGAATTTAGTCAGTCTCTTTAGAGGACCTACCGGCCCTCTGGCGGTCGGCAGCCGCCAACCGCGGTAAATCGACATCAGACGCAGGAACAGGCACACGGAGGCGCCGAAAGCCACCGTGGGCAGGACGGGGAGCCCGGCCCAGAATCCCAGGGAAATCGAGCCCGCGCCAGCCAGGGCAGCGACGGCGTAGAGTTCCGATCGAAGCACGGTCGGTACCTGCAGGGTCAGCAGGTCGCGGGCGACGCCGCCGCCGATACAGGTGATCATGCCCATCATCGCCGCCATGACCGGGCTGAGGCCGAAGGCCAATGCCTTCTGCGTTCCGGTAACGGCAAACAGGCAGAGACCCGCCGCGTCGAACAGCAGGACGGGCGTCTTCAGGCGAGCAATCACGTCGGAGGCGAAAAAGCCCAACAGCCCGGCCACGACGGCTGCTGCCAGGTAGCGCCAGTCGGCGATGGCAGCCGGTGGGACGGCGCCGATCAGCAGGTCACGGGCAATGCCACCCGCGACGGCGGCCACCCAGGCAACCACCAGCACGCCAAATAGGTCGAGCCGGCGGTGGACGCCACGGGTCGCACCGCTGATGGCGAATACGAACGTGGCGCCGAGGTCCATCGCATTGAACAGCATTTGCGACGACAATACATCGATTGCCGTTGTCCGCCGAGGTGGCAGAGTGCGGCCCGGGAGAACAGATGGACGAGCGTCCCTATCGGAAATGGCGGGCCTACCGCTTCATTGTCGGCCGTCGGCGGCTGGTATTGTCGTTTGCCGCAGGCCTCGTTCTGTTCGCGCTGCTGCCGGCACCGGTCCGGCTGCCCACCCGTTTTATCCTGTCCTGGGATCTGATGGCGGCGATCTACATCGCCGTGACGCTGCGGATGTTCATTACCTCGACGGTGGACACCTGCCGCAGCCGTGCCGCGCTCTATGATGAGGGCGACTGGATCATCCTGCTGCTGGTGATCGTGAGTGCAGGCACGAGTTTCGCCGCGATCTTCGCCGAGTTGCCGACGCTCAAGATGCCCGAACGCTCGGTGCCGCTGGCGCTTACGATCACGGGCGTGACGGTGGCGCTGTCGTGGACCTTCACCCACACCGTCTTCACGCTGCATTACGCCAACGTCTATTACCGGCTGGACGACGACGGGCCCGGCGGACTCGATTTCCCGGGGGGGCGCGAGCCGGACTATCGCGACTTCCTCTATTATTCGTTTGTCATCGGCTGTGCCGCACAGACCGGCGATGTCGCCACCACGTCCGTTGCCATGCGCTATCTCAGCCTCGTACACGGTATCGTGGCCTTCACTTTCAACACCGCCATCCTCGCGCTGACGATCAACGTCGGCGCCAGCCTGCTGTCCTGAGGCCCATGAAGCGCAGTCGTATCGTCGAGGCCGTCGGGCTTGCCCTGTTCCTGGCCCTCTGCCTCGGCATCGGGGCACTGGCTTCCGCCGTTACCGCGAGCAGCGTGAAGACCTGGTACGCGGACTTGAACAAGCCGCCCTTCAATCCGCCCAGCGAGGTGTTTGGGCCGGTGTGGACCGTGCTCTACGTCATGATGGGTGTTGCCGCCTGGCGGGTGTGGCGCGCCGCGGATCGCGAGACCGCCCAGGGGCCGCTTGCCATGTTCGCGCTGCAGCTTGCACTCGATCTCGGCTGGAGCGTGGCGTTCTTCGGCCTCGAACGGACCGGCTCGGCGGTCGCCGTCATCCTGGTGCTCGAACTGGCCGTGATCTCGACGGTGCTCGCCTTCCGCCCGATCGACCGGCTGGCCGCGCTGCTGATGGTGCCCTACGCCCTGTGGGTGGCCTTCGCCGCCGCGCTCAACATCGCGATCTGGCGCCTGAATTAGAGTCTTTTCGACTGAAGCAAGGAGTTCAGAACTCTTCTCCTCCTCCGTCTTATGGGGGAGGACAGGGAGGGGGAAAGCAACAGTGTTGGTGTTGCCTTCCCCCCTCCGCCCTTCGGGCACCTCCCCCATAAGACGGGGGAGGAGAACAAGCGATTCAAGACTCTAGCCTTCGGCCTCAGCGTGGGGCCTGTCGTGGCGGCTGATGGCGTCGCCATCGTCTTTCTTCAGCTCCATGAAGACGACCGACGACAGGATCGTCAGGACGCCGAGCACGAGAAAGGCCTGCTGCACGCCGTGGATCATTGCCGATGGATGGGAATGCAGTCCCGGCGGCACGAACACCGCGGCGATCAAGGAGGCGCCGGCGACGCCGAAACTGATCGCCAACTGCTGGCCGGTGGCCGCGATCGTGCTGGCGCCGCTGGTCTGCGAGCCCGAGACGTCGGCGTACACCAGCGTATTCATGCTGGTGTATTGCATCGACGTGAAGAAGCCGAGGATGAAGGCCTGGACGACGATCCGCCAGACTGGGGTGTCGATCCCGACGGTGGCGAACGACATGATGAGAAGGCCGACGACGATCGTGTTGCCGACCAGCACATTGCGATAGCCCAGGCGTGCCAGGATCGCCGGCATGAACGTCTTCAGGCCGATCGAGGCCACCGCCTGCGGCAGCACCAGCAGGCCCGACTGGATCGGCGAGAAACCGAGTCCGATCTGGTAGAGCAGCGGGAAGAGGAACGGGATTCCACCGAGGCCGAGGCGGGTGAAGAAGCCGCCGGACACCGCCGCTCGGAAGGTCCGTATCCTGAACAGGCTGAGATTGAGCAGCGGGAAAGCCGTGAGCGTTGCCCGGATGCCGTAGCCCGCGAGAAGGACTGCCGCGAGAGCGAGCAGGCCCAGCATCTGCGGGCCCGTCAGCGTGTTTTCGCCGAAGACTTCCAGAACGTAGGACAGCAGCGCGATGCCGCCACCGAACATCACAAGGCCTGCGATGTCGAGCGGATGGGTCTGCTGCTCGCGATAGTCCGGCAGATAGCGTCGCACGAAATAGAGGCCGAGCAGGCCAACGGGAATGTTGACGAAGAACACCACGCTCCAGTGCAGGTAAGTGATGATGAGGCCGCCCGCGACGGGCCCGATCATGGGGCCGACAAGGCTCGGGATGGCGACGAAGCTCATGGCGCGCACCAGGTCGGCCTTGTCGTAGGTACGGGCGAGCGTCATGCGGCCGACCGGCATCATCATCGCGCCGCCGGCGCCCTGCAGGATGCGGCAGGCGACCAGCATGTCGATGTTGGTCGAAAGGCCGCAGAGCATCGAGCCCAGGGTGAACAGCCCGATCGCGGCGGCGAAGACACGCCGCGTGCCGAACCGGTCGGCCATCCAGCCGCTGATGGGAATGAAGACGGCGAGGCTCAGCGTATAGCTTGCCAGCACCGACTTCACGCTGAGCGGCGTCACGTCCATGGCTTTGGCGATGGCCGGCACCGCCGTGTTCAGGATGGTTGTGTCGAGCGACTGCATGAAGAAGGCCACCGCGACGAGCCACGGCAGCAGTTTTTTGGTGGAGTCGTCCGATCCGGCAGGGGGCGTCGCGGCCATGTGGGCCACTGTGGCCATGCATATCTGGCTGTTCAATCGCAATTGATGCGCGGCTGCGGCCTGGTGCGGTAGAGTCCGGCTTCAGGAGGTTGTCATGCGCCGCAGATCAATCGTCGCGGGGCTTGCTGCCGCGACTGTCGTCCTTTCCACAGGAGTGCCGTCGTTCGGCCAGACCGATCCGTTGCCGTCATGGAACGACGGGCCGGTGAAGAAGTCGATCCTCGAGTTCGTGGCCCGCACCACGACTTCCGGCGGTCCCGACTTCGTGCCTGCGCCCGAGCGGATCGCCACGTTCGACAATGATGGCACTTTGTGGACCGAGCAGCCGATCTACTTCCAGGTCGCCTTCGCCATGGATCGCGTGAAGGCGCTGGCGCCGCAGCATCCCGAATGGAAGGAGCTCGAACCCTTCAGGTCGGTGCTGGCGGACGACACGGCAGCGCTTGCGATGATGGGGGAGAAGGGGCTGCTCGCGATCATGGCCGCGACCCACGCCGGCCTCACGACCGCGGAGTTTACCAAGGCCGTCAACGACTGGCTCGCGACGGCGCGCCATCCGCGCTTCAAGCGTCCCTATACCGACCTCGTCTACCAGCCGATGCTCGAACTGTTGGCCTATCTGCGTGCCAACCAGTTCAAGACCTTCATCGTCTCGGGCGGCGGCATCGAGTTCATGCGACCCTGGACGGAGCGGATCTACGGTATCCCGCCGGAACAGGTGGTGGGCTCCTCCGGCGTCACCAGGTTCGTCCTGCAGCCCGACGGTGTGCCGGTGCTGATGAAGGAGGCGAAGGTCGAATTCGTCGACGATGGCCCGGGCAAACCGGTCGGCATCAACCAGTTCATCGGCCGGCGACCGGTCCTGGCCTTCGGCAATTCCGACGGCGACCAGCAGATGCTGGAATGGACCGCGGCCGGCGCCGGCGCACGCTTCATGGGCCTCGTTCATCACACCGACGCCGTGCGCGAATACGCCTATGACCGGCAATCCCATATCGGCAGGCTGGACAAGGCATGGGACGAGGCGCTCCGCCGCAAATGGGCCATCGTCGACATGAAGAACGACTGGAAGGTCATCTATCCATTCGAGCTCAAATGACAGGCACGCTGGAAAAGCCGGCCGCTTCGACGGCGAACATGATCCGCATCCCCGGCGGTTCCTTCCGCATGGGCTCGGACAGGCATTACGTGGAAGAGGCGCCGGCTCACACGGTCGCCGTCGACGGCTTCTGGATCGATCCGACACCGGTCACCAACGCGCAGTTCCGTAAGTTCGTCAAAGCGACGGGCCATGTGACCTGGGCCGAGATCGCGCCCGACGCCAAAGACTATCCAGGTGCGCTGCCGCACATGCTGAAGGCCGGCGGCCTCGTCTTCACGCCGCCGTCGCGTCCAGTCGATCTGCGCGACTGGAGCCAGTGGTGGAGTTTCACCTTCGGGGCCAACTGGCGTCGGCCCTACGGCAAAGGCAGCCACATCGGCGGGCTCGACGATCATCCCGTGGTCCAGATCGCCTACCGCGATGCGGAGGCCTACGCCAAATGGGTTGGCAAGGAGATTCCAACCGAGGCCGAGTGGGAGTTCGCTGCGCGTGGCGGCCTCGACGGTGCCGAGTTCGCTTGGGGCGACGAGATGACGCCCGGGGGCCGGCATATGGCGAACACCTGGCAGGGAAACTTCCCACTCGAGAATCTGAAGACCGACGGCTACGCGCGGACCTCGCCGGTGCAAGCCTTTCCGGCCAATGGCTACGGCGTGCACGACATGATCGGCAATGTCTGGGAGTGGACCGCCGACTGGTATTCGACGCAGCACACCGCCGATGCGCCCAAGGCCTGCTGCGTGCCGGAGAATCCGCGCGGCGTGGCCATGGAGGCGAGCTACGACCCTACCCAGCCGGCCGTACGTATCCCGCGCAAGGTGTTGAAGGGCGGTTCGCACTTGTGCGCGCCGATCTATTGTCGCCGTTACCGTCCTGCGGCCCGCCATGCCGAACCGGTCGACACCTCGACCAGTCACGTCGGATTTCGCTGTATTGTCAGAGGAGGAGCGTGAGATGAGCGACAAGTCGAACAAGGACGACGTCGAGGCTCCGAGCCGCCGCCGGGTGCTACTGGCCGGCACCGCGCTCGCCGGACTCTCGACCGTCGGCCTGGTGGCGCCGGTGCAGCTCGCCCAGGCGCAGCAGACGCCGCCGGCGCCGGCAGCAGGTGGCCGCAAGCCCAACATCCTCGTCATCTGGGGCGACGACATCGGCATCGCCAACATCAGCGCCTACTCGAGCGGCCTGATGGGCTACGAGACGCCGAACATCGACCGCATCGCCCGCGAAGGCATCAAGTTGCAGCACTATTACGGCGAACAATCCTGCACCGCAGGTCGCGCCGCCTTCCTCACGGGCCAGCACGGCATTCGCACTGGCCTGACGAAGGTGGGCTTCTCCGGTGCGCCGATGGGCATGAGCCAGCTCGATCCCTCGATCGGCGGCCTGCTCAAGGGCCTTGGCTATGCTACCGGCCAGTTCGGCAAGAACCATGTCGGCGACCGCAACGAATCGCTGCCGACGGTGAACGGCTTCGACGAGTTCTTCGGCAATCTCTATCACCTCAACGCCGAGGAAGAGCCGGAGCTGCCGGACTATCCGAAAGACCCGGCCTACCTGGCCAAGTTCGGCCCGCGCGGTGTGCTGAAGTGCAAGGCGACCAATGTCGATAATCCCACGGTCGATCCGCGCTTCGGCAAGATCGGCAAGCAGACCATCGAGGACACCGGGGCGCTGACCAAGAAGCGCATGGAGACGATCGACGACGAGACCTCGGCCGCTGCCATCGATTTCATGAATCGCCAGAAAACGGCGGGCAAGCCGTTCTTCACCTGGTTCAATGCCACCCGCATGCATCTCAGGACGCATGTCCGCGCCGAGCATCGCGGCCGCTACAAGCACGGTGACAGCGAGTACATCGACGGCATGCAGGAGCACGACGATACGGTCGGTGTCCTGCTCAAGGCGCTCGACGACATGGGCCTCGCGAACGACACCATCGTCATCTACTCGAGCGACAACGGCCCGCACATGAACAGCTGGCCGGACGGCGCCATGACCTGGTTCCGCAGCGAGAAGAACACCAACTGGGAAGGCGCGTTCCGCGTGCCGTGTCTCGTCCGCTGGCCGGGCAACATCAAGCCCGGCACGGTGAGCAACGAGATCATGAGCCACAACGACTGGATCCCGACGCTCTGTGCGGCCGCCGGCGAGCCCGACATCGTGGCCAAGTGCAAGGCCGGCTACGCCGCAAATGGCGTCACCTACAAGGTGCACCTCGACGGCTACGACCAGTCCGCCTTCCTGCGCAATGTCAGCGGTACCGCCGGCAACAACAACGGCACCAAGAGTGCCCGCGACAAGTTCTTCTATTCCGACGACGACGGGTTGCTCGTGGGCATGCGCCAGGGCGACTACAAGTACGTCTTCTCCGAGCAGCGCGCTCAGGGCACGTTGGCCCTGTGGGCCGAGCCCTTTACGACGTTGCGCCTGCAGAAGATCTTCAATGTGATGCAGGACCCGTTCGAGCGCGCCGACATCACCTCGAACACCTTCTGGGACTGGCAGCTCAACCACCTTGGAAGTGCCTACGGGATGATGGACGAGGTGTTCCAGTTCGTGGCGACATTCAAGGACTTTCCGCCGCGCTCGTTCCCGCCGAGCTTCAACCCGGCGAACGTCATGGAAAGCGTGCTGAACGGCATGAAGGAGGACAAACGATTGAAGGACGGGCTGGATCTCGATCGGATTCGCGGCAACCTCAATCAGATGATCGAGCAACAGCTCCGCGAGCGCGGTCGGCGGTGAACCGGCTGGCGGCCATGGCGTGCGTGGCGGCGGCGGCCTTTGGCGTCGGCGTCGACGCACAGGCCCAGTCGCCGCCGCAGCTTGCCAACCCGGCGTCGCAGAATTGTGCGGCGAAAGGCGGGACTCTCCGCATCGAGCAGCGTCCCGACGGCGGCCAATACGGCATCTGCGTCTTCGTCGACAATTACCAATGCGAGGAATGGGCATTGTTCCGGGGCGAGTGTCCGGCCGGCGGCCTGCGCGTCACGGGCTACATCACGCCCGCGGCGCGCTACTGCGCCATCACCGGCGGACGCTATGCCGTGGTGGCGAAGAGCGGTGCCGCGGACGAGCAGGGCGCCTGCACGCTGCCGGGCGGCAAGGCCTGCGACGCCGCCGCCTATTTCGCCGGTACCTGCAGCCGCTAGCGGAGGTGCATGCACTGCAAGCATTTGCTCACGCAGATGTGATGAGCAGGTTCAGCAGGAAAATGCTATTGCTTCAGGCAGGCTGGCGGTGGGACCGCCCCAGTCTTTCTACTTCGGACATGACCCTCCCGCGCACGCCGCGGGCAGACGCTTGAGGGCGAGGGTGTAGTTCACACGGATGGTACGTCACGCCAGGCC
>CANJHI010000218.1 GCA_947474005.1 Alphaproteobacteria bacterium | reverse complement strand
CGTCGGCAAGTCGGCGCTGGTGGCGTGGCTGGTGCTGTGGGCGCTGGCGACGCAGCCGGGCACGCGCGGCGTCGTCACCGCCAACACCGAGACCCAGCTCCGCACCAAGACCTGGGCCGAGCTTTCGAAGTGGCACGGCCTCGCGATCTGCCGCGATTGGCTCGCCTACAGCGCCACGGCGATTACCGCGGCGGAGGAGGGCAAGGCCGCCGGCTGGCGCTGCGATCTCGTGCCGTGGTCGGCGCACAATGCCGAGGCCTTTGCCGGCCTGCACAACCAGGGCGGCCGGCTGCTGCTGGTGTTCGACGAGGCCTCGGCCATCGCCGATACCATCTGGGAGACGGCGGAAGGCGCGCTCACCGACGCCAATACCGAGATCGTCTGGCTGGCCTTCGGCAACCCGACGCGCAACGGCGGCCGCTTCCACGAGTGCTTCGGCAAGTTCCGCGAGCGCTGGCGCACGCAGCATGTCGATGCGCGGCAGGTCTCCTTCACCAACAAGGCGCAGATCGCCGAATGGGTGCGCGACTACGGTGAGGATTCGGATTTCGTGAAGGTCCGTGTGCGCGGCGCCTTCCCCACGGCGGGCGCCCTGCAGTTCATCGACGGCGAGCGCGTGCGCGATTCCATGGCGCGCGAGCTGCCGCCCGCGCCTTACGATCCCGTCGTGATGGGCGTCGACGTGGCGCGCTTCGGCGACGATCGCAGCGTGATCTTCATCCGCAAGGGACGGGACGGCCGCACCTGGCCGATCCAGAAGCTGAAGGGCCTCGACCTGATGCAGCTCGCCGGCATCGTCTGCCAGCGCGCGGCCGAGGTGGGCGCGCGGGCGGTGTTCGTGGATGAAGGCGGCATCGGTGCCGGCGTCGTCGACCGCCTGCGCCAGTTGGGCGTGCCGGGCGTGCACGGCATCAACTTCGGCTCGCGGCCGGGCGGCTGGACGCCGGACGGCCAGGCGCCGCTCTACGCCAACAAGCGCGCCGAGATGTGGGGCATGGTGAAGGGCTGGCTGGAGCAGGGCGCCCTTCCCGACGATCCGGAACTGGCGCAGGACCTGACCGGCGTCGAATACGGCTACGACGCCCGCAGCGCCATCCAGCTCGAACGCAAGGAGGACATGAAGAAACGCGGTCTGCTGTCGCCCGACATTGGCGACGCGCTGGCGCTCACCTTCGCCTGGCCGCTGCAGCCGGAGATGGACTACCGCTGGCACGACCAGCCGGGCCGGGTGCGCATCCTCGACGAGGATCATGAGTACGATTTTTTTCATGACCTTTGAGTCTTCCGGACCGCGGGCCTCCGGCCCGCTCATATCTTGCTGGGAGCGCGCCACTTCTCATGAGCCTGAGCGGGCCGGAGGCCCGCGGTCCGAATGAATATGAGAACCGCGAAGGTCGAACTTCAAACAATCAAGATCACCGCACGCTGACGCGACATTCAGTCGGCGATTCCCGTCAGCTCCCGAGCGGTGATGGACGAAGAACCCTACAACGATGGAGGCTGGCAATGAGCGGGCAGATCGACGCCGCGCGCGCCCACGCGCTGATCTGGGCCTATCTGGGCCACCTCCGCTTCGAGCGGGCAGTGGACTATCTGCGGCGCGGCCGCCGATTCGCGGGCGAGAAGTTCTATACGCTCAAGTTCGGCTGGCGGGACCTCTACACCCGCTTCGACGAGGTCGTGGGCACCGAGAGCGAATGGACCTACCTGCACGACCTCGAAGCGGAACTATCGCTGCGTCGTGATACCGTCCCGCGTCCGTACCCGGCGCGGCATGAACACGGCCTCAGGCGCGAGGAGAAAGCCGAGCGGCTGTGGGGCGATCCCGCCCAGTGGGGCGATGCACAGCGCTGCCTCTACGACGCGGCTCTCGTGTTCGAGCAGTCGTGTCGAAATGCGGTCAAGCACTGAGGTACGAATTTCCGAACAGCTGGATCGGGGCATGGAGGACTGGCTGGAGAACGATCGGCAGTCCTGGGACGAGATGGCCGAAAGCGTAATCGACGAGATCGCCGACTTCAGTTGCTCGACGGCGGCGGCACCGAAGAGTTGATCGTCGATTTCGAGAAGGCCATTGTCTGGATCAAGGGACTGGGCACGCACAGGGACTACGACAGGATCGACGTGAGGAAGGTTAAACATGGCTGACGTGAAGCCGATCCGCAGCGAGGCGGACTATGAGGCGACGATGGCCGAAGTCGAGCGTCTGTGGGGTGCGAAGTTGGGCACGCCCAGGGGCGACCGGCTCGACGTGCTGGCGACGTTGATCGATGCCTGGGAGGGCGAGCACCATCCGATGGACCCGCCCGACCCCATCGAGGCGATCAAGTTCCGCATGGAGCAGCAGAACCTGACGCGCAAGGATCTCGAAGGAATCCTCGGCACCCGCACGCGTGTCGCAGAAGTGCTGAACCGGCGGCGGGGGCTCTCGATCAACATGATCCGGCGGCTTCACAAGGAACTCGGCATTCCGGCCGAGGTCCTGATCCGATCGTCGCGGCTCAAGCGCGCCGCCTGACGGGTCTGTCCGTGGGGCAACGCCGTGACACCGCCCTGCGCCCGTATCCGGCGCGGCATGCCCGCGGTCCGTGAGACCATGAAAGAGGGCTATTGCGATGACACCGGCGGCATCGACGAGCTTCACATGCCTGTCAGGGCGTACCGAGCTGTCGCGCCATGAAAAGGCCGCGCGGTCCCGCCTCGATCTCGCAGAATTCCAGCCCCAACGACCGCGGGTCGCCGTCCGCGCTGGCGACCGAGCCGCAATCGAGTTCGAGTTTCAGGAGCGGGTGCGCCGCGTCCAGGGATCGCTGCGGGGCGACGCAATCCACGTAGTAGCACCCGGAGGGATGACTCCAGATGTCGGTGGCGAGGCGCGCGCCGTCGGCCGACACCGTCAGCTTCTCCAGGAGTTCCAGCCCCATCCAGTTCGTGCATCGCAGCCTGAGAAGAAGATCGGCGCTCTTGTCGATGGCGAGTTCGAGCGTGGCGCGCGGGGCAGGGCCCATCCAGCTGCTGAACTTGAAGCCGTTGATCTCGCGCGCCTGCCAGCCGGTGCCGACAAAGGGCTCGTCCATGGCGTGCAATCGCCATCGGCTCTGCCGTCCGCCGCGTTCCCGCGCCGCGTGATCGACCAGCTCCCTGAGCTGTGCTTGTGTCGGACGTCCCAGGGACGCGAGACGCGCCTCGAACATCCGGCAGGCCTCGCCATGGATCTCGCGATCGATCGCCGTGCAGGCTTCCGCAAGTTGAAGCGTCGACGCGTCGATCTCCTGCCGTAGCCGCGCGGTGTCGCGGACATTGTGATTCTGCAGGGGCCGCGGGTCGGGCCATTCCATCGCCAGGCACAGCAGCAGGAGCGACTCGTCGAAACGCTCCGTCAGCCCGATGAGGTCGATCCGCGCGAGGTTGTCCAACGCTCTCTCCCGGACAAGCCTGGGAAAATCCGGATTGTACAGGAACTCGAAGGCGTTTGTGCGTTCGCACAGATCCTCGTCTCCCAACAGGAGGTGAGTCGCCATCAGGTTCCAGCGGCGCTGCATCAACTCCGGCTCGCTGGACAACAGGAAGCTTCGAAACCCGGCACGCGCTGCCGCCCGGCTGCGCGCCAGCTCTTCGGAAGTCGCTATGGCGTCGTCCGACCAGGCACAGATCATCTGCCATTCCGAGATCAGCCGGGCGATGGGATCGCGAAAGAAGGCCAGAGTCGTGATGGCTCCCTGTTTCGTCTTCCAATCCGTCACGCCGTAGGGATCGTGAATGAAGCCGGCGCGACTGACGAGATCATGCGGTATCCGGGAAAGGTCGCGGCCGGCGCCGACAAAGTTCTCCACCTTCAGGATTTTCGAGGCGGCATATTTTTGCGGGAGGTATTCCAGAAGTGTGCTGCCGGCACATTTATTGATGTGATGAAGGACGAGGCGCGTCATCGCCGCCGCTCCAAACGCTCGAACATGAATCCCCGATCACAATACATCGACGGGGAGGGGCGCAAGGCAGGCCGGACAACACCTCTACCGCGCTGCTTTCTTTGTAATGCGAGACAGCTCATTGGCAGCTGAGTTGGGTGTTGGCGACGACCCAGGTCGGCTGGGCTCGGCGAGGGTCGGCTTGGCCCCTGACCACGATGGCAGGTCCTTCACGGCGAAACGCCACGAGCTTCCAATCTGATCCCTTGCGAGTGAGAGCAGCTTCGTTCGCCGTTACCTGAAGCGCAACGACAGGATCTGGTGCCGCGAATTTCGCCTCATTCGGCGCACGGTACGACGCCATACCGAAAGAGGTTTCGATGGTTGCCGTGCCGTTCGCGAAGGTAATGCGCACAGCACCCTGGTCGTTGGTATTGCCTTTGGGGTTGGGAATAGCGAACCAGCCGAGACAGGTCTTGCCCGGCAGTTCGGCAGCAAGATTGATGTCGCCCTGAGCATGCCCGGCAGTCGGAGTGAGAAGTGCGGTCGCGACGCAAATTGCGAACTGGAGACGCATCACGGTGTTCCTCCGGGAAGAAGCGAGCCGACTTTAGGATATCAGTCGGAGAATTGCGATCAGGGGTTGCAGAAAAAGCACCCACCCAAGGTCAAAGCCTTCATCGGCTCGCGCCGCGCTGCGGCGCCAACGGCACGACGGCCGTCCGCGGTGCGACGATCGCTTCGAACTTGCGTCGATAATCGGGATGCTCGGTGCCCATCATCTTGTCCCACCAGCGGAAATAGAGGCCGTAGTTATAGCGGCCGGCCTCGTGGTGGAGATCGTGATGGGTCGTGGTGGTGTTCCAGGCGAGCCAGCGGCCCGGCCCGAAGGCGGTGGGGTGAATCTCCACGCCGCAATGGCCCATGACGTTTCGCCCGATCTGGATGATCAGAAAGAGAAGAATGGCAATCTCGTGCATGGGCACGAGGACGAGGAACAGGGGCACGAACGCGGCCTGCACGATCGCCTCGGGCACGGAGAAGGAATAGGCCGCCCATTGCGTCGGCGTGCGCGAGAGATGGTGCACCCGGTGAAAGACTGCGAACAGGCGCGGGTGATGCATTGCCCGGTGCGTCCAGTAGAACCAGGTGTCGTGGGCGACCAGCATCAAGACCAGCGTCAGTACGAGGTAGAGCGGTCCGGCCTGTTTGAAACCCCAGTAGATCTTGATCCAGCCCTGCTGTGCGGCCACGAAGATGGCGGCGGCCACCAGCGAAAAGACCAGCGAGGAGCGCAGCGAGGCCAGGATCTCGCGGCGGATGTCGCGGGCGGTGGCGTGGCGGGCTTGTAGCTTGCGCGCGGCGAGGCCAGCCCGCCAGAACACCGCCAGGACCGCCGCCATCAGCGCCGCCGCCACCAGATAGCGCGCGGTGTCGGCCACCCAGAGGGCGGGCAGGGCGGAGAAATAGGTCTTGAGCAGGTCGCTCATGGGTCGCCCCTCCTAGGGGCGTCGATCTTGGCGGCGCATTCAATGCTACGTTCAGCGGCAACAGGAGATGCATCATATGGTGTCTGGCCCGAAAAAGGTTGCCCTTGTTACCGGCGCGGCGCGCGGGATCGGCCTCGCGGCGGCGAGTCGCTTCCTGGCAGACGGCTGGCAGGTTGCGATGCTGGATGTCCTGGGCGACACGCTCGGCGCCGCCGTCGATGCCCTGGACCGTGCAGACGCTACCCTGGCGCTCGAGGCCGATGTTTCCGACCCTCGCGCGGTTCAGGCCGCCGTCGAGCAGGCCCGACAGAAATTCGGCCGCATCGATGCGCTGGTCAACAATGCCGGCATCGCGGTGTTCAAGCCGATGCTCGACGTGACGCTGGAGGAATGGCACCGCGTCCTGGCGGTCAACCTCACCGGGCCTTTCCTGATGACCCAGGCGGTGGCGCCGGTCATGCGCGACCAGGGCGGCGGCGCCATCGTCAACATCACCTCGATCTCGGGCCTGCGCGCCTCGACGCTGCGTGTCGCCTACGGCACCAGCAAGGCGGGGCTGGCGCATCTGACGAAGCAACAGGCGGCCGAACTTGCCCAGTACGGCATCCGCGTCAATGCCGTGGCGCCGGGGCCGGTCGATACCGCCATGGCCAAGGCTGTGCACACGCCCGAAATCCGGGCTGACTATCACGACCATATCCCGCTCAACCGCTATGGCCTGGAATCGGAACTCGCCAACGCGATCTGCTTCCTGTGCGGCGACCAGGCCTCCTACATCACCGGCCAGGTGCTGGCGGTGGATGGCGGCTTCGACGCCGTCGGCGTCGGCTTGCCGACGTTGCGGGGCGAGCGGCGCAATCAGTGAGCCGGGCGATGTCCCGCGAGGGGCGTCATCGCTAATCGTCCAAACGACGTGCGAGGCCGGGTTCGCCGTCGCGCTGCAAGTCAGCGAAACGGGCGCGGCCGAACTCGGTCAATACCACCCGGTCCTCGCTGATCGTCGCAAGCCCGAGATCGAGGAGGCGCTGCAGATCATCGGGCCGCAACAAGCTGGCCTTGACGCCCGCGTTGGCAATTCGACGAAATGAAAATTCTTCAAGAACAGTGAGTCGATCGGCCGGAGGCATTACGCATACTCGTCGTTGCAGCGACACGATGACGATCGAAGCGGCCTCTGCAATAGCGCGACAGGCCCCGGAAGTGCAGCGTGGAATGGGTCTGTGAGCGATTCTCAGCGCCGTCGCCTGAGAAGGACTCTCATCAGTCGCCCAGCAGTGCGTCGTAGCCCTGCCGGTTGAGCCGGACCAGACAGAAGCCGTGGCCGAACGGGTCCGCCAGCATGGCGATCTTGCCATAGGGCGCGTCCCTGGCCGCAGCTTTGAGCACCGCGCCCGCGCCGAGGTCCGGCACATCGATGTTGATCGTCAGGGTCATCGGGCAAGCGCCCATCGTCTTGGAGGACACTCTCCAGCCTTTTCGAGGCGGGAGATTTCATCAAGGCATCTGCCATGAGCCTTGCCGATCGCCTCGTTTTCGCCGCGGCCTACCTGCTTTGTCTCGCCTGAGGCCGCCTCTTACTAATTCGAAGGCCATCCCAATCCGAACCGTCTTGTTCTCTCTGGCACTCATCGTCGTCATCGGCTCGGCCGTGTTCACGGCCTATGCGATGGCCGCCGCTCGCGCGCGCTGAAGAAAAAGAGAACGCGCGAGAAATCGCGGAACAAGGTGGTCGATCGCGTATTCGACGAGATCGTCGACTTCCGATGCTCGGCGGCGGCGGTATCGAGGCGTTGAACGAACGGCGTGAACCGGTCGGCCGAGCGACCTTGACTCAAATTGCACTCGGGACCGTCCGAAAATCGCGCCGCGTTGCGACCAAAAGGTCCGCTGTGTTGCGCGTCTCTTCTTGCTAGGCTTGCAAGTGGGGAGAAGCTGCCGGGTCGATATAGGTGGCAAGGGGCGGTCGATGTTTGTGCAGACCAAGAAGCGTTTCGTTCTTTGGGGGCTTGCGGCAACGCTGGTTGCCGGGGGCGGCGCGACCGCCTTCGCCCAGAGTTTCGTGTCGATGGGGCCGGCGCCCAGTTACGGCGAGACGGCGATCGTGCAGAGCGCCGATGAGACGTCGAAGACCGGCACGGTCGCCGGCGCGATACAATCCATCGTCGTCGATCCCGTCAATGCCGGCACGATGTATATCGGCGCGGTCAACGGCGGCGTGTGGAAGAGCCAGAACGGCGGCGCGAGTTGGACGCCGCTGACCGACAAGCAGCTCTCGCTGTCGATCGCCAGCCTGACGATGGATCCGACCGACGCCACGGGCCAGAAGATCTACGCCGGCACCGGCGTCACCTCCAACAGCAACATGGGTGGCCAGAAGGTCGGCATCCTCTACAGTGCCGACGCCGGTTCGACATGGTCGCTGCTGGGCAATGGGACCCTCGACAAGAGTGTCGTCGGGCTGGTCGTGCACGGCGGCACGATCGTGGCGGCCGAGGCGGAACCGGTCAATCCCAAGACCGGCGGCGGCGGGCTCTATCTCATACCAACCGACAGAACTCATGACAGTTCAGCCCATCGCCGGCTTGTGATGGATGCGATCCTTTGCGGGGTGGCGAGCAGGTCAGTCCAAGCCTTGCAGCAGGCATCGACGATGGCGTCGTAGGTGTCGTGGATGCGCAGGG
>CANJHI010000217.1 GCA_947474005.1 Alphaproteobacteria bacterium | reverse complement strand
TTTCGACTGGACGAACTTCCACAGGCCGGGCGCGCGCTCGAGCTTGCCGGTGATGGTGTAGGGCGGCGTCGGCGGCCCCGGGATGCCGAGCAATGGATAGATGTCGGACATGTTGGGGCCGGAGAGGGTGAGATCGACATTGGCGCCCGTCCACTGGAAGGGATCGTGCACCGTGCCCTTGACCTTGAGCCTGGTGGCGCCGAAGGCGACGTCGAGATCGAGCGGATAGGGCTTGTCGGTGTCGCGCAGCGCCAGGATCGAACCGCCGACGAATTTTATTGTGAGCGGCTGGCCCTCGAGCTTTCCTTTCAGCGACAGCTCGGCCTGCGGCTGGTCGCCCGCCTGGCCGGTGGCCGTCGTCACGCTGCCGTCGAGCTCGAGCTTGCGCCGGGAATCGCGATAGCCGAGCGTGCCGTCGGTGATCTCGAGCTGGCCGATCAACGGCGTGCCATAGCGGTTGTCCGGCTCGATCGCCTTGGCGACGCCCACCGTGCCCGGCGCCTCCTCGAGACTCCAGTTGAGCTGTTCCTTGTCGCCGCGCTCGATCTGGACCTCGGGCTTGCGCAGCACGAGGCGCGGCAGCACCAGGTCGCCCTTCAGGAGCGGCCACAGGCGAATGTCGAAATCGACCTCTGCGACCTTCAGCATGTGCGGGGCCTTGCCCCAGGCGGCGTTGGCGATCTCGACGCCGTGCAGCCGGACGCGCGAAGTCGAGCCCCACTCGATCGAGTAGCCGGCGAGCTTGGTCTTGCGCCCGGTAAAGTCGCTGGCGCGGCCTTCGAGCTGGCCGTGGAGGTAGTCCGAGTTCAGGAACAGATAGAGTGCCCCGGCGCTTACCGCGACGGGACACAGCAAAATGCCGGCCGACCAGCCGAGGATCCTGAGGAAGCGTGCCATGCGACCAGAACGCCGCTGGGCGTCGGGGGTTGCTCTCCGGCCGGCGGTTGCCGCGGTGACGCGAGCCGGGCGACTTCCCGTCTCGCCAATGTCAGCGAGCGCGGCGTCCGGAAAATCCTCCGACATTGACTGGAATTTAGTTTCATCATTGTGCGTGCTGATACATTATCGGCACGGGGAGATGTGCGGGAAGCCTGTCTAAAGGCCGTCCTGAGCGCTGGGGGGATGCGGTATGGCGCAAACTATAACCGTGAATGTCGACCTGACGCCGGCCATGCTGGGACAGGTCTCCGGCCCGAACGCCAAGGCCACGGCCTGGGCCGTCTACTTCAACGCGGGCGGCGTCGACCCCGTCTGGACTCCACTCACCGCGGCGAGCACCCCGCTGTCCTTCCAGACGCCGCAAATAGGGCAGAAGATCTACTTCATCCTGCAAAGCACCGACTCGGCGCCGGATGAGGGGAATTCCGTCAAGGCCAAGATCACCACCGAAAGCCAGATTGTCCCGACGGGCCCCGCGACCGCCGCCGACAAGCTGAACTATCGCTACGACAGCTTCGAGGTGACCTTCACGCCCGCCGCCGCCGATGCGGGCAATCTCACCGACATCGAAGGCTTCGGCCTCCCGATGGCCGTCGAGGTCGTCTATTCCAACGGAACCAGCGCCACGCGCGGATACAACATCAGCGGCGGCACCGTCGACGCCGTCGGCGGCATCTGGAACGCGCTCAAGGATGCCGGCGGCGGCGACAGCAGCATCCAGAATTTTTCCGCCATCGCCACGGGCGGCTATGCGAGTTCGCAGCCGCGGATGGCGATCTCGCCGGCGACGGCGATCGCGGGCAATGTCCCCGGCACCACTTATTCGGCCGGACAGTGGACCGACTACATTGACTTGCTCGAGGTCGGCGGGGCGACGACCGCGGGAGGCACCCACCAGATCCAGGTCGCCGGCTACTTCAACGGCGCGGCCGATGGAAACCACGTCTGGCACAATGCCGGCTTCTACGCCTACGACGTCACCTACGACGGCACCTTCGACAAATTCGTCCTGACGCCCCGCGCCACCAGCCAGATTCAGGGCACCCTCACGATCAAAACGGCCGAGCTCGCCAACAGCATCTACATGACGCTGGGCAACGCGACGGTGAGCGGCCTCGCCAACGCGGACGGCACCGGCAACGATTCGAGTCTGCGGATCAACACCGGCGCCAACAACGAGTGGGGCGCGGTCCTGCGTGATTTCATCGCGGGCTTCACCGCCGGCTACTGGAACGCCACGGCCACGTCGCTGAACGGGGCCGTCACGGCTACTCTCGTGCTGAACAAGGAGTGGAACCAGGATCCAACCTACGCCTTCGGCGGGGCGATTGCGTCCGGCCCCGGGAAGGTGACGTCCCCCAGTCTCCCCGTCGCCCACGATCCTCATGCGGTCGTCTACGATCATTATGCGAAGGTCTTTTTCGAATCCACGAATTCCTACGGCAACGGCTATTCGGACTTCCTGACCCGGGCCTACGACGTGGGGCCCCTCATCAACGTCTCCGATGGAACCGGCAATAAAGTCGATGCCAGCGACATCACCGTCACCCTGTTCGCCGACACCGACACGCCGACGGGCTACACCCCGCAGACCATCAACAATCACCTGCCTGCCGGCGGCAGTGGCTACCTGGTGCCAGCGGGCGCCACCACCAGCGGGATCATCACGGAGCTCGATTTCAATGTCGGGGCGATGAGCCTCAAGTCCGGCACGCCGATCACGATCGTGCTCAAGGGGGCGACTTCCGCCGCGGATGTGAGCCTGCCGACCATAACCGCTTTCGGCAACTACACGGTCGAGGGGACCGGCGTCGGCAGCGACCCCTATGTGATGAAAAATATTACCGTCGGCACCGCGCCCATCGGCATCATCAACATCACGAACCTCCCCGTCACGCGGGCCACGACCGGCACGGGCGTGAACTGGTACCAGATCGAGGTCGGAGCGGCGGCCCCCGCCCAGAAGATCTTCAACCTCTACGTGACGGTCAATGATTCGGGACAAATCCTCAATCCCGCCTACAATGCGGCGCAGGCCGGCGCCTTGGCCATCGACGGGCTTGCCGTCGTCACGGGAAACGGCACCGGGCAGTACCTTCTCGACCATTCGGGCCAGGTCGGGATCAACTTCCAGGCCGGGGGCAACAACACCCTCGATCCGTCGCTGATGGCGCCAGTGCCTGTGACCTCGGTCTCCCTGCCGAACGGCGCCTATCCGACGGCGGCGGCGCCCCTCGTGGGCATGCGCCCGGGTTACGCCACGGGGGTGGGGGCACCGTTCCTCGAGTCGTATCAGGTCTGGAGCGCCCAGACATTCACCTCCACCACGGCGGGCATTGTACCGTCGACGACGCCGCAGACAGTCTACAACGGCGGCCTCGTCTTCGGCTGGAACGGCGCCGACGGCGCGGCCGTCCAGCAGCGGGCTGCCATGGGCAGCAGTTTCGTCAGCGCCTATACCAACAAGATCGGCGGCGGCAATGTCGCCAGGCTCACCTTCACCTCGGTCAGCGGGGCCGCCCTGCCCACCCTCATCGTCACGAACGGCGGCCATCTCACCGCGACGGCGGACGCCGACGGCAACTGGGCGACGGCGGCGGTGCTGCCCGAGACGACGTTCAGCAACGGCACTTATACCGTTCAGATGCAGGAGTTCGCGGCGTCCGACACGACCTTCGCCAGGGCATTGAACGGTGCCAGCGTGGTGCAGAGCTTTACCGTGTCGCAGGGGACGGTCATCGTCAGCGGCGGCGCCGCCGGATCGAGCCTTTCCGTCGACACGGGGCAGACCAGCAACGGCCTCACCGTCGGCACCAGCGGCACCGTGACCGTCTCGGGCGGGATCGCGAACGCCACCATGATCAGCGCCGGTGGCTCCGTGCAGATGGCCGCCGGCACCGGGGATTCGGGATCGATCGTCATCGGCACTCACGCCGTCTGGTCTGGTGCCACGGCCAGCAACACGACGGTCGCCCGCGGCGGAAACGACCGTGTCTACGGCACCACCTCCGCGGCGTCGGTCAACGGCGGCGGCACCCAGGTCGTCGGCGGCGGCGGCGGCGCCGTCAGCGCCACCGCAAGTGAGGGGACGCTCAACTCGGGGAGCTATCAGCACATCAAGAGCGCGGGCTGGGCCTCGAACACGACCGTGCTGAGCGGCGGCAACCAGATCGTCGACAGCGGCGGGTTCGTCATGGGCACCACGGTGTATGCCGGCGGCACCCTTCACGTATCGTCCGGCGGCAGCGCCGGAAGCTCCTTCACCGTTCCCTCCGGCCCGGCCGCCGGCCAGGTCCAGGTTGCCGGCAGCGCGGTGTTGCTTGGTGGCGCCATCCACGTTCTCTCCGGTGGCGTGACCCTGGGGGCACTCCTCCAGAGCAGCGGATCGGTGGAAAATGCATGGGCCGGGGGAAGTGCTGCGTCGACGACGCTGTATTCCGGGACCAATCTGTTCGTCTACGCCGGGGGATACTCGGTCGCGGCGACGATCCAGGACCAGGCTTTCGAACGTGTCTGGGGAGCCGGGTCGATCGCGACCAACGCGACGGTGCTGAACGGCGGCTACGAGTTCGTCTATGACGGCGCCAGCGCGATGAATGCGACGCTGCGGTCCGGCGGCGGGCAGTGGGTCTGGGGTTTGGGCACGACGGCGACCAACACGAACATCCAGGTCGGTGGCACCATGGTCGTCCACGGGGGTGGTTTCGCCACCGGCGTTACCCTGAATGGCGGCGTCGCGGAGATCAACAACGGCGGCTCGGCGTCCGTCCACATCAACTCCGGCACCGTGAAGGTGTATCAGGACGCTGGCGACATCGATATCACCGGCCTCGCCTCGACGGTGGGAGCGATCGACTTCGCCCATATCGGCTATACGCCGGGGGCAGGGGGGACGACGGCGGACTGGGCCCCCGCGGGCGGCGGGCCGGCCGGCGGCACGCTGACACTGACCAGCGGCATGCTCCACGCGGCGGTCACGTTGTTCGGCAGCTACGTGGCCAGCAACTTCAATCTGGCGACCGATGACCATGGGGGAACGCTCGTCACCTTCCAGACGGTCGGTGCGGGCGGCTCCCAGGACCTGCTCACCCTGCCGCACGGCTGACGTGACCTGCGGCCGCGACTGGTCGCTCCTGCCGTCCAACTGCGTCATCGAAGGCCTGAACGGCGACGCCTCGCGCGACGTTGGGGGATTCAAACCCTTTCCACTCGGATGACAGCACTTTGCTGGCATCTGTCGCGTTGCTGCCACTACCCCTAGTGGCAATGCCGCCCAATAGGAGGCCGTGGGCTTCGTGACTCCCTGAGGGAGCGGGAGTTGAAAAATAGATTTGCAGGTTCAGCAGGAAAATGCTATAAAAACAGATAGCATCGCGGAACGTCTGTCCGCATCCCAGCCCGCCCGGCCCCTGAAGCCCGACGGGCTTTTTCATGTCCGAAAACCCAGGAGTCTCCCATGCCCCGACCGGCCCCAAGCCGGCGTGCTTCGTCGCGTTCACACGCGTCGTCGCGTTCACACGCGACCCCGCGTCCGAAACAGGCATCCCAGCCGATCACGCCCCTAACCTTGCTACCCAAGCAGATCAACACCTTCCTGCACCACCTCGGCCGCACCGGCTCGATCACCTTCGCCGCCGCCCGCGCCGGCCTCCCGCGCCGCCCGCTCTACAAGCGCCGCGCCGCCGACGAGGTGTTTGCGGCGCGCTGGGACGAGGCGCTGCAGCTCGGCATCGAGCGCCTGCAGGACGACGCCATGCGCCGCGCGCTGCACGGCACCGAACGCGCCGTGTTCCGTAACGGCCAGCGCGTCGGCTCGGTGCAGCAGTACGACAACCGCCTGCTGCAGTTCCTGCTGAAGGCCCATCGCCCCGAGGTCTACAGCGAGCGCGGCAAATCGGCCCCGCCGCCGCTGCCCTTCGATCTCGCCCAGCGTCTCGCCGCGGCAGCACCGCGCGCCGACGCTTATGACAAGGCCAAGCAGGCCGAAGACGCCAAGGAGAAGCCCCATGCTGGCAAGAGCAAGAACCAAAGAGGCTGATCTCCAGCGCGAGCGCCTGATCCGCGTAGAACGCTACCGCCGCGATCCGCTGGGCTTCGTCACCTGGGCCTTCCCCTGGGGCGAACCCGGCCCGCTGCGCGACCATCTCGGACCCGAGCCGTGGCAGGCCGACGTGCTGCGCGAGATCGGCCGCAAGCTGGAGGCAGGGGAAAGCCCCGTGCGTATCGCCGTCGCCTCGGGCCACGGCGTCGGCAAGTCGGCGCTGGTGGCGTGGCTGATCCTGTGGGCCTCGGCCACCGTGCCGTCGACCCGCGGCGTCGTGACCGCCAACACCGAGACCCAGCTCAAAACCAAGACCTGGACCGAACTCGCCAAATGGCAGGGCCTGGTCGCCACCCACGATTTCGCCGAGCTGGGTGCTGCCTCGCTCGCCTCGGTGCTGCCGGTGCCCGAAGGCGCGGGCCGCATCGACTGCGTGCCGTGGGCCGCGCACAACCCGGAGGCCTTCGCCGGCCTGCACAACAAGGGCAGCCGCGTGCTGCTCGTCTTCGACGAGGCCTCGGCCATCGCCGAGCCGATCTGGGAGACGGCGGAAGGCGCGCTGACCGACGCCGGCACCGAGATCGTCTGGGTCGCCTTCGGCAACCCGACGCGCACCTCGGGCCGCTTCCACGCCTGCTTCGGCCGCTTCCGCGATCGTTGGCATCGCCAGCAGGTGGATTCGCGCAAGGTCTCGCTCACCGACAAGAAGCAGCTCGACCAGTGGGTGAAGGACTACGGCGCCGATTCGGATTTCGTGCGGGTGCGCGTGCGCGGCCAGTTCCCGCGCGCCGGCACCATGCAGCTGATCGACGGCGAGAGCGTCGAGGACGCCATGCGCCGCGTCCCCGAACCCGACCACCACGCGCCGCTGGTGATGGGCGTCGATGTCGCCCGCTTCGGCGACGACCGCAGCGTGATCGTGCTCCGCCGTGGCCGCGACGCGCGTTCCTTCGCCGTCGAGAAGCACCGCGGCATGGACCTGATGACGCTGGCCGGCCGCGTGGCCGAGATCGCCTTCGGGCACGGCGTGCGCGCCGTCTTCGTCGACGAGACGGGACTGGGCGCCGGCGTGGTCGATCGCCTGCGCCAGCTGGGCGTCCAGCACGTGCAGGGCGTCAACTTCGGCGCATCAGCCGCGCGCTGGGACGGCGACGGCGCCAAGAGCCTCTACGCCAACAAGCGCGCCGAGATGTGGGGCAACCTGCGCGACTGGCTGAAGGCGGGCGGCGCGCTGCCCGACGACCCGGAGCTGCGCGCCGACCTCACCGGCGTCGAATATGCGGTTGAGCACAACGCCATTGCTTTGATTGATGAGCGCAAGGCAATTCGTATTTCGGGGAGGCGGTATCCAGATCTTCGCGTAAGTTCGAGCGTAGACTTGTTTGCTCACCCTGCCGTATCGACCTCGATTGATAGAGAAACCCTCTCTCAGGCGGTGTTTGGAGCGCTTCAGGTCGCGCGCATGAACGTGTTGCCGCATAGATTGGAATGGATTGTCGAACTAATCGGCTTGGAGAAAGCGTTACAGTGCCCAAGCCTTCCAAGTTCGATCCGAAGAGTCGATCGCTAGTGAATTTGGCAAAGCCCCGCCCGTCCCATCGGGTACACTCCCTCGAGGAGAAGGGGCGCCCCCGCGGGTCCTGACCCGTGGCCTTCAACAAACCGCAGCACCCTCCGACGGCCGTTCGGACGCCGGTGCTGACGGGACGTGCCGAGCCAACGCGCACGCGTTTCTCCCGAGGCTTTTTGGCCGAGGGATTTTTACGGCCGACTGCGGCTCCTGAGTCGCGGACGAGGAACTGTCGCTTTCGCCGAAACCCGACGTGCGGGCCCAACACTCCCCTCGTTCAGGTGGGCCCGCTCGTGTACCGAAAAGCCGGGATTTGCTGGCTTTTCGAGGCGTTCTGGCCGCTCGAATCGTCGTGCGATTTGGGCCGCTTTTTGAAAGTTGGGCCCGCGTTCAGCGCGGGCCGAACGAGGCCAGCAGGGCGTTGAGGTTCTGCGGCACCACGCGGATCAGACCGTGGCGCGGCGTGTCGATATCGGTGACGTGGACGCAGAGGCTGCCGGACTGGATCGGGGCTCACGTACGGATGTTCCGTTTCTATGGTGCGGCGCCCCGCCTGCTGGTGCCCGACAACCTCAAGAGCGGCGTC
>CANJHI010000216.1 GCA_947474005.1 Alphaproteobacteria bacterium | reverse complement strand
GGTATCGAGCAGCGTCTGCAGGATCTCGGCGTGGTTGGGGGCAAAGAATCTGTTCTGGAAGCCCCAGCCCTCGGCCGAGCGCGTGCCCTGCACCTTCAGGCTGCCCGGCGTGTACTTGCCGGCGAGATAGCCCGACGCCATCGGCGACCAGGCGACGCAGCCCAGCCCTTTCAGCTGCAGCGCCGGCACGATCTCCTCGTCGATGTCGCGCACCACGAGGCTGTACTGCGGCTGGTAAGCCGAGAAGCTCGCCCAGCCCCCGGTCTCGCTCTGCCACAGCGCCTCCATCAGGCGCCAGGCCTCGAAGTTGCTGCAGCCGGTGTAGAGGATCTTGCCTTCGCGCTGGAGATCGTCGAGCGCGCGCAGCATCTCCTCCAGCGGCGTCTGGTGGTCGACGTGATGGATGAAATAGACGTCGATGTAGTCGGTCTGCAGTCGCTTCAGCGATCCTTCGATCTGCTGTTTGATGTGCAGCCGAGACATGCCTGAGTCGTTTGGCCGATGCCCCATCGGATTAAAAAACTTGGAGGCGATGATGGCGTCCTGGCGCCTGCCCTTCAGCGCCACGCCCAGCATCCTCTCCGACACGCCGCCGACATAGGAGTTGGCGGTGTCGAAGAAGGTCACGCCCGCTTCGAGTGCGGCATTGACCATCGCCGTGGCACCGTCCTGATCGGCACCATTGCCGAACGTCATGGTGCCGAGGCAGATCTCGGAAACTTTCAGGCCGGCGCGACCGAGGTTGCGGTAGTCCATTTTGTCCCCCCGGCTTTCGTTTCAGCCAGACGCGCCTCAGGCCGAGGCTGCATCATTCGGCCCTCATTCGACCTTGGCAGCCGTCTCACCAGACTTGCGGTTGTAGGTCAGGGTGATCTTGTTGATTTCGCAGAGATTGAAATTCTCCCAGACAACCTTGGACTGATCGTCTTCAAAAACGATCATCAGATCCTGGAAGCACTGGTTCTTGGCCTGCGGGAAGGAGAGCTTCCATGCCTCGCCATCGCCAACCGTGTGTTTCCCGAGGATGTCGGAACCCCAGCTCTTCGACTTTGTCGGCGAGACGTAGACTTCTTCGATCGGATAACCGGTGGCATTGACCAGCGTGAAATCAGCGTTCTGCGCAACTACGGGGCTCGCGAACAGGCACAGGCCGAGAACGGTAGCAAGAAACGACTTCATAGAACTCCCCCGGGGTAAAAATCCGACGCCGCAGAGAGAGATTCACTCTCTGCGCATTGCAAGCCTGTCTGCTTGCCTCACGTCCAAATCGCGTAATGAGCAATTGGCTAACACGGACCGCCGGAAGCGATCAATCGCAATCAACTTGCACAACTCGGCGCACGTAGAGAAACTCAAATCCCCAGCATCGCCTTGGCCATGATGTTGCGCTGAACCTCGGACGAGCCGCCGTAGATCGTGCTCTTGCGGGTGTTGAAGTAGCGCGGTGAGGCATCGTCGACATATTCGCCGCCGACCGGCACGACGTTGCTGTCGTAGTTGCGGAGTTCGGTGAAGGGCACGCCGTACCAGCTCACCGCCTCGACCGCGAGCTCGGTCACCTTCTGGCCCACTTCGGTGCCGCGCATTTTGACCACCGAGGCCATCAGGCCGGGCGCCTCGCCGGTCTTGAGGCTGGAGTAGAACATCATCTCGTTCATCTCCACGGCGTCGATCTCCATTTCGAGCGCCGCCATTTTCTCGCGCCAGGTCTGGTTGTCCGACAGCGGCTCGCCGCGATCGATCTGGCTGTGGGCGAGATGCTGCAGGTGCCGGAACGCCTTGCGCAGGCGCGGGCCGTGCGCCTGGCCGCCACGCTCGAACTCGAGCAGGTACTTGGCGTAGGTCCAGCCCTTGTTCTCCTCGCCGACGCGGTTCTCGACCGGCACCTTCACGTCGGTGAAGAAGACCTGGTTGACCTCGTGCCGCATCGGCGTGCGCGTGCCGTCGACGAGATAGATCGGGTCGACTTTTATGCCCGGCGACTTCATGTCGATCAGCAGGAACGAGATGCCTTCCTGGTTCTTGCCCTCGGTCGAGGTCCGCACCAGGCAGAAGATCCAGTCGGCCCAGTGGGCGTTGGTCGTCCAGATCTTCTGGCCATTGACGAGGTAGTGGTCGCCTTCTCTAATTGCGCGCGTGCGCAGGGAGGCGAGATCGGAGCCCGAGCCCGGCTCGGAATAGCCCTGGCACCACAGTTCCTCGGCGGCGGCGATCTTGGGCAGGAAGCGCTTCTTCTGCGCGTCGCTGCCGAATTTCATCAGGACCGGCGCTACCATCTTGATGCTGAACGAGGAGAGATAGGGCGAGTCGGCGCGCGCCATCTCCATCTCGAAGATGAACTTCTGCGTCGAATTCCAGCCCGCGCCGCCATATTCCTGGGGCCAGTTGGGGCAGAGCCAGCCCTTGCCCGCGAGCTTTTTCTGCCACTGCAGCAGCCGCTCCTTGGAGACGTGGCTCGACCGGCTGCGCCGGCTTTCCTCCGCCACTTCGGGCGGCATGTTGGCGGTGATCCAGTCGCGCACTTCGCGCTGGAAGGCGAGTTCGGTGTCGTTGAAGGCTAGGCGCATCGCTGTTCTCCCGACCCCCTCGCCCCTTCGGGGCACCTCCCCCGAGACAGGGGAGGAGGGGATCTATTTCGTATCTTCTCTTCTCCTCCCCCGTCTCGGGGGAGGTGGCCCAGGCCGGAGGGGGTCAGAGCCCCAGCATCGCTTTCGCCATGATCCCGCGCTGTACTTCCGACGAGCCGCCGTAGATCGTCATCTTGCGGCCGTTGAAGTAGCGCGGCGCCAGCACGTCGACGCCCTCGGGGCCGATCGGCTCGACGTTGGCGTTCCAGGTGCGCTGCTCGGGGAACGGGATGCTGTAATAGCCCGCGGCCTCGACGGCGGATTCCTGGACCTGCTGCATCACCTCGGTGCCGCGCAGCTTGATCATGGACGACAGCGGGCCCGGGTTCTGGCCCGATGCCAGCTTGGAGTAAAACTCCTGCTCGAACATCTCGAGGCCGGAGATTTCTATGTCCATGCGGGCGAGCTTCTCGCGCCATGCCGTGTCGGCCATGATCGAGTCCTCGCCGTCCGGCATCGACATCGCGAGCCGCTTCAGTCTCTCGAAGCCCGAGCGCAGGCGCGGGCTGTAAGGATTACCGCCGCGCTCGAACTCGAGCAGGTACTTGGCGTAGGTCCAGCCCATGTTCTCCTCGCCGACCCGATTCTCGACCGGCACTTTTACGTCGGTGAAGAACACCGAGTTCACTTCCTGGGTGCCGGCGCGATTGCCGTCCGAGGTGATGATCGGCTCGACCGAGATGCCGGGCGTCTTCATGTCGATCAGCAGGAACGAGATGCCCTCCTGGCGCTTGCCCTCGTTCGACGTTCGCACCAGGCAGAAGATCCAGTCGGCGGTCTGGGCAAGCGTCGTCCAGGTCTTCTGGCCGTTCACGATGTAATGGTCGCCGTGCAGTTCGGCCTTGGTACGCAGGCTGGCGAGGTCCGAGCCCGAGCCCGGCTCGGAGTAGCCCTGGCACCAGATCAGGTCGGAATTCAGCATCGGCGGCAGGTGGCGCGCCTTCTGCTCGGCCGAGCCGTATTTCATGATCACCGGCGCGCACATCTTGGGGCCGAACGGCGAGGTCCCGGGCGCGCCGGCCTTCGCCATCTCCATCTCGAAGATGTACTTCTGCGTCGTGGTGAAGCCCGGCCCGCCGAATTCCTTGGGCCAGCCGGTGCACAGCCAGCCCTTCTTCGCCAGGCGCTTTTGCCAGTCGACCAGGCGTTCCTTGGACACATAGGCGTTCCGGCCGACCTTGGACTCGCCCATGATCTCGGGCGTCAGGTTTTCCTTCAGCCAGCTTCGCACTTCCTGCTGGAAGGCCAGTTCTTCCGTGCCGAATGTCAGGTCCATTGGGGGACTCCTTTGTGGTCCGCATTCTATTCGCGGGAACCGGTCGACGGGAAGCCTCTCAATAGGTCGTTCCCGTCGGGCCGAAGCCGGTGATCTGCAGCACGACGGCGCTTTGCCGGGTTTCCGCGAAATGCGGGTCGCCGGGCGGCTCGGTGTAGAAACTGCCGGGCGGCAACGCACGCAACGCCGCGGCGTCGAACGTCGGCCCGTAGCCGAAATACCAAGTCCCCGAGATCACGGTGCCGATGCGATCGTCCGGATGGGTGTGGGCCGCGATCCGCGTACCGGCAGGAATGCGCAGCATGATCGTATAAAGGCCGGCCTTCGTCGGATCGCCTTTCAGAACGATCGTCTGGATCGCGGCGATCCCCGACGTGCCGGCGCCGGCCGATCCCGCCGCGGAGAAGTCGAATTCAGCCGGCGCGAGCCGCTGCCGTGACGGCGGCGTCTGCGCCTCGGCCGTCGACGCAAGCGCCGCCAGGGCGAACGCGAGAGGCCAGAACCTCATTTGGCGAGGAAGGCCACGATCATGGCCACGGTCGCCTCGGGGTTTTCCTCCATGATCCAGTGTCCCGAATCGGGGACGATCTCTGTCTGCACGTCTGACGCGACGTACTTCATGATATCGCCCATGGTCGTGCCGAAGGATTTCTCCCCGCCTGCCGCCAACACGGGCATCCCCAGTTTGGTGGCGCCGAACGTCGCATTGTCGACCGCGTCCTGGGTGAACGCCTTGAACTGTGCGAAGCCCGCGCGCATCCCCAGCGGCGCCGCATAGCGCGATGCATAGAAGTCGCGCGCGGCCTCGCCGAACTTTTTCGGGTCGGCCGAGAATTCATTCCAGAAGCGGTCGAGATAGATGCGTTCGCGGCCGGCGACCAATCGCTCCGCATCGGGGCCGCCGAACGAGAAATGCCAGAGCAGCGGGTTGCGCAGGATCTCGGTCCACGGGCCGATGCCGGGCAGCGGTGCGTCGATCACCGCGAGCTTCTCCGTGTCCGCGGGAAACTGCGCGGCGTAGGCGTAGGCCACCATGTTGCCGATGTCGTGTGCGACGATGGCAGTGCGGCCGATGCCGAGCTTCTCCAGCACCACGCGGATGTCGTCGCGGGCCTGGCTCGCCTTCTCGTAGCCGCCGGGCGGCTTGGACGAAAGGCCGAGGCCGCGCAGGTCAGGCACGATCACCGTCCGGCTGGGCGCCAGGGCGGCGGCCAAAGGCCCCCACATCTCGCCGGTCTCGCCGAAGCCGTGCAGCAGCAGGACGGGTGGGCCCTTGCCGCCGACGCGGACATGGATCTCTGCGCCCTTGGTGGCGATCATCTGGCCTTGGAATCTCGCCGGCAGCGCCGGAATGTCGGAATGTGTCATTCCGACTCCCTGCCTCGGCCGATCTCTTTTGTCGAGTGACGAACAATGGTCAGACCGGCTGCGAGGCGGCGCGATCGCGCCGCATGGGAGCAGGTCGGGCACGCACGGTACCGCGCCGTGTTCGGAACCATTAAAATGTGAGGTGGTGCTGATGCACCGCCGAGTCATGGCGACTGGTGCGGTTCTTGCTGGAATTCCAGCGAATGGAAGCATCGCCCCTTCTGTCAGTACGGGATCTCACCGTCGCCTTCGATGTGCGACAGGGATCGTTCGATGCCGTGCGGAACGTGAGCTTCGAGGTTCGGCCTGGTCGAACTGTGGGAATCGTCGGCGAATCCGGCAGCGGCAAGAGCGTAACCGCGATGGCCCTCATGCAGTTGCTGCCGGAGTCGGCGCGACTGACGACGGGACGCATCCGGTTTGGCGGGCGTGACCTCCAGGGCCTGAGCGAGCGGCAGATGCAGGCCGTCCGCGGACGCGAAATCGCCATGGTCTTCCAGGATCCGATGGCATCGCTGAACCCGATCCTCACCATCGGCCACCAGGTGATGGAGCCGCTTCGGATCCAGCTCGGCCTCTCCCGAGCGACGGCGCGCGTGCGGGCAGAGGAACTGCTGTCGCTCGTGCGTATTCCCTCGCCCGGCCAGATCATGCGCGCCTATCCGCACGAACTCTCCGGCGGCATGCGGCAACGCGTGATGATCGCCATTGCATTGAGCTGCGGCCCCAAGCTCCTGATCGCCGACGAGCCGACCACCGCACTCGACGTGACGACGCAGGCGCAGATTCTCGAGCTGCTGCGCGATCTGCAGCAGCGGCTGCACATGTCGATCCTTCTGATCACGCACGACCTGGGGGTCATTGCCGAGTTCGCCGACGACGTGCTGGTCATGTACGCGGGCCGGGTCGTGGAGCGCTCGCCGGTGGCGGCGCTGTTCGACCGGCCGGGCCATCCCTACACGGAAGGCCTGCTGCGCTCGATGCCGCCGCTCGATGACGAGGATCGCGAAACGCTGCCCGCCATCGAGGGCAACGTCCCGAGCCCCTTCGATCTGCCGGCCGGATGCGCCTTTCACCCGCGCTGCTCCTATGCCCGCGATGCGTGCCGAAGCGGCATCCCGGCTTTCGCGCCACTGGGTGCCACACACGATGCCGCCTGCCTGCGCACCGGCCGACCGGCGGCATGACCGTGGCGGCCCATCTGATCCGCGTCGACAAGCTGGAAAAGCACTATCCCATCCGTGCGAGTGCCTTCAGCCGGCGCGTGACCGGAACGGTCCGTGCCGTGGATGGTGTTTCCTTCACGATCGACCGCGGCGAAACACTGGCACTGGTCGGCGAAAGCGGATGCGGAAAGTCGACCACCGGCCGGCTGCTGACGCGGTTGATCGAGCCGACATCGGGCACCGTGCGCTTCGACAATATCGAGATCTCCGAGCTCGACGATGCTGAGCTTCGCTCTGTCCGCAAGCGGATGCAGCTCATCTTTCAGGATGCCGGCAGTTCCTTCAATCCTCGCATGAAGGTGGGATCCCTGATTGCCGAACCGATGCGCCTCGCTGGACAGTCCGCCGACACCTGCCGCGCCCGCGTCGAGGAGTTGCTGCCGCTCGTCGGTATGGCGGCGGAGCACGCCCAGCGCTATCCGCACGAATTCTCCGGCGGCCAGCGCCAGCGCATCGGGATCGCCCGCGCGCTTGCCTTGCGGCCCGATTTCATCGTCTGCGACGAACCGGTCTCCGCGCTGGACGTCTCCGTGCAAGCTCAGGTCGTCAACCTGTTGACGGGCCTGCAGCGGGAATTCGGCCTCACCTTTCTCTTCATCTCGCACGACCTCCGCATCGTGCGGCACGTCGCGAACCGGGTGGCGGTCATGTACCTCGGCCGGATCGTCGAAATCGCCGACAAGGCCACGCTCTACAAGTCGCCGCAGCATCCCTACACGCGCGCCCTGCTGAGCGCAGTACCGGCCGGCCGGCCGGGCGTGGTCCGGTCCCGCACCGAAGTGGTGGGCGAGATCGCCAGCGCCCGCGCCGTTCCACCGGGCTGCCGCTACCACAAGCGCTGCCCCTACGCGATGGCGGCCTGCCGTACCGACGATCCCGAACTCACCGACCTCGGTGGCGGCCACCAAGCCGCCTGTCACCTCGTTCGTCCCCTCCACTGAAGGACCGCCCGATGAACCGTCGCTCCCTCTTCGCCCTGCTGACGCCCCTGCTCGCCCTCGGTGTTCCCGCCCTCGCCGCCGACAAGGTCCTTACGGTCGGCGCAGCGGTTTTTCCGGACAGCCTGCGCGCGGGCACCAGCTCCTTCGCCTCGCTCAGCCTGCTGTCGCAGACCAACGACATGCTGGTGATGCGCGACGACAAGGGCGATCTCCATCCCGGCCTCGCAACTCGCTGGGAAATGATCGACCCGACGACCACGCGCTTCCACTTGCGGCAGGGCGTGAAGTTCAGTGATGGCGTGGAGTTCACCGCCGACGACGTCGTGTTCAGCATAAGCCGCGTCCTCGACCCCAAGACCGCCTACGCCCAGGCCGCCCGCATCAATCAGGTTGCGAGCGCCGTCGCGGTCGACAAGTACACGGTCGACCTCAAGACCAAGGCAGTCTTCCCGACCCTGCTACGCGGCCTTTCCGACATCGTCATCGAAGCCAAACACTACTACGACAAGGTCGGTGTGAAGGGGGTCGAGAACAGGCCGATGGGAACCGGGCCGTTCATCTTCCAGGAGTGGGTGCCGGGCGACCATTACACGCTGAGCGCCAACAAGAATTACTGGGGTGGCGCGCCCAAGGTCGACAAGATCGTCATCCGTACCATTCCCGACGGGTCGACACGCGTGGCCTCGCTGGTCACTGGCGAGACCCAGATCATCGAGGAGGTACCGATCGACCTGATCGACCAGGTCAACAGCTCCGGCAGCGCCAGGGTGGCGAGCATCCCGACCACCGTCGGACTGGTGCTGACGTTCGATCCCGCTGGCAAGCCCTTCGATGACCCGCGCGTGCGCGAGGCGTTCGACTATGCCATCGACAAGGAACTGATCCTGAAACAGATCCTGAAAGGCCAGGGCGACATCCTGCAGGGTCAGGTACTGACCAAGGGATCGCTCGGCTG
>CANJHI010000215.1 GCA_947474005.1 Alphaproteobacteria bacterium | reverse complement strand
GTGATCGATGCGCTCGACGCGATGAAGAAGCCGACCATCCTGGTCATCCAGCAGAAATGGCCGCCCGAGCTGATGGCCAAGGCCGGTCTCGCCGGCGAGATGATGATCAGTTCGATGATGGCGGTGGGTTGCGTCGGCATGCTGTCGAATGGCCCGTCGCGCGATGTCGATGCCATTCGCAAGCTCAATTTCCAGCTGCTGCTGGGTGGCGTCACCGCCGGCCATGGCGAGATGGCGGTGCAGTCCGTCAATGTGCCGGTCTCGGTCGGTGGCATGGACGTGGCCCCGGGCGATCTCATTCACATGGACGAGAACGGGGCGGTGAAGTTCCCGGTGCAGCATGCCGCCGCGATCGTCAAGAATGCCCGTGCCATGCTCGATGACGAGGCGGCCAAGCTCGTGCTGTTGCGCAAGGCCAAGACAGCCGCAGAAGTGCGTGCGGCCTCGGCGGGCGGCGCCTACACGCCGAAGAAGGGATAAGGCTTGTCCGTCGGCAGCGACAGCCGCGCAGCCTCCGACCGCCCGGCCTCCGATCGCCCGGCCTCCGACCGTCCGGTGCGCTGGGGGCTGGGGCTCAGGCTGTTCGCGATCCTGACCCTGCTGGGGGCCATCGCCGTCCTCGTCACCGGCGTCCTGGGCTACGTGCGGGCACGCGACGCGCTGGAGCAGGCGATCTACAACCAGCTTACGACGGCGCGCGAGCTCAAGGCCCGTCAGGTCGAGACCTACTTCCGGAGCATCCATGCCGAGCTGCGCCTTCTCGCCACCTCCAAGATGGTGGTCGAGGCGGCGCGAGGGTTCCGCGGGGCGTTCGGCGAGCTCGACCGCGAGCCGCTGTCGGACGACATGCGCGGCAAGGTGAGTGATTGGTACATCGCGCATTTCCTGCCGGAGATCAGCCGGGTTCTCGGCAAGGAACCGCCGCTGGCCGACTACCTGCCGGTCGGTTCCGGCGCCATCTACCTCCAGTACCATTACATCGTGGCCAACCCGCACCCCGCCGAACGGCGACGACTGCTCGACGATGCTGGCGACGGCAGCAGCTACAGCAAGCTGCACGCCGTCTATCACCCGTTGATGCGGGCGGCCGCCACCACACTCGGCTTCGATGACTTCATGATTGCCGACGCCAAGTCGGGCCGCATGGTCTACGGCGTCGACAAGGAGGTGGACTTCGCCACTTCCACCCAGGTCGGGCCCTATCGCAAGACCAACCTTGCCGCTGCTGTCGCCCGCTGCGGCGGATCGGCCGACCGGTCGGCCGTCTGCCTCGAGGACTTCGGGCTGTATGCGCCGGCCGGCGGCGAGCCCACGGCCTTCATGGCGGCGCCCGTGATCGACGAGGGAATCGTGATTGGAGTCCTGGTCGCGCAATTGTCGGACAACGAGATCGACAAGGTCGTGACCGGCGACCGCCGCTGGCGTCACGAAGGCTTCGGCGCCACCGGCGAGGCCTATCTCGTCGGCCCCGACAACCTGGCGAGGTCGGCCCCGCGGGCATTCTATGAGAATCGCGACCACTACTTCGCCGAGCTGAAGGCCGTCGGCACATCGGAGGCGGAGATGGACACGATCCGCCGTTTCGACACGCCGGTCCTGATCCAGCGCATCGACACCAAGGCCAGCCGTTCGGCCCTGGCGGGCGTCGAGGGGACCGGCGAAATTATCGGCTATCGCGGGGTGCCGACGCTGGCGTCGTGGGGCCCGCTCTCGATCCCGGGACTCAAGTGGGCGCTCATCGCCAAGATCGACAGCGCCGAGGCCTTCGCGCCGGTCTACCGGCTGCGACAGGACCTGGCGATCGTCGGTGGCCTCGCCCTGCTGGTGGTGGTGGTGACCAGCGGCTGGCTGTCGCGCGCCCTGCTCGGGCCATTGCGCGACCTGACCGCCGGCGTGAAGCGCTTCGCAGCCGGCGACTACGGCGCCCGCGTGCCGGTCCGCAGCCGCGACGAGATCGGCCAGCTCTGCGTTGCCTTCAACGGGATGGTCGACGAACTGCGCGAGAAGAACACCGTGATCGAGGGCAAGAACCGCGAGAACGAGGAACTCCTCCTCAACGTCCTGCCGGCGCCGATCGCCAACCGGCTGCGCGGCGGCGAACAGCGCATTGCCGACGGCTTTGCCGAAGTTACGGTCGCCTTCGCCGATCTCGTGGGCTTCACCGCGCTCTCCTCGGAGATGCCGCCGCAGGAGGTCGTGACGCTGCTCAACGGCCTGTTTACGCGCTTCGACGTGGCGGCCCAGGAACTCGGCATCGAAAAGATCAAGACCGTGGGGGATGCCTATATGGCGGTGTGCGGCATGCCCGTGCACGTGGACAACCATGCCGAACGCATGGTGCGCATGGCGATTCGCATGGTCCACATCACGCGCGAGCATGCGCTTGAGCACCAGGTCAACATGAAGCTGCGGGTCGGCATCAACAGCGGCCCCGTGGTGGCCGGCGTCATCGGCAAGAGCAAGTACATCTACGATCTGTGGGGCGACACCGTGAATCTCGCCAGCCGGATGGAATCGGGCGGAATCCCCGACTCGGTCCAGGTCACGCGCCCGGTCTACGAGAAGCTGAAGGATCTGTTCGTCTTCGAAGCGCGCGGGGCCATCGAGGTCAAGGGCAAGGGCAGCGTCGAGGCCTGGCTGCTGAGGCTCTAGGAGCCCCATCATTCCTAGGGCTATCGCATATGGGGTAAATTGGCGTAGCGGCTCGCGTTCAGAGGGCAGAGAAAGATCCTTCGCTACGCTCAGGATGACACTATTGCTGGAATTTACGCAGTGCGCCGATGCAAAGGATTAAGTGTCATCTCGGGCGGGGTAATCCCCGCCCTGGAGCGTAGCGAAGGATCCTTGGTCATATGCGATAGCCCTGCCCATCGTCCCTGGGGCCATCGTGACGCATCGCCCTTGTCGGTCATCGTCCGTTCGCGCACATTGGGCAAAGCGCTGTGATCAGTCTGGAGAACCATTCGTGCCGAACCAGTCCGCCAAGATCGAACTCGCGGACCTGCTGATCAGGAAGGCGGGTTTGATCCGCACCATACGCCATGAACTGGCCAAGCAGGGCGTCGTCTACTGGGTGGGTCTGACCGAGATTCTCGACGCCATCGAGCGGGCGCGCAGCGAGGAGTCCGGAAAGGGCGCCGCGTGACGCTGGGCGGACTCATCCTGATCTACCTCGCCTGTGGCGCGGCGACCTTGCCGCTCAGCATCGTGGTGCTGCGGTTCTTCGTCTCGCTGTCGGCTCCCAAGGGCGAAGCGCCTCCGGTCGATCGCGTGTTCGATCGCGCCATCGACATGTCGATCTTTCTCTGGATCGTGGGCGGCATGGCCTTCTATTTCTGCGCCGCGCATATCGAGCGCCGCAAGCCCTGCAACGACCAGCGCACCAATCAGCTGACGGCCGAATGCCGTCGGCAGCTCGGCGCCTCCATTGCCCCGATGGAGACAGACAGCGAGGTTGCGCAGGCCATCGCGCGCGCGGGATTGGGCGGCTGAGACGACTCGTAACTGAGACGGCTGGTAACTGAGACGGCTGGTAACTGAGACGTCGGGTCCCTAGTTCGGCCCTTCGCCGCGGGCCAGCAAGACATAGCGCATGGCCTTGCCGTCGTTGTCCCTCAGGATTGACGCTGTCACCTGGGGGTCCTGAAACGGGTTGGTTACGGCGATGAGCTTGTCGGTCTCGGGCATGCAGGACAGGGCGACTGCCTTGGCGATGTTGGCCACATTCGCCTCGCCGCTGACGGACGGGGCGGCATTCCTGGCAAGGCAGGCGTCGCGCTCCTCGTACGCCTTTTCGATCCGCTCCGACAACCTCGGGTCGCTGTAGCCCGAGCCTTTGAGCACCGAAGCCGAGTGGCAGGCGCCCAGCGACAGCACGAGAACAGCCAGTGTGGCTCCGGTGGGCAGGCCCTGGAAATTCATCCCCTGGAACTTCATCGTTGCGCCCTCAGCACATACAGTGTGGCCTTCCGGTCGGTGTCGCTGCGGATCGCATTGGCGACCTTCGGATCCTTGTCGAGGTTGCTGGCCGCGATGAGGCGGTCGGTTTCGGGCGCGCAGGACAGGGAAACGGCCTTGGCGACGCTGGCAACGTCTGTACTGGTGCTTTCGGCGGGGACGGCGTTCTTGGCGAGGCAGGCATCCCGGGCCTTGTAGAGCTCCTTGATCTGGTTGTTCCTGATCGGATTGCTGTACTCGTTGCCCTCGAAGACGTAGTCGCGGCTGCAAGCCGCCAAAGACAAGGCCGCCGAAGACAAGGCGAGAATGGCCATCGCGGCTCGCATCGACAGTCCCAACAGTTTCATCGGCCGCCTGCTCACGCTCGTTCCGGAATTCAAGTCCTTGAAAAGCTGGCGGACCCGGCGTCCGTATAAGTACTGTTCCGGTCCGTCCCGCTCTGTCTGAACCACCACTGTAAACCCTTGTATCTAGGCATTATCTATCCTGTTGCGTCCGCCTAAGTCCTGTACAATCCAGCTCAATATGGTGGGTACAGTGGTGGGCAGGAGCGGAGCGTGGCAAGACAGCATGGTAAGCTTTCGACCCTGACTGTTGGGCGGGCAACAAAGCCCAGCCTCTATCCCGATGGGCAGGGCTTGTACTTACAAGTGTCGCCGTCGGGCAGCAAGTCGTGGATCCTGAGGTACCAGCACGCCGGCCGGCGTCGGTATATGGGCTTGGGCGGCGTTGCCGCCGTAGGCCTCGCGGATGCCCGCCGCAAGGCACTGGCAGCCCGAAAGATGCTCGCCGAGGGCCTCGATCCGCTCGAGGAGGGGCGGGCGCTGGCCGTCGCCAAGGCAGCCGAGGCCGCCAAGGCGATAACCTTCAGGGAGGCGGCGGAGCGGTACATCGTCGCCCATCAATCCAGTTGGCGAAATGCCAGGCATATCGCGCAGTGGGGTTCGACCCTTAGGGCTTACGCGCTCCCTGTGTTCGGCGATGTCTCTATCGCTGCCATCGACGCAGATTTGGTCCTGAAGGTCCTGGAGCCGATCTGGGAGACCAGGAACGAGACGGCAAGGCGTGTCCGCGGCCGGATCGAGGTGATCCTGGATTGGGCCACAGCCGGCGGGCTGCGCAGGGGCGAGAACCCAGGCAGGTGGAAGGGGCTCCTGGAGCATCGCCTGTCGAGGCAGCCTCGTTCGGCGCGCGTGCAGCACCATCCCGCTCTCGACTACCGGCACATCGCCGCCTTCATGGCGCGGCTGCGTGATCAGGACGGGGTGGCCGCGCGATGCCTCGAGTTCACGGTGCTGACCGGCGCCAGGACCAGCGAGTCCACAGGGGCCCGGTGGCAGGAGTTCGACCTGGACGCGGCCCTCTGGACGGTGCCGGGCGAAAGGATCAAGGCGGGCAGAACCCATCGTGTGCCGTTGGCCAGTCGGGCGCTGGAGATCGTTCACGAGCAGGCGCGCTATCGGCAGAGCGACCATGTCTTTGCCGGCCGCCGACCCGGTGCGCCATTGTCGAACATGTCGATGACGGCGGTGCTTCGGCGGATGGGGATACCAGATATCACTGTCCACGGGTTCCGAAGCAGCCTTCGCGATTGGGCTGCCGAACAGACGGACTACCCGCGAGAGGTCGCCGAGATGGCGCTAGCGCACGCCGTCGGCGATCGGGTCGAGGCCGCCTACCGCCGTGGCGATCTCCTTGAAAAGCGGATCGCCTTCATGAAGGACTGGGACGCTTATTGTTCTGCGGCACCGGTCAAGGCGGTTAATAAATCGGCCCAGTTGCCCGCAAAACCCGCGAGTAAACGGCGATGACCAAGGAAATAGACGCAATCGACGCCATTCTCCGTGTTCTCAAGCGGGTAGCAAAGCGGCGTAATCACACTCCAGACTGGGCTCAGATTGAACGTGATCTTCGTGCATTTGTGGCCGAATTCACTTTGGCCAATAGCATACGGATCCGCACCTTGAAGGGCGTAGAGTATCGGCAGAGGGGGGCGGTGACCGCCAGGGTAGCGCAATCGCGGGGGTTGCTGCAGAGAGCCAAGGCGTCGTTGGCGGCGGCACGATCGCTGCCCGCGCTGTTGTCTGAGTTCGCAGAGACGACATATGGCGACGCAGGACTCACGCTCATACCGTCGCAGGCGGCAAAGAACTACGCCGCCGCCTTAGACGAACTCGACGCTTGCCTCCTCGCGTACGAGGAAATTCTCAAGCAGACGGTCGCCCGAGCAGGAATTACTCGAGGGGCTAAGGTGCCGCTGCTGCATATGATGATTGGCACACCGACGGTGCGCTTCCTGCAGCGACTGATACCGCTTTGGCGAGAGGCTTCTGGGCAGAAGAGCTTGGGCGAGAGATTTCAGGACGTCGCCAAGCAGCTCATGGAAATAGCACTGCCCTCCGATAGCGAGGGCAGGCCCGCGGAGATTGCGGATCTCAAGCGGCAGATAGAGAACGCCGTGCGGCGTGGCCCCATAGTTCGGAGCGAGTGGGGGGTTATCACCGATCTCATGAACGAGCAGCCCACGCGCTCCAGACGCAAACCCTAGTTTCAGAACGCTGCTCGCGGAAAACTCTCGAGCAGCGTTCGGGCTAATGCACAGCCCCTGGTGTTCTATCGTGTCCGACAATGCACCGTCGAACACGAGGGACCATGACGAGCAAGCTTACATCCCCCGAACGGGCCGCCTTCACGATCGCTGGCGCCACCGTATACAGCGGTTTTACTCGAACGTTCCTGTATGAAAATCGTCCCCGCCTCGACTGGATAAAGGCGGGCCGGCGCAGCCTGATCACCCGGGAGAGCATCGATCGGCTCCTGATCGTGTTGCTTCAGCAGACGCGTGCAACCGGCACCCCGCGTCCTCCGCCGGCCTCGGGACTTCCCGGTGAGAAAGGTGTCGGCACGTCGCGGCAGAAGCCGAAGGCGGAAGTAGTAGCCGATGCATCGGATGCGCTCTTACCGGCTCGAGCACAGCGGAAGCAGTCGCAAGCGCCAGCTGGCGCCCGTGAAGAGCGCCCGAATAATGAGGCCCTGCCTGCCAATCCTGCGATCAAGAAAGGAATTTAACATGTCTGATAGTACTAAACAGCGTGACCCCTTCGACCCCGCATCCCTGCGCATCGACCCGGCCGGCGCGGAGGAGACCGGCGTTCGCCGTGTCCTCGCCCACATCCGTGTTGGCCGGCCAGGCCCACAGGAGTTTTTCCGCCTCCACGGCGGGCCGGAGCATCGCCTGATTATGGCTACTCTGGATTTGCGGGAAGACCGGGAAATTTATGCCATCAGTTCGAGCCTTGTGCCCGAGTTGGCGTCGGAGACCAAGGTCGTCGAGATGCGCCTCGGTATTACGCGTGCGGGGACAGTCTTCATGTGGCCGTTGACGCTGCCCTCCGCCGACGGGCGAAGCAACGCGTGGAACGAGACTGCCCGGGCTGCAGCCGAAGAAGCTGTGCCGAACTGGGTACGGATGAAATCCAACATGAGGGCGGGCTGCTACGACATCTCTGTGGCCCCTTCAGGGTTGGCGGAGCCTAAATGGCCCGACATCAGCTTCAAAGAACTGCTCCGCATCGCGTTCGGGAAGGGGCTGCTAATTGACAGCTTTGACCACCCCGTCCTGAAGCGGCTGCGTGGTGAATGATGTCACTGCAGGGCTTGCAGGCTTCGCCTTCCGGCACATCTGGCCCCTCGACTTTGAGTTTGCCGCCCGCCCGGGGCACAGGCCCACCGTCGTCTGCATGGTGGCCAAGTGCCTCCTCACCTGCACAGTCATCCGACTCTGGGGCGGCGAGCTTGCTCGCTGCCCCTTTACCTGCAGCGACGACGAGTTGTTCGTGGCCTACTACGCCAGCGCCGAGGCCTCGTGCTTCGACGCCTTGGGGTGGCCACGGCCTCGCCGGATGCTCGACTTGTTCGCTGAGTTCCGCCGCCTCACTAACGGTGGCGGCAACGCCCACGGTAACGGCCTCATCGGCGCGCTGCTGCACTTCGGCCTGCCCAACATCGGGGGCGAGGAGAAGGTCGCCATGCGTGACCTTATCATGCGCGGCGGACCGTGGACGGACATTGAGCGCCAGCAGATCCTCGATTACTGCGAGAGCGACGTCGTGGCGTTACTGCGGCTGCTGCCGTCGCTCCTGCGGGCCGCCAACTACACTGACGCCGACTTCGGGCGCGCGCTTTTGCGGGGGCGGTACATGGTTGCGGCCGGCGCCGTCGAGAACAACGGCATTCCCATCGACGCCTACCTGCTTAGCCGACTTGCGCGTCACTGGAGCGGCATCAAGAACCAGCTCATTCGAGCCATCGACGCCGACTACGGTGTCTACGACGGTAGCCGCTTCGTCGCCGCCCGGTTCGAGCAGTACCTGGTCCGGCGGGGCATTCCATGGCCACGGCTCGCCTCGGGGGCTCTTTGCCTCGACCGCGATACGTTCCGGCAGCAAGCACGGGTGTATTCCGAGATCGCGCCGCTTC
>CANJHI010000214.1 GCA_947474005.1 Alphaproteobacteria bacterium | reverse complement strand
TGAGCATTTTCGTGCACCAACGTCGGTGATTTGAGGGGAGCATGCCGCCAAAGACCGATAGCCAATGATCGAACGTGTCATCCGGCGATGTCTTTGCAACGGGCTTTCCTAAGACCGCTTCCAGACGGGCGAGATACTCGTATGTTTCCGGAAGTTCCTTATCCGTATCATGAAAAATGTATTCCATCTGCGGCACGCGATCTCGCATGTAAATCGCAAGCGCTGCACTATCCTTGCCGCCAGACAGACTAAGGATGTGGCGAACTTCGGGTGTCTTGTTGTCATCCATCTTTACTTCTCACGACCTTGCCGGCTTGGGAGTGACTCCCCAATGTTGTGACCGCTTTGGTCATCTCCTGCGATACTGAGTTCTTTCCATAGAAGCTGAGCCAAGACGTTCAACCTTAGCCCCGGCAATCGGAATGACAGCATCTGTAGCCATGACGCTCCGCAGAAAAAGTGGAAAGACCGAATCTATTGAGCTTCCAAAAACAGGTCCTGCACCTTGCTGCGTGGTGCTAAGCCGTGGTGGCGAAGACAAGCCGAAAGTTATTTTCCGACGTGGTTTTGTTGGTTTGCTTCTTGAAAAGCTCCGCGCCGTCGATGCTTCAAAATTTGATCGAGAAAATATTTTCAAACAACTGGCTCGACGGGATGCTCATAAAAAGTTCGAAAAAATGGTCTCTGGAGTATTTCTTGAGGAGATAATCGATTTGGGCGTTTTCCTTACAGCGAATGCTTCGTATCGGGGGCCAAACGACGGTCCGTGGTGCTGGTTGACCGTATCGCTTGCTGACTCTTGGCCGGAGCTAACTTGAGTAAGCTAAAGCGACGGGCAGCTATGCAAAAGTAAACTTGCAGGTTCAGCAGGAAATAGGCTATATTTCCTATAGGTTGGCACTAACCGCGCCGACCTTCCCTAACCACATCCCGGGACACTACCATGCCCTTCGACCCCGCTCCCCTGCGGGCGCTTCTGGCTGCCTGCGCGGCCGCGCTCCTCGTGCAGGCACTGCCAGCACGCGCCCCGCGCCTGCTCGACCAGGCGCTCGATCTGGCGGCCGTGCCGGTTGCCGCGAAGGTCCCGCGCCGCAGGGCGTGAGGCCTTTCTGAAACGCCGAGCCGTCCGTCCAGGGCGCGCTCCGACATCTACGTGAACCTTTGGCCATGCCCCGCCCGGCGCGCCCGCCGGGTATAGTTCCCTGGAGGACCAGGGGCCGTCCCGCGGCCTTGCCCTGACTGGGTATTGAGCCGTGAGTAGATAAGCACAAGGCTGCCCCGCCGAGGATCGTCCGGCAGGTGGGTGGACCGAGGCGCGACAAACGCGTCCAAGAGCTGGATTTAGACGGTCGTCTGCGGCTGCCCGAGGTGGGGCCGCAGGGTCAGATTCTCGCAATGTCACAGGTGGGCGATTGGCCTGTGTCACAACATTTGTCTCAACTTGGTGTGACACTCTAGGGTGTGACAAGGCCGTGCGCGTTGCGGCACCGGTCGACGCTTTCGGACATTGCTGCGCAATGTCCTGTCGCTCCCCGGCCCATCACGAGGCCGTGCTGCGCACGCCCTCGTGATGGGCCGCGAGGCATCCGCTGGGCCGGGTGCTACAGTACCAGTGCCATGGCACCCACGACGCGCCGCACCTGGTCCTGGACTTTTAACCTGCCGCCGGAAGAGCTCTGGCCGGTGCTGGCCGACACCAACCGCTTCAACGAGGCGATGGGCCTGCCGCCCTATGCCCTGGAGGAGACGCCCCAGCCCAACGGCACGGTCCTGCGCCGCGGCAAGGGCAAGGCCGCGGGCTTCACCCTCGAATGGGAGGAGAAGCCCTACGAGTGGATCGCCGGCCGCCACTTCCGCCAGGCCCGCGTCTTCACCAAGGGGCCGTTCCGCCGCTTCGGGCCGGTGTTCGATCTCGAGTCCGATGGGAAGGGCGGGAGCCGCGTCAGCTACGCGCTGGAATACGAGCCGCTCACCCTGATGGGCCGGCTGTTCGGCGCGCGCCTGGCCGAACAGGCGGGCGCAGCGGTCGAAAAGCGCATCCTGGAGGCGGTGTCCTTCGCCCGTGGCGAGCGGCCGACCTTCTTCGAGCTGCCGCCGCCCGAGCTGCCGCCCGGCGCCGCCGAGCGGGCAGGGGCGATGGCGGGCGAGATCGATCGCAGCCCCTACGGCAACGGTTTGGGCGCGCGGCTGGCGGCGCTGGTGCAGACGGGCATGGCGACCGATCTGGCACCGCTGAAACCCAAGAGGCTGGGGCGGGACCTGGGCGTGCCCCAGCGCGCCGCCGTCGAGGCTTGCCTGGCCGGCGTCCGGGCGGGGCTTCTGACCATGAAATGGGACCTGCTCTGCACCAACTGCCGCGGCGCCAAGGCGAGCGCGGCGGCGCTGGGCGAGCTGCCGCGCGGCGCGCACTGCCCGTCGTGCAACATCGACTACGACCGCGACTTCGAGAAGAACGTCGAGCTGTCGTTCGCGCCGGCCCCGGCGGTGCGGCCGATCCTGGCCGGCGGCTTTTGTTTGAGCGGTCCGATGGCGACGCCGCATGTGGCGGTGCAGCTCCTGCTGGCCGCGGGCGAGCGGCGGGACGTGGCGGTCGATCTGCCGCCCGGAAGCTACCGCCTGCGCACGCTGCATCCCGGCGCGTTCGTCGACGTCGAGCATGACGGCACGAGCCCGTTCCCCGGCGTGCGCGTCACCGCCTCGGGCGTCGAAGCGTCGGCCCCCGGCGCCTTCGTGAACGACGCGGGCTTCGAGGTTGCAGCACTCATCGAAGACCGCACCTGGACGCGCGAGGCGCTCACCGCGCCCGAAGTGATCTCGCTACAGGTGTTCCGCGATCTCTTTGCCGCCGCGACCTTGCGGCCGGGCGACGAGGCGGGGGTGAGCCAGGTGGCGCTGCTCTTCTCCGACCTGCAGGGTTCTACCGCGCTCTACGAGCGGGTGGGCGATTCGGTGGCCTACAACATGGTGCGCGAGCACTTCGCCCTGCTGGCCGGCATCGTCCGCGACCACGACGGCGCCGTGGTGAAAACCATCGGCGACGCCGTGATGGCCTCCTTCGGCGATCCCGCCCAGGCGGTGCGGGCAGCGTTGGCGATGCAGAAGGCCATCGCTGACCACGACCTGGTCCTGAAGTTGGGCGTCCACGCCGGCCCCAGCGTGGTGGTGACGCTCAACGACCGGCTCGACTACTTCGGCTCCACGGTAAACATGGCCGCAAGGCTGCAAGGCCAAAGCACCGGCGGCGACATCGTGCTCAGCGGCACCGTCGCCGACGACCCGGCGGTGCAATCGCTGCTGTCGAGCGTCCCGAAGCGAGAAGAATCCGTAACCCTAAAAGGCTTCACCGCCCCGGTGGGCTTCGTGAGGCTGACCCCCTCCGGCCTTCGGCCACCTCCCCCGTAAACGGGGGAGGAGAATCGGACTCCTCCCCCGTTTACGGGGGAGGTGCCCCGTCTTACGGGGCGGAGGGGGTCTCACGTCCCGAAGAACGCCGCCATCACCCCGGCCGCCTCGTCATTCGCCTTCAGCCCCTGCTTCAAAAACCGCGTCATCGAGAAGAAGCCGTGGATGGTGCCGGGGTAGTTCACGTAGGTCGTCTTCACGCCGGCATCGATCAGCTTGTCGGCATAGGCGCGGCCCTCGTCGCGCAGCGGGTCGTAGCCGGCGGTCAGCACAAACGCCGGCGGCAGGCCGCTGAAGTCCTTGGCGAGGAGGGGGGAGAGCCGCAGGTCGGCCAGGTCCATGTCTTCCGGCACATAGGCCTCCCAGAACCATTCCATCAGCGGCTTGCTGAGGAAATAGCCCTCAGCGAAGGCCTGGCGGGAGGCGCTCTCCTTGCTGGAATCGGTCGCGGGATAGATCAGCATCTGGAACGCCGGGCCCGTCTCGCCTGAATCGCGGCACAGCTGGCAGACGACCGCGGCGATCGCGCCGCCCGCCGAATCGCCGCCCACGGCGATGCGTTCCACGTCGGCGCCGAACAGTTCGGCGTTGTCGCGGATGTGCCGGAACGAAGCCACGCCATCGTCGATCGGCGCCGGAAACGGATGCTCGGGCGACAGCCTGTAGTCGATCGAAATCACCTGACAACCGCTCTTGTTCGCAACCCTTCGACAGGTCGAATCATGTGTCTCGATATTGCCGATCACGAAACCGCCGCCGTGATAGTAGATCAGCGTCGGCAGCAGGCCGGGCTTTGCGCCCAGCGGCCGGTAACGCCGGAAGCGGAGCTCGCTCGCCGGGCCGGCGAAGCCGCCGTCCGCTACTTCGGCCACCTCTGGCGGATCGGCCTCGCCCTCCTCCGACATCTTGTCGACGGCCTTGCGGCCCACGGCGTGCGGCAGCGTTTCCAGCTTGGGCCGGCCGTTCTTCGTGGCGGCGTCCATCAATTCGAGCAGGAAGCGGGCTTCGGCGTCGAGCATCGGTCGGTCCCCAGATTAGAGCAGGTGAGGTCAGAGCAGGAATTCGCGGGCGTGGGCCGCGATATCTGTAGCGCGCTCCCAGCTCATGCAGAAGCGTCCGCCGGGCACGGTTTCGATGCGGGCGTCGGGGCGGGCGGCCTGCATCAGGGCGCGGTGCTTGCCGTAGATGAAATGCTCGCCGTAGAGCATGAGGACGGGGCATTTGGCGGCTTTCAGGCCGGCGACCGGGTCGAACTTGGCCAGTGCCTGCATGGCCTGCCAGCGGTCGCGGCCGATCTCGAGCTGGGCGGTGTTGATGCGGTCCATCCACGACTGGCTGGGTTTTACGGGCGCGTGCTCGGGGTCGTTCTGGAGCAGGAATTCGATGGTGCGCGGGGCGGGGAAGCCGGACGGATCGGACGGCCGCACCTTGGCGATATCGGCGATGTCGTTCGTGGCGTTCGCCGCATCGGTGAAGTAGGGCGTGTTGATCGCCACGATCTTCTTGATGCGGTCCGGCCATTCCTTGGCCAGCGCAATGGAAACGGCGGCGCCCACGGCCTCGCCCAGCGCAAAAGCGGCCGTTACGCCGCGGTCGTTCATCGTGTTCACGACGGCGCTTGCGTAGTCCTCGATGGTGGGCTGCCAGTCGATGTGGTCGGAATGGCCGTGGCTGGGATAGTCGATGGCGATGGCGCGGAAGTGGGTGCCCAGCGCCTGCAGCAGTTCGATCATCAGCGCCGAACTCTGCTGGTTGATGTGGCTCACCATGACGACGGGCCCTGTCGTGCCGCAGGCCCTGTAGTGGATGTGCCCGGCGACGGTTTTCGCCAGGCCGCGTTCGATGGGAAGCGGCATTTTTTACTCGAGCTTGACGTTGGCGAGCTTGATCACCGCGCCCCACTTGGCGCTCTCCTCGCGCAGAAAGGCGGCCAGTTGTTCCGGCGTGTCGCCGACCACGAGGCCGCCCACCGCCGCATAGGCGTCGGTCACTTCCTTGCTCTTCAGCGTGGCGACCGCCGCCTCGTAGATCTTCTGCCGGTGGGCCCTGAGCGCCTCGCCCGGCGAGATCAGCGCGTACCAGTTGTCGGAGTTGACCTTGGGCAGGCCCAGCTCGCGCATGGTCGGCACGTCGGGCAGCAGCGGCGCGCGCGTGTCCGAGGTGACGGCCAGCGCCTTCAGTTGGCCCGAGCGGATGTGGGCCAGCGACACCGAGATATCGAGCAGCGTCGAATCGATCGTGCCGGCCAGCAGGTCGTTGGTCGCGGGGGCAGCACCTCGGTAGGGCACATGCAGGATGTCGATGCCGGCCTCGCGCTTCAGCAGTTCGATGGCGAGGTGAGTGATGCCGCCGGTGCCGGCCGAGCCGCAGGTGATCTTGCCGGGCTTCGCTTTGGCCGCCTCGATAAAGCCCTTGAAGTCGGTGATGCCGGTCTTGTTGTTCACCACCAGGATTTCCTGGACGCGGACCATGAGCGTGATCGGCGCGATGTCCTTGGCCGGGTCGTAGGGCATCTTGGGCATCAGGTGCTGCATGATGGCGCCGGCCGAGGCGCTCATCATGCCCATGACGTGGGCGTCGGTGCCGGCCTTGGCGACGAAATCGACGCCGGTCACGCCCGCCGCGCCGCTCTTGTTCTCGACCAGCACCGGCTGGCCCAACCGCGTCGAGATGCCCTGCGCCAGGTGGCGGCCGAACACGTCCGACGGCCCGCCGGCGGGAAACGGCACGACGAAGGTCATGGGCTTGCTGGGAAAGGCCGGCTGTTGCGCCCTTGCGTCGAGCGCGGGCAGGGCGGCAAGGCCGGCGAGGGCGCCGCGGCGGGTGATCGACATTAATTTCCTCCAGTTCTTTTGCCGAAGTCTGCGCGGCGGCCGCGCCGCCGACAAGAGATGATCCGGTGGCCGTGCCGTGCGTACAAGACGCATGACCGCATCACACGTCGTCGTCGCCGGCCTCCTCGCCTCGCTGCTCGGTGCCTGCGCCTCGCCACCGGCCGCGCCGGTCGCCGCTTCGGCACCGCCGCTCGTGCTGGAAGCCTTCTTCCCCGGCCGCACCGAGGGCGATGGCGTCTTCACCAACAGCTGGACCGGCAGCGAGCGGCGCTTCCATGTCGTGATCGACGGCGCCTGGGACGGCCGCACGCTCACGCTGGTCGAGGATTTCGCCTACGCCGACGGCGAAAAGGACCGCAAGACCTGGCGGCTCACGCGCACCGGACCCGGCGTCTTCGACGGCACCCGCGAGGATGTCGTCGGCAAGGCGCGCGCCTGGACCGACGGCAATGTCGTGCGCCTCGAGTACAAGGTGGAAATCGGCGGCTGGACGGTGGATTTCTCCGACGTGCTGGCCCTCAACGATGACAGCTCGCTGGTCAACCGTGCCATCGTCGGGAAGTGGGGCCTTCGCGTCGGCCGCGTCGAACTCTTTCTGCGCCGCGTAGGTCCCGCGAGTTAGATCGCGCCTTTAGAATTCGACGTCGAGCTCTTCCATTTCCTCCGGCTCGGATTTCGCCGCCATCGTCCATTCGAGCATGGCGGGAAACCGCAGCATCAGGTCGCGGTAGGCGGCCGCGGCGGGGTCGAGCTTCACGTCATAGGTGGCGAAGCGTGTGCACACCGGCGCGTACATGGCGTCGGCCGTCGTCGGCGTCTTGCCGAAGAGATAGGGACCGCCATAGCGGCTGAGGCACTCGCGCCAGATCGCGATCACGCGGTCGATGTCGGCCTGGGCCCCTGCCCAGACCTTGAAGCCCTCGTGGCGGCTTTTCAGGTTCATGGGCAGCGCCGAGCGCAGGTTGGCGAAACCGGAGTGCATTTCCCCGCAGATCGCCCGGCAATGCGCCCGCGCCGCCGGATCGGCCGGCAGCAGCCCGGCGTCAGGCTTGATCTCGTTCAGATATTCACCAATCGCCAGCGTGTCCCAGACCTTCACCTGCCCATGTTCTAGGCAGGGCACCAGAAAGGACGGCGACAGGAGCAATAACTCGGCCCGGGTCGCCGGATCGTCGAAGGGCGCCAGCCGCTCTGCGAAGTCCAGGCCGGCCATCCGGCAGAGAAGAAAGCCGCGCAGCGACCAAGAGGAATAGTTCTTGCTACTGACGGTGAGCGAAGCCTCGGCCATGGGCGCCAACCCTCTCGATTCGGCGGGTTCAGTCTGGGTCACAGGCCTCGCGTGTGCAATTTCCGAGCCGGTCGCCATCATGTTGTATGCGCTCTATCAGACTGCCGCCGACATGATGCTGCCGATGCGCGCCTGGGCCACGGCCACGGGGCAGACTTTGGCCGGTTCCGGGGCCGAGACCCGGGAAAGCTGGCGGGCGGCCGGTGCCCTCTGCGAGATGATGAGCCGAGCCACCCTTAGCCACCGCCGGCCCGCCTTCGGCATCGACGAAGTCACCATCGGCAACCGGACCATCCCGGTACACGAAGAGGAGGTGCTCGCCACGCCCTTCGGCACCCTGCTGCGTTTTGCCAAGGAAGGAGCCCCGCCGCAGCCGCGCGTGTTGCTGGTGGCGCCGCTGTCCGGTCATTTTGCCACCCTGTTGCGCGATACGGTGCGGGTCCTGCTGCCCGATCACGACGTGCACATCACGGATTGGGCCAATGCGCGCGACGTCGGCCTGTGGAACGGCCCTTTCGGCTTCGACGAATATGTCGAGCACCTGATCAAGTTCCTCGAGGCAATGGGGCCGGGCGCCCACGTCATTGCCGTGTGCCAGCCCTGCGTCCAGACGCTGGCGGCGGCGGCAATCATGGCCGAGGATGACAATCCCGCTCAACCGCGCAGCATGACCTTGATGGCGGGGCCGATCGACACCCGCGTCAGCCCGACCAAGGTGAACGACCTTGCGATGGGCAAGCCGATCAGCTGGTTCGAGCAGAACCTGATCCACCGCGTGCCGATGCGCTATCCCGGCGCCATGCGCCGCGTCTATCCCGGTTTCATCCAGCTGACTGCCTTCATGAGCATGAATGCCGAGCGGCACATCAAGGCGCAGGTCGACCTCTACAAGCACCTGGCCAAGGGTGAGGTCGAGAAGGCTGCCACCATAAAAGCCTTCTATGACCACTGCTGTCCGGCAATTTTGCCGAGGGTGTAGGGTATCGCACTGATAAAGAAGGAGAAAACGGATTTTAGGGGTGTCACCGACTTGAATGCCGATTTGAGAAACTG
>CANJHI010000213.1 GCA_947474005.1 Alphaproteobacteria bacterium | reverse complement strand
TGATGGCGGTCGGGAAGTCGGTGATGATGACGTCGACGCGCTGCGCGACCAGCTCGGCCTCGCGCGTGTTGGGCGGCGCCACCGAGACGACCTCGGCGTTCTTCACGTAGCCCTTCATGAAGGGCTCCATGTAGCTGCCGAGCGAGACGGCGGCCTTCACGCCCTTCTGGTCGATGTCCTTCCACTCCTTGATCTTGCTGTCCTTGCGCGTGACCGCGTAGAGGTTAGTCAGCAAGTAGGGCTTGGAGAATTCGACCGCCTGTCCGCGCTTCATCGTGGCGCCGACGCCGAACATGCCGATCTCGCATTTGCCGGCCTGCAGGTCGGCGATGAAGCTGCCGAAGCTCGACTCGACGATCTCAAGCTTGGCATCGAGTTCCTTGGCGAATTCCTTCGCCAGATCGGCGTCGATGCCCTCGATCTCACCCGTCTTGGAATTGCGGAACGAGATCGAATAATAGAGCGGGAACTGGCAGACCCTGAGCTTCTTGCTCTTGGTCACCTCGTAGAGACGCGATTGCGTCTGCTGCGCCTCGGCGCCTGACGTTGCCAGCAGGCCGGCTGTCGTTGCGAGCGCGAGCGCTCCGATGATCCTTGCTACACCCATGATAAGTCTCCCTTCGTTAGCTTCCCTGTCACTCTTCCTCGAACTGCTGCAGGAAACGCTTGGCGCGCTCCGTCTTCGGTGCATCGAAGAACGCCGCGCCCGGCGCTTCCTCCACGATCTCGCCACGGTCCATGAACACGGTACGCGTGCCGACGTGGCGTGCAAAACCCATCTCATGGGTGACGACCAGCATGGTCATGCCCTCGAGCGCCAGCTGGCGCATCACGATCAGCACCTCGCGGCGCAGCTCCGGATCGAGCGCGCTGGTCGCCTCGTCAAACAGCAGCACCTTGGGCGACATGGCGAGCGCACGGGCGATCGCCACGCGCTGCTGCTGGCCGCCGGAGAGACGGGCGGGGTAGGCGTCGCGCTTGTCGGAGAGATCGACCTTGGCCAAGAGCTTCTCGGCCATGGCGATCGCCTGGTCCTTGGGCATCTTCTTTACCCGCAGCGGCGCCTCGATCAGGTTCTCCAGGACCGACATGTGCGGCCATAGATTGAAATGCTGGAACACCATGCCGATCTCGGAGCGCACCGCGCGTGCCGCCGCCTTGATCTGCCGGTCGGGCTGGGCGGTCGAGATCGGCGTGCCTTCCATCAGGATGCGGCCTTCGCTTGGCAGCTCGAGCAAGGCGAAGCAGCGCAGCAGCGTGGTCTTGCCCGAACCGGAGGGACCGACGACACAGACCACGTCGCGCTCCATCACCGGCAGCGACACGCGCGTCAGCACCTGGTTGGTGCCGAATCTTTTGGTGACGCCGTCGGCCAGGATGATGGGAGTGCTCATAATCCTCCATAAGCAATTACTATGCCCATGTCATCGAGACTGCCGGATCAGCGGCAGATTGGCCAGATGGAAAGCACTGGCTTGCCAAAATCGCGATAACCGTTGTTTATAGTCGCATGGACGTCAAGCTTCTCGAGGCCTTCCGGGCCGTCGTCGATCACCGTTCGGTGACCGCCGCGGCCGCGGCCATGGGCGTGACCCAGCCCGCCGTCAGCACCCAGATCGCGCGACTGGAGGAGACGGTGGGCTTCTCCCTGTTCGAGCGCGCGGGCGGGCGGCTAAAACCGACGGCCGAGGGACTACTGTTCTATGCCGAAGCAAGTCGCGTGCTGGGCGAGGTCGACCGCCTGGCGACGGCGACGGCGCAGATCCGCGAAGGCCAGTCCGGCCGGTTGGTGATCGCGAGCCACCCGTCTGCCGCCATCTCGCTGCTGCCGGGACTGGTCGCCCGCTTCCTCGCCGAGCGGCCGGGTGTCTCGGTGCGCCTGATCTCGCGCCATTCCGACGTGGTGAGCCAACTGCTGCCGAGTGAGAGCTTCGACATCGGCATCGCCGAGCTGCCGATCGACGAGACCCAGGTGACGGTCAGGAAGTTCGAGATGCGCTGTGTCGCCATCCTGCCGCCGCGCCATCCGCTGGTGGCGCGCAAGGTGCTGACGCCAAAACTGCTGTCGGGCCACCCCATGGTGGCGCCGGCGCGCGCGCTGCAAATGCCGCCCCGCCTGATCGCGGCCTTCGCCGATGCCGGCGCCCAGCTCAATGCCGTGGTCGAGGCGGAGTTCTTTGCCAGCCTCTGCGGCCTCGTGGCCGCCGGTACCGGCTGGTCGGTGGTCGATCCGCTGTCGGCTGAAAGTTTTGCTCATCTGGGATTGGTGGTGCGCCCGTTCGAGCCGGCCATCGTCTACGAGATCGGCGCCTTCCACCGCCGCGACCGCGAGCCGTCGGTCCTGGCCGCCGCCTTCCTCGAAATGCTCGATGCCAAACTGAAAGGGTAATCACCTCACCCTGAGGAGCGCCCGAAGGGCGCGTCTCGAAGGGTGGGATACACGGTTGATGTTGCCCACCCTTCGAGACGGCGCTTCGCGCCTCCTCAGGGTGAGGAGAGGGGAGCTAAATTCATCATGCGTCTCGATTCCGATACCGCCGCCCGCCTCGCCTCCGATGAAGGCCTGTGGCGCGACTTCAACGATATCTGCGACCGCGGCGGGCGGCTGGCCGGCAGCGAGAGTGAGAAGCGCGCCTTTGCGCTCTTGCGCGAGCGGGTGCGGGCGGCCTCGCCGAACAACACCGGGCGCTCGATCCCGGTGCCTTACGGCGGCTGGCGCGCGACCAAGGCGGTGCTGACGCTCGGCGACGGCGGGCAGGTGCCGTGTCATCCGCTGGTCCGCACCATCGCGACTGGCAAAGGCGGGCTCACCGCCGAGGTGATCGATCTCGGCCGCGGCACGCCGGACGAATTCGAGGCGCATGCCGCGGAGATCAAGGGCCGCATCGTGCTGGTGCGGCACGAGCTGATGTTCGCCGCCGGCACCATCCATCGCCGCCGCAAGTACGACATGGCGCGCGCCAATGGCGCGGTGGGTTTCCTCATTGCCGGGCCCTTGCCGGGCCATGTCGTGGCGGGCTCATCGGGCCGCGAGGCGGGCGAGGGGATTCCGGCGCTCGGCATCTCGCCCGAGACCGCCGCGCGCCTCGCGCGCCGCGCCGCCGGACGGCCTTCCGTCACCATGACGATCGAGACCGAGGAGGGGCCGGCCGAAACCGAGACCCTGGTCTACGACTATCCCGGCCAGACCGACGAATGGGTCGTGCTCTCCGCCCATGTCGACGGCCACGATCTCGCGGAGAGCGCGATGGATAACGGCACCGGCCTCGCGTCCGTCCTCGCCGTCACGCGCGCGCTGGCGCCCAAGGTGGCGTCGTTCCGGCGCGGGCTGCGCGTGATGTTCTTCAGTGTCGAGGAATGGGCGCTCACCGGCTCGGCGCAGTATGTGAAGTCCCTGAGCGAGGCCGAGCGCGCCAGGATCGCGCTCAACGTCAATCTCGATTCGGTGGCGGGCAGCCCGCATCTCGCGGCCCTCAGCAGCGGCTATGCCGGCGTCGAACCGTTCCTGCTGGCCGTTGCCGAGGCAAATGGTCAAAGCCTGCGCACCGTGCGGCCGCTGATGACCAATTCCGACCACGCCAACTTCGCCCTGGGCGGCATCCCCGCCATCCGCCTGGTGGCGGGCTTCGACGATCCGGCAGCCCACCTGCGCGTCGTGCTGACGCCCGCAGACACGCGGGACAAGGTGGCGCAAAGTGAGCTGAGGCAGGCGACCTTGCTGACGGCGGCATTGGTCGCGGCGGCGTGCAATGCCGATCCCGCCGAAGCCGCGACGTGGCGGGCAAAGTAGCTGGACGACCACGCATGACCAAGCCGGGGGACGCGCACGCCATGGACAGACCCAATATTGTACTCATCCTCGCCGATAATCTGGGATGGGGAGAACTCGGCTGCTACGGCGGCGGTGCGCTACGTGGCGCGCCGACGCCACGGATCGACGCGCTCGCGGACCAGGGGCTGCGCTGTCTCAACTTCAACGTCGAAAGCGACTGCGTGCCCACTCGGTCGGCGTTGATGACGGGACGGCATCCGATTCGAACGGGAGCGATGCAATCGATCCCGGCCGGCCATCCGCAAGGGCTCATTCCGTGGGAGATCACCCTGGGCCAGCTGCTGCAGGGCCAGGGCTATGCAACGGCCTGCTTCGGGAAATGGCACCTCGGCGACAAGCCCGAACGGCTGCCGCACGCGCGCGGCTTCGACGAATGGTACGGCATCCCGCGCACCAGCAACGAAGCCATGTTCACCACGACGCCGGGCTACGATCCGTCGATCGTGCCGCTGCCATACGTCATGGAAGGGCGCCGTGGGGAGGCCGCGCGTGAATTGCACGTCTACGATCTCGAGGCGCGCCGCCGGATCGACGGTGACCTGACGGCCAGGACCGTGGACTTCATCAGGCGTCACGCGAAGGGGCCGTTCTTCGCCTACGTTCCCCTGACCCAACTGCACTTTCCGACCCTGCCGCACGAGGATTTCGCCGGCCGCACCGGCGCCGGCGAATTCGCCGACTCCATGGCCGAGATGGATTCGCGCGTCGGCGAGATCATCGACGCCGTCGAGGCGATCGGTGCTGCCGAGAACACGCTTTTCATCTTCGGCAGCGACAACGGTCCGGAGTTTCGCCGGCCGTGGCGCGGCACGGCGGGGCCGTGGACGGGCACGTATCATACCTCGATGGAGGGTGCGCTGCGCGTTCCCTTCATCTTTCGCTGGCCAGGTCGCATCGCTCCCGGCGGCGTCACGAACGAGATCCTGCATATCGTCGATCTCTTCCCGACCCTCGCACAGCTCACCGGTGCGGCCGTGCCGACCGACCGGCCGATCGACGGCGTCGACCAGCTCGACTTCCTCCTTGGCAAGCAGCCGAAGTCCAACCGCGAGGGCTTCGTCTATTTCATCAAGACCGAGCTGCGCGCCGCCAAGTGGCGGGACTGGAAGCTGCATTTCGTCTGGGAGGTCGAGCCGAATGCCGGGCCAAACCATCTCGAAACGCCGTGGCTTTTCAATCTCATCCAGGATCCAAAAGAGGAAACAGATATCGGCACGCAGCAGAGCTGGGTGAGGGGACCTATTCGCCTCATGGTCCAGGCTTTCCAGGAAAGCCTGAAGTCCAATCCGCCGATTCCACCGGGCGCGCCTGACGGTTTCATCCCGGCGCCGAAAGCCTGAACGGCACCAAGCTTCGCCGTCCTGTACTGGCGCCCTCGTCGGCGCGTTCAGGTGAGGCGGAACCCGCACGAACGTTCAAGACGGCGGTTACCGGGCGGCTATAACCTCTGCCCATGTTGCTGTCGCTGATCGTGGCCTCTCTCCTCGTCATGGGCAGTCCCGGGCCGTCGACGATCAGCGTGACGGCTGTCGGCGCGGCCTTCGGGTTGCGCCGCTCCATCGCCTACATGTCGGGGCTGGTCGCGGGCACCATCGCCGTCCTGCTCGCCGTGGCGACGGGCGTGGTCGCCGTCCTCCTGGCTGAGCCGCGGCTCGCTCCCGTGCTGCTCGTGGCCTCGGCCGTCTACATCCTCTATCTCGCCTTCCGGATCGCCACCGCGCCGCCGCTGTCGAAGCACGACGGGTCCATCGCCGCGCCGTCGTTCACCGGTGGCGTGCTGCTGGCCATCGCCAATCCCAAGGCCTATGTCGCGATCGCCGCCGTGTTTGCGGGCTCCCCGCTGGGCCCAGTGCTGAAGATCGCGGTGCTGGGCGGCATGGTCGTGCTCATCCATCTCGTCTGGCTGCTGGCCGGTGCCGCCTTCTCGCGGCTCTTCCACGATCCGGTGTGGTCGCGGCGCGTCAATATCGCCTTCGCCGCGGCGCTGGTGGCGACGACGGTCTACGCGATCATGTGACGGGCGAGTTCCGTTCGGTGCGCCTTGCGGTGTCCGGGGCGTATCAGCGATATCAAGCCCGCTAGTGCTGCCAGGCAACCCAGCAGCAGGATGACTTCGCGGCTCGCCGCCACGAGCGACGCTGTCGGAACATTCAGCGTGCTGCCTCCGGGAGTGCCCAGGCCCAGCGCGAAAAGCGTCGAGGCGCCGGCGATGCCGGTGCTCATGCCGATCAGCCGCGCCACATTCAACACGCTTCCCGCCTGGCCGGTCTGCTCGGGGGGCGCCGCTGCCATGATCGAACTGGTGTTCGGCGAGATGAACAGGCCCTGTCCCACGCCGAAGACGGCCAATGCCAGCATGACCAGCGGCAGCTTGTCGGCCGTGCCATCGAGGAAGAAATAGAGGAGGGCGAGACCGCCAATGCAGATCAGCATGCCGCAACAGGTCGGCGCCCGGGCGCCGAACCGGTCGAAGAGCGCGCCGCCAACCGGCGCCAGGAGTCCCAGCGTCACGGGCAGGATCGACAGCCGGAGCCCCGCCGCCAGCGCCGAGTCGTCGTAGATGCGCACGAGAACGAAGGGGATGAGGAAGAACACGCCAAACAAAGTAGCGTACGAGAGGAAATTCGCCGCGTTGCCGAGCAGGAAGCCGCCCTTGCCCAGAAGATGAAGGTCGAGCAGGGGCGTCGCCGCGCGCCGCTCGGCGCGGACGAACAGGGCGAGGAAGACGCCACCGAACAGCACGCAGCCGATCAGGGTCGGCGACGTGAGACCCCAGGCATGGCCTTCGTTCAGCACCATCACGACCGCCGTCAGCGCCGGCGCGATCAGGATCGCGCCTTGCCAGTCGAAGCGGCCCGTATCGGGCAACGTCTTGGTCTGAGGCAGGACAAGCCAGCCGAGGACGAGCCCGATCAGGCCAACCGGAACATTGATCCAGAAAGCCCAATGCCAGCCGAGCGTATCCAGGATCAGGCCGCCCACCGCCGGTCCGACGCCGAGGCCAATCGCTTGGGCCGCCGATTGCAGGCCGAGGCCACGGCCATGTTCCTGCGGGCCGGTAGCCATGACGATGATAGCGATGCTGTTCGAGGTCAGCAGGGCGGCGCCGATGCTCTGCAGGACGCGGAAGAAGATCAGCATCGGGAGGTCCGTCGCGAAGCCGCACAGGCCAGATCCGGCAATGAAGAGAAGGAAGCCGCCGGTGTAGAGGAGCTTGCGGCCGACCATGTCGGCAAGGCGGCCGAAGACCGGCGTGAACGAAGCCATTGCCAGCAGGTAGGCGACCGCGACCCAGCTCACGCTGCTGAGGCGGGCAGCGAACTCGAGCTCGAGCCTCGGCAGAAGCACCTGGGTCATGCTGGCATCGACCTGGCCCATGAACGAGCCGATGCAAACCGTTCCAACGACGAACCAGCGGTACGAGGCAAGCCGGCCGATGGCTTGCAGCGGTGGTGGCTCGCGCCCCTCGAACACAGCCGCGCGAAGCGCTCCGATCGACAGGGGACCAGGAGAGGCTTCGGTCATCAGGCACGGTATCGTGCGGCGGCGGTTTGACGCCAGTTCAATTCGCAGGCGATGCTCGGGTTGGAAAAGGTGACAGTGAAGGATATGGCGCAGGCGGCATCACTGGAGGGGGCATCACTGGCGAACGTCCGGGCGCTCACCTTCGACGTCCAGGGCACGTGCGTCGATTTCTGCCAGCCGCTCCAGCACATGGGCGAAGCCGTGAACCGGGCCAAGGGCCTGCAGATCGACTGGGGCACCTTGTCCGCCGACTGGCGCGGGCTCTACCGCGCGGTGCTGGACCGGATCATCGCCGGCGAACGGCCGTGGCTTCGGGTCGACCGCATCTACCGTGAAACGCTCGATATGTTGCTGGAGCAGCATGGCCTGTCGGGGCACTTCACGACCGCCGAGCGCGATGAGCTGAACCAGATCTGGAGCCGCCTAAAAGCCTGGCCGGACAGCGTGGAAGGGCTCGCGCGGCTTGGCCGGCGCTTCGTCCTCTCCACGCTCTCCAATGCCGGCATGAGGACCATGGTCGCGGTGGTCAAGCATGCAGGCCTGCCCTTCGACGCCGTGCTGACGGCGGAGCTTGCGCGGAGCTACAAGCCCGCGCCCGCCGTCTACCAACTCGCGGTCGACTATCTCGGCTACCGGCCCGACGAGATCATGATGGTCGCCTGTCACAAGTACGACTTGAAGGCGGCGCGCGCCTTCGGGATGCGCACGGCGTTCGTGGCCCGCCCGCTGGAATTCGGTCCGGGCGCCCAACCGGATATTGCACCCGAGGCATGGTTCGACGTCTATGCTGACAGCTTCGTGGCGCTGGCGGATGCTTTGGGCGCCTAGAGACTTTCCGACTGAATCAGAATCGCTTCATCTCCTCCCCCGTCTTACGGGGGAGGTGGCCGTAGGCCGGAGGGGGAAGGCAACACCAAGACTGTTGCTTTCCCCCACCCTGCCCTCCCCCGTAAGACGGGGGAGGAGAAGAATTCACCAGGTTGGCTTCGCCTCGAAGCGGGTGGGGGCCGGCGTCGCGCGCTCCGATGGCGAGGTGCTGGCGTCGAACAGGTAACTGGTGCCGACCGCGGACTGGCTGACGCGCTCGCCATAGGCGTTTGCGAGCGCATGCAAGGCGCGCCAGCCCGTGCAGTGGCCGGCGATGAAGTAGCCGACATCGAACGGCTTTAATCCATCGACCGTCTGCGGGATGAGATGCTCCATGACGCCGCCGAGATGCAGTCCGCCCATCACGGCGTGGATCGGCGTGTCCGGAAACTGGCGGCGGACTTCGGTGCAGACATTGACAATGCCGGCATGTGAGCAGGCGCTGAACACCACGAGGCCGAGATCGCGCAC
>CANJHI010000212.1 GCA_947474005.1 Alphaproteobacteria bacterium | reverse complement strand
AGATATTCTCGCTCACGCTTTTCGAGAAGATGCCCTTGCAACAAGCCTTTTCAGCCAATCATCCCAGCTCCGATGACGTCGCCATCGGCAACCAATTGAATCTGTTCTCTTTTTAACCGGACAGCAGTGGCCAGACCAACAAGCTGAACGCCTTCCAGCTCAGCATCAAGGAGGTCGGCGACCAGGGCGATTTCGACATCATCTACCGCTACGAGAACATCGACTGGACCACCGGCAACGCGTCCGGCGGCACCAATGGCCTGGGCGGCACGCCGGCCAGGGCCGGCTACAGCGCGGGAAACGGCGTCGAATACTTCGAGCTTTCGCAATCCGGCAACCAGGCGGGCCTGCTCGCGCTCGAAAGCGCCAGCAACGTCGGCACACCGGGCACTTTCGTCTTCTCGGTGCGCAGCGGCGTTCCGACAGTGGGCATCACCGTCCGCGACGCGTCGCTCGACGAGGGCGACGGCCCCGGTCCCGGATTTGTCGTCGTCCCGGTCTTCCTGACCGAGCCCTCCGCCTCGGCCGTAACCGTCCATTATGCCACCGCGAACGGCACCGCATTGGCCGGGCAGGATTATGTCGCCCAAAGCGGCACCCTCACCTTCGCGCCCGGGGTGACGCAGCAGAACATCCTCGTCGCCGTCACCGGCGACTCAGTCGTCGAAGGCAACGAGACCTTCACCGTCATCCTGTCCGATCCGTCGGCCGGCGCGTCGATCCTCGACGGCACTGCGACGGCCACGATCGTCGACGACGATGCGTCGCTGTCGATCGCGGCGACCAGCGCCGACAAGGCGGAAGGCCAGTCGGGCAGCACGGCGTTCACCTTCACCGTCACCCGTGTCGGCGACCTGAGCGGTGCCGACAGCGCCCACTGGGCGGTCAGCGGCGCGGGAGTCGACGGCGCCGATTTCACCGGCGGCGTGCTGCCGTCTGGCCTCGTAAGCTTCGCCGCCGGCGAGAGCTCGAAGGTCATCACCGTCAATGTCGCCGGCGACACCCAGGTCGAAGGCAACGAAACCTTCACCGTCACCCTGTCCGCCCCCGGTCCGGGCACCGCCCTCGGCACGGCGTCGGCCACCGGCGTCATCCGCAACGACGATGTTGCGCCGGCTTCGCTGTCGATCGCCGCGATCAGCGCCGACAAGGCCGAAGGCCAGTCGGGTACCACGGCCTTCACCTTCACCGTCACCCGCACAGACGACCTGAGCGGCGCCACCAGCGCGAGCTGGGCGGTGACAGGACCGGCAGTGAACGGCACCGACTTCACCGGCGGCGTACTGCCGACGGGCGTGGTGAACTTCGCCGCCGGCGAGAGCTCAAAGGTCATCACCATCGATGTCGCGGGTGACACCAACGTCGAATCGAACGAATCCTTCTCGGTGACGTTGTCCAACCCCAGTGCCGGCGCCATCCTCGGCACGGCGTCGGCCGCCGGCGTCATCCGCAACGACGATGCCTCGCTGTCGATTGCCGCAACCAGCGCCGACAAGGCCGAAGGCCAGTCGGGTACCACGGCCTTCACCTTTACCGTCACCCGCACCGGCGATCTGAGCAGCGCCGACAGCGCCCACTGGGCGGTCAGCGGCGCGGGAGTCGATGGTGCCGACTTCACCGGCGGCGTACTGCCGACGGGCGTGGTGAACTTCGCCGCCGGCGAGAGCTCGAAGGTCATCACCATCGATGTCGCGAGCGACACCGCCGTCGAGTCGAACGAAACTTTCTCGGTGGCGTTGTCCAACCCTAGTGTCGGCGCGGTCATCGGCACGGCGTCGGCCGCCGGCATCATCCGCAACGACGATGCCTCGTTGTCGATCTCAGCGACCAGCGCCGACAAGGCGGAAGGACAATCGGGCACCACGGCCTTCACCTTCACCGTCGCCCGGACAGGCGACCTGAGCGGCGCCGCCAGCGCGAGCTGGGCAGTGACCGGACCGGCGGTGAACGGCACCGACTTCACCGACGGCGTGCTGCCGACCGGCGCGGTCAGCTTCGCTGCCGGCGAGAGCTCGAAGATCATCACCATCGATGTCGCGGGCGACACCGTTATCGAGGCAAACGAGGCTTTCTCGGTGACGTTGTCCGACCCGAGTGCCGGCGCCACCCTCGGCACGGCGTCGGCCGCCGGCATGATCCGCAACGACGACGCCTCGCTGTCGATTGCGGCGACCAGCGCCGACAAGGCCGAAGGCCAGTCGGGCACCACGGCTTTCTCCTTCGCCGTCACCCGCACCGGCGACCTCGGCAGCACCTCCAGCGCCCACTGGGCGGTCGGGGGCGCAGGAGTCGATGGCGCCGACTTCACGGGCGGCGTGCTGCCGACCGGCCAGGTGAGCTTTGCCGCCGGCGAGGCCTCGAAGGTCATCACCATCAATGTCGCCGGCGACACCGTTGTCGAGACAAGCGAAGCCTTCTCGGTGACGCTGTCCGCCCCCAGCGTCGGCACGATCATCGGCACTGCCTCGGCCGCCGGCATGATCCGCAACGACGATGCCTCGCTGTCGATCGCGGCGACCAGCGCCGACAAGGCCGAAGGAGATCTCGGTGCCACGGCCTTCACCTTCACCGTCACGAGCACCGGCGACCTGAGTGGGCCCGACAGCGTCCATTGGTCCGTCGGTGGTGCGGAGGTCAATGGCGCCGACTTCGTCCCCCCGCAGTGGCTGGGGATCGTGGACTTCAACTCCTATCTCGCGTCTTTCATCGATACCTATTTTCCGGGCCTCTCTTTCCTCGGCGACCTGCTGCCGTTGCCGTCCGGCACCGTGCACTTCGCCGACGGGGAGAGCTCGAAAACCGTCACCGTCTGGGCCCTCGGCGAGACGGTGTTGGAGGGAGACGAAGGTTTCACGGTCACCTTGTCCAATCCCAGTGCAGGATCGGTCATCGGCACATCATCGGCCGCGGGCACTCTCCGCAACGACGATGGGCCGACAGCCGGTTCGGTGTCGATCTCCGACGCGACGGTCACCGAAGGCGACAGCGGGACCCATCTGGCAACGTTCACGGTGACGCGAACCGGGGGCACGGCGGCATTCAGCGTCAACTATGCCACGTCGGGTGACACCGCAACGGCTGCCGACGGTGACTACGTTGCCGCCTTGGGCACGCTGCAGTTCGGCGACGGTGTCGACGTCCAGACCTTCTCCGTGCTGGTCAACGGCGACACCAGGTTCGAGCACGACGAGACATTCTTCGTCGATCTGTCGGGGGCGAACCACGGTGCCACCCTCGACATCGGTACCGGCGTGGCCACGATCCTCAACGACGATAGTGCGCCGGCGGAGACCACATTCCTGGGCACTCCGGAAGCCGACAGTATGCATGGCGGCGCGGGCAACAATGTCATCATTGGCTTTGCCGGGAATGACACGCTGGTCGGCGGTTCAGGAGACAACAGTCTCGACGGCGGCGCCGGCAACGATGTGTTGATCGGCGGGGGCGGCACCGACACGTTTTCCGGCGGCGATGGCGCCGACGTCCTGCTGATCGACGCCGCCGACACCAGCATCAATGGCGGCGCGGGCTTCGATTCCGTGTTCGTGCAGACCAGCGCGCCGGTGACGCTGGACATGGGAACGGCATCGATCGAATGGGCGCAGGGCAATTCAGGCGCCGATACCTTCAACGCGGCGAGCCAGACCAGCGCCGTCTACATCTATGGCATGGGCGGCGACGACACGATCACCGGCTCGGCCTTCGGTGATTATCTCGACGGCGGCGACGGCAACGACACCCTGGCCGGCGGCGACGGCAACGACCTCCTGGTGGGCAATGGCGGCTCCGACATTATGCTGGGCCAGGGCGGCGACGATTCCCTGATCGAGCTGGGCGGCGACAGCCAGATCGACGGCGGCGCCGGCTTCGATTCGCTGTTCGTGTGGTCCGACACGGGCGTGACTCTCAATCTGGCGACGGCCTCGATCGAGTGGGTGCAGGGCTCGGTGCTCGGCAACGATACGCTGAATGCTGCGGGCAACACCGTGGACACATACCTCTACGGCTGGGGCGGCAACGACACGCTGACCGGCGGTTCGGGCAATGATTACATCGCCGGCGGCGCCGGCAACGACGTCCTGACCGGCGGCGCCGGCAACGACACGCTGATCGGCGAAGCGGGTACCCGCCCCTTATTCAAATCGCCGATCACAAGCTTATTCAAAAACGTATCATCGCTTCCCGATTTGATGTTCCTGAACTCACCCACAGCGTGGACATGATGAGACTGGACGGGGCTGCCTGCGATGGAAAATTCAAGGAGGGTCTCATTTTCCGCATCGTCGTCACCTACCGAGCAGCCTTCACTAAAGGCCACGAAACTAGCCAGTGCTGGAAATGCACGCGGGCTGCTGGCCTGTCCGGCTTCTATGAAATTGAGGACGAGCGTTATACCTACATGCGTTGAAAAACTGAACGCCGTCCAAAGGAGTGCGAGGATCATTCACCCTCTCTCCGAGGGGTTTTTCCCTCTGTGGCGTTTGCGCCCCAATACCGGACACCCCCTGAGATTCTTCTTGCGGGGAACAGTGTGTATTGATAGCGTACGTTAGATACACGGCGTTACCGTAACGTCTCCCGAGGAGGATCCCGCCATGGCCAAGCCCTTTCCCGCCGACAATCCCTTCCTGCACGGCTACTACGGTCCGGTGAACACCGAGGCCGACGCGGCCCACCTGCAGATCACCGGCGAGATGCCGCGCGAGCTCTGCGGCACGCTCTACCGCAACGGCCCCAACCCGCAGTTCGCGCCGCGCGGGCCGTACCACTGGTTCGGCGGCGACGGCATGATCCACGCCTTCCACATCGAGAACGGCAACGTCTCCTACAAGAACCGCTGGGTGCGCACGCCCAAGTGGGAGATCGAGAACAAGGAGGGCGAGGGCCTCTCCGGCACGTTCGGCAATCCGCGCTACACCGACCCGCGCGTGATGGCGCTCAACTCCACCATCGCCAACACCAACATCGTCTGGCACGCCGGCCGCCTGCTGGCGCTGGAAGAGGCGCACGCGCCTTACTCGCTCGATCCGGCGAGCCTGATGCCGGTCGGCCCCGATGGTGGCTACGAGACCTACGGCAACAAGCTGAACGGCCCGTTCACCGCGCACCCCAAGTTCGATCCCGAGACCGGCGAGATGATCTTCTTCGGCTACTCGGCCACCGGCCGCTTCACCAAGGAAGTGAGCCTGCAGACCGTCGATCGGCACGGCAAGGTGACTCGCGCCGAGATCCTGGAAGGCCCCTTCCCGTCGATGATCCACGACTTCGCCGTGACCAAGAACTGGATCGTGGTGCCGATCTTCCCGCTCACCAGCTCGATGGAACGCGCCATGAGCGGCAAGCCGCCGTTCGCCTGGGAGCCCGACAAGGGCACGCACATCGCCTTCATCCCGCGCAAGGGCACGGTGGCCGACGTGAAATGGGTGTCGGCACCGCCCTCGTACGTCTTCCATCCGATGAACCATTTCGAGACGGCCGACGGCAAGATCGTGGTCGACGTCATGAAGTATGACGTGGCGCCGCTGTTCCCGCTGCCCGACGGCTCGCCGTCGACAAAGGACCTGCCGATGGCCAAGCTGTTCCGCTGGACCTTCGACTTCGACAGCCACGGCAACACCATGAAGGAAGAGCAGCTCGACGACCGCTCGGGCGAGTTCCCGCGCTTCGACGAACGCTTCTGCATGAGCGACTACCGGCACGGCTGGATCGTGGCCGGCGACATCACCGATCCCAAGACGGGCGAGCCGCGCCAGGACGGGCTCGTCCATTACGACCTCAAGAGCGGCAAGAGCACGGGCTGGAGCGCCGGCCCCGACGACCGGTTCGGCGAGCCGATCTTCGTGCCGCGCTCGGAGAGTGCGGCCGAAGGCGACGGCTGGCTGCTGAGTGTGCTGTTCCGCGGCGAGGAGAAGCGCAGCGACCTCGCGGTATTCGAGGCGACCGACCTCGCCAAGGGTCCGATCGCGCTGGCCCATCTCAGCAGCCGTGTGCCCGCCGGCTTCCACGGCAACTGGCGGCCGGGGACGTTGTAGTCTCAACTCCTGGACTGTTGCTCTCCCCCTCCCTGCCCTCCCCCATATGATGGGGGAGGATGAAGCGCGACTTCGGATTTTGCCAAGATCGACACGCGAAGTTGCACACCTGGGGTTTCCTCGTAGCACGGCCTCGATAGTAGCCCGGCTGAGGGGTGGATTAAGCGCCAATAATTGACTCCTGAGGGCCATCCTAGGCCCGCTTCGCCCTGCCCGGGGCCGCCCATGATCAGCAGCTCCCTGGCAGTGCCGGCGCCGCTGCTGTTCTTGGCGATCGTGTAGGTGGTCTTGACCGGCACCAGGCGGCAGCCCCGGAAGGCCGCCCGCACCTCGGGCACGTCGTTCAGGCTCACGATCCACCGGCCCTTCACTTGGCGCAGCCGATCGGCCAGGCGGGCGAAATCCTCCTGGGTCCAGATCGCCTTGCCGTAGGTGTCCTCGCTGCCCCAATACGGCGGGTCGCAATAGAACAGGGTCTGGACCACCTCGTCGGTGGCCATCTCGTTCTTGCCGGCACTGTCGCCGCCGAACATCACGAAGGCGGCCGGCCGCTTTTCGAAGGTCACGGCGAACTGGCTGCTCATGAGATTGGAGAGATCAACCGCACCTTCCACCGTCTTGAGCGTGGGGAAGCCGTTGCCGAGCCGCTGGATGATGGCGTCGATCATGCCGGCGCTCCCGTTCCCGCTGCTGAGGGCCCGGCGATGTATTCGGCCAGGATGTCGGCCCATCGCTGCTGGTCGGTTTCGGATGCGCCGACGAAGGGGCGCGCCGTCATGTGGCCGACGATGGCTTCCGCCAGGTTTTGGCCGAAGCCGGTGCCTGCGTCGCTCCCACTGGCCCGGCTGCGGCGAAAGATCGGCCCGCCGAACTGATGGATGGCGGCGTAGACGACGTTGGTGCCGAAGACGACACCGAACGCGCTGACGATCCAGGAGAAGGTCTCCTGGTTCTTGCCGAGGCGGCCGGTGTCGATCAGCGTCTGACGCCCTTCGCGAGTGGCAGCGGCCGACGGTAGCCAAGCCACGCCCTCCGGCGAGCGACTCAGTTCGAAGGCGCGCTGGGTGATGACCAGCATGTCATGGCCAATATTTTCCAGCGGTTCGCTGAGATCCGAGCCGCGCGCGATCAGTATCTCGATCTGGCGCTCGAGCTCGCGATCGTCGAGCGTGAAGATCATTTCGACGCCGGCCATCAGAGCTTCCTCAGCTCTTCGCGCGACATGCCGCGGTCGCCCGGCTCGAACAGGATCTCGGTGCCCGAGGCGGACGCCGGTGCCGGCGCCGGCGTGACCGCGGCGCCCAGGCTGGCACGGCCCGCCGCGACGTCCTTCAGGTAGGACACCGCCGCATCGCGCGCGTCGTCGACGTTCTTCGGCCGCTCCACCGTGTAGAGCGCATGCCGCGCGATATCCTCGCAGAAGCCTTTCAGCAGCGGCGGGACCGTCGAGAGCGGCAGTGCGTAGCGGGCGCCGATGTAGCCGTCGATCAGGTCGCTCGCCTTGGTGATCGCGCCTGCAACCACGGCCGCGTCGATCGTGCCGACGCCGGTGCGATCGGTTAGCGCGAGCAGTTCCGCCTCGCCGAAGAGTGCGACCAGATCGGCTTGGGTGCAGTAGGCCGTCATTCGTGCTCCGGCTGCGGCAGCAGCGCCGCGATGTCGGCGGCATCCGCCGTCGGCAGCGCGGCCAGGACGGCATGATCCTCGGCGTGTGCCGGATCGGTGAGCACTTCGACGCCCAAGATGAATCGGCCATCGGTCAGCGCGATAGGCTGCAGCGCGGCCAGTGACGGCTGCTCGGCTGAGGGGCCGCGCACGGTGTCCGCCTGTCCGGCGGTCAGCAGGATGACGGTCGGCATCAGGGCACTCCCACGCCGGTCATGTAGGTCCGCATCGCGTTGGAGAAGGCGACTTCTTTGCCACTTAGGCTCGCGCCGATAAACGAGGCGCCATATTGACCGGTCGAAAACGAAGCCGGACCGGCTACATACGCGCCGGCGCCGAAATTCTTGGCCTGCAGGGCGACTGAAGGCGCCGTCGACGTGATGATCGACGAGCCATTGCGGTACAGAGCCGAAACCGACGCCCCTGTACGTTGCCCGTGATATAGGCCCGCCGTAAACGTGCCGACCGTCGGAACGCCGGACGGGTTCGTCCCGGAGTTGATTTCAAACCGCACCTGCGTCGACGAAGCCAAGGCTATGAGCATGGAGTAGCCGCCATAGTCGAAGCCGAAGTCCACGCCTCCACCGCCCGTGAAACCCAAGATCCAGCCGCCGAAGCTCGCACCGTCGCGCGAAAAATTGATGCCTGCGGCGTTGGCGGCAAGCCCGAGATTGAGATAGCTCGACGTGCCGTTGCCGGCATAGCCGCGATCGACGGTGAAGGTCGGCGAGTTGACCGCCGTGGCGGTGGCGCGCGCCTTCAGGTCGATCAGCGCCTGCGTGGCGTTTTCCGCCGCGTGCAGCCACAGGCGATCGAGCAGCGGCCAAATCCCCGCCGCCTGCAGGGTGACGATCAGGCGATTGACAGCGACGCGGCGTGCGCCGCTCACGCTGCCGCCGGCCACCGTCACGGCGCCGAACCACTGCAGTGCTTCGGCGCAGGAGCCGGAGCGCGTGCCGAGGCCGAGGCGATTGAGACTGACGAACTGCACGGCGGGCCTAGT
>CANJHI010000211.1 GCA_947474005.1 Alphaproteobacteria bacterium | reverse complement strand
TCCTGGGCCAGCGCCAGGTCTGGGCCGGCGGCACGGCGCGCGGCGGCAGGATCGGCGCCGGCGGCGTCGAATATGTCTACGGCACGGTGAGCGGCACGATCGTCAGCAACGGCGGTACCGAGTTCGTGCAGCAGGGCGGCGTAGCGAGCGGCGCGTCCATCGGCGCCGGCGGCATGCTGTATGTCGGAGGTTCGGCGACAAGTGCCACGATCTCCGCCGGCGGTCTCGAGTATGTGTTTTCAGGCGGCACCGATAGCGCCGCCACGGTCCTGGGCCAGCGCCAGATATGGGTCGGCGGGACGGCGATGGGCGGACGGATCAGCGCCGGCGGCATCGAGTATGTCTATGGCACGGCGAGCGGCACGACCGTCGCCAACAGCGGCACGCAGCAGGTCTTCGGCGCGGCGAGCGGAACGACGATTTCCGCGGGTGGCGTCGAGTATGTGTTTTCGGGCGGCACCGACATCTCCGCGACAATCCTCGGCCAGCGCCAGGTCTGGACCGGCGGCACGGCGAGCGGCGCGCAGATCGGCGCCGGCGGTGTCGAGTATGTCTATGGCTTCGTGACCGGGGCGACCATCGGGAGTGGCGGCCTCGAGATCGTGCAGGCGGGCGGCGTGGCGCTCAGCATGACCGTCGCCAACGGCGGCGTGCTGCAGGTCTTCGGTACGACGACCGGGGCGACGATCTCCGCCGGCGGCCTCGAGTATATCTTCTCGGGCGGTAGCGGCGGCGCCACGACCATCCTGGGCCAGCGCCAGGTCTGGGCCGGCGGCACGGCGAGCGGCAGCACGATCGGCAACGGGGGCACCGACTATGTCTACGGCACGGTGACCGGGGCGACCATCGAGAGCAACGGCATGGAGGTCGTGCAGTCGGGTGGCGCGGTGAACGGCGTGACCCTGAACGGCGGCTACCTCGATATCGAGAGCGGCGGCACGGCAGGCTCCAGCATGATCAGCTTCACCAGCGTCGGCGGCATGCTGAAACTCGGCTACTCGCAGAACTTCGCCGGGGTGCTCTCGGGCTTCGGCGGGGCGCTCGACACCCTCGACCTGGCCGATATCGGCTTCGGCGTGGGCACGACGGTCAACTTCGTCGAGGCGCCTTCCACCACCAGCGGCACGCTGACGGTGAGCGACGGCACGCACATCGCGCAGATCCTCCTGCTGGGGCAATACATGGCGGCCGACTTCTCGGCGCAGAGCAACGGCGCCGGTGGCACGGTGATCACCGACCCGTCAGCTCCGTCCCTCAGCCAACAATCGCTCATCAGCCAGCCGCACACCTGACGGGTGCGGCGGCGCAAAAGCCGGATTAAAATCCCGCATTGAAATCCCGCATTGAAATTCAAGGGGGGACGGCGATGACAGGACGCGCGGGCGCGCCAGCCGGGCGGCGGCTGTTCGACAGCCATTGCCATATCATCGACCATCGCTTCCCGATCGTGGCGAACCACGGCTACACGCCACCGCCCTTCCCTCTTGATGCCTACCTCGCCGAGACCCGGCCGCTCGGCGTGGTGGCGGGCGCGGTTGTCTCCGGTTCGTTCCAGGCCAACGACCAGACCTACCTGATGGACGTCCTGCCGAAGCTCGGTGCCGGCTGGGCCGGCGTGACGCAGATCCCGAACGACTGCCCCGATGCGGAGATCAACAGGCTCGACGGGATCGGCGTGCGAGCCGTGCGCTTCAACCTGTTCCGCGGCCGGCTCGACAGCGTCGACGACATCGTGGCGATGGCCACCCGCGTCCATGCGGTCGCCAGCTGGCACGCCGAAATCTACGCCGATGCCGCGGCACTCGGGCCGCACGTCGACAGGCTGTCGAAACTGCCACAGCTCAGCATCGACCATCTCGGCATGACCGCTGCCGGCGTGCCGGTCCTGCTCGACCTGGTGGCCTCAGGCTGCAAGGTGAAGGCCACCGGCTTCGGGCGGGTGAAGCTCGACGTGCCGGCGACGCTGGAAGCCGTCGCGCGGAAAAGTCCGCATGCCCTGGTGTTCGGCACCGATATTCCGTCGACGCGCGCGGAGCGGCCGTTCCGGCCTTCCGACATCGACCTGGTGGAGAAGGTCCTCGGGCCGGAGCTGGCGCAAAAGGCTTTCTGGGACAATCCGATCGCGCTCTACAGGGTCACGCCGGGCTGACTCAGAATCGCTTCTTCATCCTACCCATTCAAATGGGGAGGAGGAGGTAACGCACCTGACACAATGGCGCGCTATCGTTCGGCAACGTGTTTGCATTGGAACGTTTTGGGTCGTTCCGCGCCGTCGTCGGGCGCAATGGCTCGACGCTGGCCTGCGGCCTGTTCGTCCTGGCGGTCCTGCTCTCGGTCCTGCTCTCGGTCCTGCTGGGGGCCGCGCTCGAGCACAGCCTGCCGCGCGCGGTCTGGCTGTTGAGCTTCTGGCACTACTATCTCTACTGGCTTGCCGCAGCCTTTGGCGTGCCCTCGTTCGACGTCTTCAAGCGCGATGCCGTGGCGATGAAGACCGTCTCGGTCGCGGTCCTCGCTTCGGCCTATCTCGCCGCCCCGCTCGACCTCGCCTCCCTTGCCGTCATTGCCGCCGGCATCGGCTTGAACATCCGCGCCGCGTCAGTCCTGGGAGTCGATCGCACCTATTACGGTCATGAGGTGGCGGGCCTGCCGCCGCGAAGGATCACGGCCTTCCCCTATTCGCTGGTCGCCCACCCGATGATCCTGGGAAACGTCGCGGCCTTCGGCGGCACCCTGATCAACCCGGCATTCGCGCAGCGTTGGTGGCTGCTCGTGTGCCTGCATGTCGCGCTCAACATCGGGCTGCTCGTCATGGAGCTTATGGGGCGCGGCCGCACCGTGCGGATCGGCGGCGGCCTCGTCTTCGCGAGCGTCCTGTTCGGCGTGGTCTACGCAGCACCGATCGCGTTGGGAGCGGTAGCCATCGCCTGCGCCTGGATCCTCTATCGCTGCTACGCGCCGGAAACGCTGAGGAGAAACTCATGAACAGCATGCTGAACGGGGCCGCCCAGGGCATCCGCGCCGAACCGCAGACCCGGGCCGCGCGGCACTTCCCGGCGACGCTCGGCCGATTCGACGACGGCGCCGACCGGGCGGTGATCGATGGCCTCGTGCGATGGGTCGAAGATCGCTATCGCGACGAGCTGCTGAAACGGCCATCTAAGCATGTCTATGTCAGCACCTTGCCGCGCCCTGTGACGGAGCAAGTCGACCATCTGCGCGACGGCCCGCTCATCCGCTCCCTGATCGCATCTCAGGTTCCTGAAGGCAGCGTCATCGCGCCGATGAAGCACACCGACGAACTCTATGTGTCGCACTACAACAAGGACCGTGGCGGCGATCAGGGCCTCTTCGACAAGCACTACGACGGCAACCTGCGCTTCCTGTCGGGCAGCATGGTGGTGCGCGCCCTGATCTACCTGCAGTCGGACGCCACCTACAAGGTTGTGTTTCAAGACTCGGGCGTCGAGAAGGCCTTTGCGACCTACGACTTCGGCCTGCTGGATTTTCACCGCGAGCTGCATTGGGTCGAAGGGCAGTACAATCCTGCCGATCGCCAGCGCATCCTCCTCAAGTGCAACTACCTGGTCACGCCGCGCAATGCCGCTTTCCTGGGACGGGCAGCACTCGCCGCCAACACCGGTGTGTTCTACGTCGTGAAGGCGGCGATGGAATATTCCAAGAGCCCGCGCACGCCGCCGCAGGTCGCGGTCGGGCACCTGTGCAATTTCTTCCGCCGGCTGAACAACATCCATCCCCTCGTGGCCCTGGCGATTCCGCTGGCGGTCCTCGGAGCCGCCATCGCCGTCATCGTCGCCGTGTTGGGCTACATTCGGCTATGATGGCGGCGGCACGACCGCTTCCCACCTCTCACGGCAAAGGTCCGCACACCATGAAGGCTGCTTACATTGAACAATTCGGCGGACCCGAGGTCCTGAAGGTCGGCGATCTTCCCGATCCGTCGCCCGCGCCGGGCCAGGTCGTGGTCGATATCTTTGCCGCCAGCGTCAACGGCGCCGACTGGAAGGTGTGCGCCGGCGAATACGCCCAACCGAGCTTCCCGGTGATCCTGGGGCGCGATTTCTCCGGCGTGGTCAGCGCCGTGGGCGCGGACGTCACGGATCTGAAGGTCGGCGATGACGTGTTCGGCGTGCTCGAAGCGGGCCGCGACGGCACCTATTGCGAGAAGATCGCCATCGGCGCCGCCATCGTCGCCAAAAAGCCGGCTACCCTGTCGCATGTCGATGCCACCGCGCTCGCCCTCACCGGCCTCACGGCGATCCGGGCGATCGAGGATTCGATAAAACTGAAATCCGGCGAGACCATCCTGATCCAGGGCGGCGCGGGCGGCGTGGCGAGCTTCGCCATCCAGCTCGCCAAGCATCTCGGCGCGCACGTCATCACCACGGCCAGTGCCGGCAACCTGGCCTGGATGCGCGAGCTCGGCGCCGACCAGGCGATCGACTACAACGCGACCGACTTCAGGAAGGTCGTGAGCAACGTCGACGCGGTGTTCGAGACCGTGGGCGGCGACGTGGCGATGCAATCCTTCGCGGTGCTGAAGCCGGGCGGACGGGCGGCCTTCATCGCCTCGGGCGCCCAGGCACCGAAGCCCGATCGCGACGACGTGATTTCCCTGCGGCCGGCCGTCGGCCGTGCCCGTGCACCTCTGGAGCGCGTCGCCGAACTCTGCCGGATCGGCGCCGTCCGCCCGCCGCCCGTGCGGCTCTTCGCCCTGGCCGACGCCGTCGAGGCCGTCCAGATCAGCAAGGCCCGCCACCTCAAAGGCAAGCTGGTGTTCAAGCTGCGGTGAGCGCTGCTGGGCGCGCGCGCCCCCAGCCTCAATCGAGGCGGATGCCGGCGTCGGCGATGACCTTCTTCCAGATCTCGGTTTCGCGGGCGATGTGGGCGGCGGCCTCCGCCGCCGTGCCGGCCAGCGTTTCCATGCCCTGCTGGCCGTAGGCCGCCTGCACCTCGGGGGCCTTCAGCGCTTTGGTCATGAGGGTGTTGAGTGTCGCCACGATCTCGGGCGGCACCTTCGACGACACCACGATGCAATACCAGTTGGTGGCGGCGTAGCCGGGGAAGCCCTGCTCGGCGATGGTCGGGATCTCGGGGTCGAAGGGCGAGCGCCTTGCGCCGGTGACGGCGAGCGCGCGGATGCGACCGTCGCGCATGAAACCGGTGGCGGTGGGGGCGCTGGCGATCAGCGACGGCACGTGGCCCGCCACCAGGTCGTTCATCGCCGGACCGCCGCCGCGGAAGGGCACGTGGTTGAGGCGGGCGCCACTCCTGGCCTTCAGCAGTTCGCCGGCGAGGTGGCCCGCGCTGCCGACGCCCGAAGTACCGTAGTCCATGCCCTCGGGCCGCCTGGCCAGTTCGAGATAGTCGGCGAGCGACCTGGCCGGCACGGTGGGGTGCACCACCAGCACGTTGGAGAAATCGACCGCCAGGCAGACTGGCGCGATGTCGGCCTGCGGGTCGTAGCCCGCGTCCTTCATGGCGTAGGGATTGACTGCCAGCATGCCGACGTTGGCCAGCAGGACGGTGTGGCCATCGGGCGGCGCGCGCAGCATCTCCTTGGTCGCGATATTGCCGCCGGCGCCGGGCTTGTTGTCGACGATGACCGACAGGCCAGCGCTTTTGGTCAGCTCCGCCGCCAGGATGCGGGCCACGATGTCGCCGCCGCCGCCCGCCGCGAAGCCGACCAGCAGGCGAAGCTGCTTGGACGGAAACGCCTGCGACGGAAACGACTGCGCCCGGCCCTCGGCTGGCAACAGAGCGGGCAGCAGGCCGGCAGCCGCCGCCGACCCGATCAACGATCGCCGATACATCAAACGCCCTCCCCTGCTTCGGCCGCCGCCTCGAAACCCTCATGGCCCGGCGGCGGCTCTGCCGCTATTGAGGAACGATGTTCTCATCATTCTTCCCCAATCCGCGACTTTTCTTTCCCGCCACGCTCCTGTGGACGGCCCTCGGCATGGCCCTGTGGTACGGGGTCGCCCGCGATCTCGGGCCTCAGCTCAGCCTCGGCGGCCTCATAGGCTTCGCCTACCCGCCGGCCAGCGCCGACGGCGCCGCCGTCGCCGTCGAGACGGCGCGCAACATCTGGCTCTACCAATACATGATCGTGATCGGCGCCCTCTTCGTCGGCGCGGTCGGCTGGCTCGTCCCGCACCGCTGGTTCCGCTGGTCCGTCGGCGTGTCGGCGGTCCTGATCTTCTTCATCTGGTTCCAGGTCCAGCTCGACGTGATGATCAACGTCTGGTTCGGCACCTTCTACAACATGATCCAGCAGGCCCTGGGCAAGCCGGGCGCCATCACCCTGGAGCAGTTCTTCGGCCAGCTCCTGACGTTTGGCGGCATCGCCATGGTCTACATCACCACCGCGGTGCTGCTGGCCTTCGTCACCAGCCACTACATCTTCCGCTGGCGCACGGCGATGAACGACTACTACGTCGCCAACTGGCAGCGCCTGCGGCACGTCGAAGGTGCCTCGCAGCGCATCCAGGAAGACACCCAGCGCTTTGCCACGACCCTGGAACAACTGGGCGAGAGCCTGATCAGTGCACTGATGACCCTGCTCGCGTTCATTCCGATCCTGTGGGGCCTGTCGGTTCACGTGAAGGAACTGCCGCTGATCGGCGAGCTGCCGCAGGCGCTGGTCTTCGTCGCGATAATCTGGGCGGCGTTCGGTACGGCGCTGCTGGCCATTGCCGGCATCCGGCTGCCGGGGCTCGAGTTCCGCAACCAGCGCGTCGAGGCAGCCTATCGCAAGGAATTGGTCATCGGCGAAGACGATGCCACCCGCGCCCAGCCGCCGACGCTTGCAACCTTGTTCGGTGACGTCAGGGCAAACTACTTCCGACTGTATTTCAACTTCCTCTACTTCAACGTCTGTCGGTACGGCTACCTGCAGGCCAGCGTCCTCGTCCCCTACATCGCGCTCGCGCCGTCCATCGTGGCCGGCGGCCTGACGCTGGGCGTCATGCAGCAGATCATCCGCGCCTTCAACCGGGTCGAGGGCTCGTTCCAGTACCTGGTCAAGTCGTGGACGACGATCGTGTCGTTGATCTCGATCTACAAGCGCCTGCGTGCCTTCGAGGCGCTGATGGACGATCAGCCGCTGGATGCCATCGAGGCCGAGGCCGCGCTGCCGCGGCCGTAAGGCAGTTGCCTCAGGGCGCCGGCGGCAGCCGCCGGGCGAGAGCGGCGGTATCGAACGCGCCGTCGTCGGCACAGTCGATCCAGCCGTCCTGGGGCGGCATCGACGGTTCGCAGACCACGATACCATCGCAAAGAACGGCCGCCACGTAGCTGAAGGTTCCCTTGCTCGTCACGAGAATGTCGGCGCCGATCATCTCCTGCATGCTGCGGACCGGATCGGCATCGAGGACGAGCTCTACCCCGGGGCGCACGAACTCCGGAAACTCCGAGACGTCACCCTGCGAGAAGACGCGGACGGTATGCTCCAGGCCATGCGCTTCGAGAAGCGCTTCGATCGCGCCGAGGGTGCGGGCCATGCGCGCGCCCGGCATGAAATAGTCGTTGTGATTGTCATGCCGGTTGAACCGGCGAATGTGGACGCAAACGGCGAATTTGCGATCCCCGCGCGGCTGCTTGTTCGATTGGTACTTCCGCTGCAGCTCCTGGCGGACCGTGGCATCGAGGATCGGAACGGGGCCGACTTCCGGATCGTTTGCCGTGCTTGGCGTGAGAAACGGCTCGAGGAGCGAGATGAACGACGAGGGGCCGAAGTTGACGACTTCGCCCCGGCAGCCGGCCGCAAGGCGCTCTCCGACACCGAAATTGAAATGCGCCTCCCACACCGCGAGCCATTCCGGCCGCGGACGGTCAGCATGGTCGATGTCGACGAACGGCGTATGGACGTAGGTACAGCCGAACACCCGGGCGAAATTCAGCGCGCTCATCATCATGAAGGCCTGCGACCCCGCGCCCTCGCGCTCGAATCCTTCCAGGTGGCATGTCACGAGCACCGAGGGACCGCCGAAGAGCTGGCGCAGGTACAGGCGGAAGAAGACATCCAGCGGCGTGAAGTAGGCCTTTCGGCCGATCGCCAACTTCACGGCGTTCTTGGCGCAGCTCCACGCGTAGCCGCGAAGACCGCGGGCAAGGAACCGCGGCGAGTTCCGCCGCAGGACGTAGGGCGATGCCATCGTGCGTTGCTCTCGCGGCGGGCTCAATCTTCGATATCGATCAGGCGAAGCGGCAGCAGCAGGCTCACCCTCGTACCGCGTTCTATTGGGCCGCGTTCTATTGGGCCGCGTTCTATTGGACCGCGATCGATGGCCGAGATGTCGAGCTTCGCGTGCAGCTGCGCGGCGCGCCGGCGCATGTTCTCGAGGCCGCGGCCACCGCCGGCTGTGGCGAACGGCTGGCCGTCGTTCTCGATCGCGATGGCCGCCATGCCGTCGTTCGAGGCGCTGCCGCGGATGGCGATGCGGCGCGCCGGCCCGTGGCGCAGCGCGTTGGTGATGGCTTCCTGCAGGATGCGCAGCACGGCCAGCGCATTGCCCGGCGTGACGCCGGAAACCTCGGGCAGGTTGGCCATCGACCAGTCGAGCTCGACGCCGAGGCGCTGCAACTGCGGGATCAGGCGTTCGCGAAAATTCGCCAGCGCCAGCGGCAGGTCGCTGGTGCCGAGGTCGAGCGAATAGATCACCAGGCGAAGGTCGTTCAGCGCCTCGCGCGCAGCGGCCTCGATCGGCTTGGACCGGGCGCGCTCCGACAGCGCGATGATCGAGGCGAGATGGCCG
>CANJHI010000210.1 GCA_947474005.1 Alphaproteobacteria bacterium | reverse complement strand
TGCCGGTGACGCCTCGAGCGAGCACGCGATCGGCTTCCTCGTCGGCCTGACCGCCATGCTGATCTGCGAGGGGGTGCTGCGCTTCATCCGCGCCTGGTCGCGCAACCCCACCATTCCACTTGATGAAAGGCAACCATGACGGATCTTCCGAAGCAATACGCCTGGCTCGAAGCCGAGTCGGGGCCTCGCATCCTTGTCGAGGCGCTCAAGACCTACGGTACCATCGAGAAACCGGGCGAAGGCTCGAACCCTTCCATCCTTGCTTGGGCGAAAATCACCGGTCTGGATCGCATCTACCGGAACGATGCCACGGCGTGGTACGGGCTGTGGATGGCCTATGTGGCGCTGCAGGCTGGCTGGGACGTGCCCATGAACCCTCTGGGCGCCCGCAACTGGCTGGCCTTCGGCGCTCCCCAGCAGAAACCCTCTCTTGGCGACGTCGTCATCTTTTGGCGTGGGGCCTCCTCCGGCTTCAACGGCCACGTGGGCCTCTATGTCGGCGAGGATCCGCAAGCCTTCCACGTCCTCGGCGGCAACCAGTCCGACTGCGTGATGATCAAGCGCATTGCGAAGAACCGACTCCTTGGGTGCAGGCGCTGCCCTTGGAGGATCAACCAGCCGGCTGCAGTCCGCCCCGTCGTGCTGGCAGCCAACGGCGCTCTATCCACTTACGAAGCTTAGGAGAAATCTCAATGTTCACGTCGATCGACAAGGCGCTGGTGGCCGCCATCATGGGCATACTGTTTATTGTCCAGACCTACACCGGGTTGCAGTTGCCCTGGGCGACCCCAGACACCATCGCCACCATCATCGGTCTTGTCACGCCGGTGCTGGTGTGGGCTATCCCGAACAAGAAGGTGGCTTGAGAATGAATTGGCAGGAGGTCGTTGCGATCACGGTGGTGCTCGTCGGCCTCGGGGCCGGGGCGTTCCTCATGGCTCGGCGGCCTTCCTTCTGGATCGAGTTCGGCCGGCGGCTAGGAAAAATACTGCTGCCGCTGGCATGGCGCTATGTCTCCAGGAGGATGCCGCCGGAGGAGGAGGCTGCGTGGGGTCGGGCCGAGCGGCGGGGGCAGGGGGAGGGGTGGTTGAAGAAACGATGGCGCCAAAGTTCTGACAGGTGAATGAGATCGCCAAGTTCTCATCGGATTTCTGCTATCGCTTCGAACGAACTCGTCCACAACGAGGTCGACGACAGAGCTACGATGAGCCAGAAATCCTCCCTTCCTCAAGTCACCCTGTTTGTCTCTGGAGCGCTGCAGCCCGGACAGGGTGGCATGGGGTTGTGCTAGGGGCTCGTTGCCACAGCACCACTGCAAACGATAAGCCCCGACAATTTGACCGCCCGCTCGGACTCACGCATCAAACCAAGAGTTGTCCTGACATTACAGACACACACGAGCCGGTGATCAGGACCTTGTCTTGTAGGACATCGACCGACATCAGACTTGGACGACCCATGTCGATCCCTTGAGCGACCTTGAAACTGCGCGACGCCCTGCCTTCGAGTGACGCCAGCAGGGCGCAGGTCGCGGCCGTCGCGCTGCCAGTTGCAGGATCTTCGGGCAGAGTATCGAAGGGTGCGAACATACGTGCGGTGAAGTCGACAGCTCCGTCACGCTCATGAATCTCACGACTGTAGAAATAGATGGAATCCACTCCATCCTCCGGAAGGATTCGTTCAAAACTGGACTGATGTACCGTTGCCCTCTCAAGAGCTTTTCGGTTAGCGAGCTCAACGACGAGAAAAGGCAAGCCGACAGAGACGACACGAGGCGGGTGGACCTCACAACTAATCTCGTCAATCGTCAGCGACAGGCAGTTGGCAATGGTCTCCGAATCAAAGGTTTTGCCAATACTCAGCGGCTGAGGAGCGGTGATCTGTATCATGATGTTTTCGCCGTCCCGCAGGATGCATGCCCGAACAAGGCCGGCTTTCTCCTCAAAAACATACTCATCGTTTACGCTGACGATACCGAGGCTCGCGAGCACGAAGGCAGTCCCGACATTCGGGTGCCCCGCAAAGGGCACCTCGACAGTTGACGTAAAGATACGCACATTCGCGGTGTGGCGTTCGTCAGACGGTCGCAATACGAAGCTGCTCTCTGAATAGTTGAACTCGCGGGCGATCACCTGCATCTGTTTAGTGGTCAACCCGTCTGCATCGATGACAACGGCCAAGGGGTTGCCCCCGAAACGCGTGCGCGTGAAGACATCGACGGTGTGATAGCGTAACGACACATGCGCCTCCCAATTCAACACCATCCTAACCGTGAGCGTCGATGGCCGCAACACGGGCCCGTTGTCTCAAGGTAGTTCGGGGGCATGCACCTCGGCGGCGACCGTTTCCGGTATGTGCAGAAATCGGTGGGAATCTACATCAGGGCACTGTTAGGCTATAATTCTGACTAGAGGGGCAACGAAGCGGAGGCCCCCGATGATATCTGGCGAGAAATCTCATCCCGCACAATCTGAGCATCGGCGGCGGCAGCCCGGTCCGCCGCCTCTACATCTTTGCGTCGAACCGCATCGATAAGAGCATAGTGAAATGACAGTTGTTCGTTTGGCACCTGCTCTTCATGCAGTCGAACGTAAAGTCGCATGATCCGCTGCCCCTGATCAAGTATACTCGTCAACCAATCAAGATAGTATCGGTTGCCGCCGATGAGGGCGATCTCGATATGGAACATGCGGTTACTCAAGATAACGCCGCTCGGATCGCGCGAAGCAACGACTTCGTCGTGCCGCTTCTGTATGTGCAAGAGCCGATCTGCTGCGGCCGATCCACCTCGCTGTGCGGCAAGCCTGGACGTTATGCGGAACAGCAGCGCTTGCGCATCAAAGTAAGAGGGAAGCATTTCGACATCTAGACGTGATACCACTGCTCCGCGGTTCTTTAAAAGTTGGGCAAGCCCCTCGGACGTGAGCCTGATTATGGCTTCGCGAACGGGAGACCGTGAGAGACCGAAAGTTCCGGCGATCTCGGCCTCATCCAGAACCTCGCCCGGGGCACGACGCAATTCGAGAATGTCGTCGCGCAGGGCTGCATAGATCCTGTCGACATTTTCGCCTCTAGGCTTACGCCCCGCACCGCTATGCGCATCTTCACCGCCTGTCTTTGAGAAATTCATGCCAGCATCAGTCCGCCATCCGCCACAATAGGCTGGCCAGTGATGTAGCCGGATACGGAGTCGTCGCAAAGAGCTAATGCGAGTGCTGACATTTCCTCGTATCGACCCTCCCGCGCGAGAGGAACAATGGCAGCTGCTGCTTGAGAGCGCTTTGAAAGATCGCTCTCTGACATCACCCGCTTGCGGTCTACCATGACGGATTCCAGAAATCCCGGACAGAGCACATTGGCCCGGATGCCCTGACGGGCATGATCCAATGCTATGGCGCGCGCCAACTGAATGACGCCGGCTTTGGAAACGGCATATGCTGCCTCGCGCGGAGTGGGCTTCAGGCCGGCGATGGAGCCTGTGAAGAGCAAGCAGCCAGACTGACGGGCGATCATTGCCGGCAGAACGCCACGTGCGAAGAGGAAGGCCGATGTCAAGTTGACAGAGATGATCGACTGCCAATCCTCGAGGCTCGTGCCGGGCACGTCTGTGGCGGAGAGGGGGTCAATTCCCGCTGTATGGATCAGAATATCGACTGGCCCAGAAATATCCAAAGTCTGCTCAACCGTTGCACTCTCTGCTGCGTCGCCGCAGATGATGCCAGAGCCTGCAAACCGGATGGCCTGGCGCTCAAGTGCAGTTTTGTCGCGATCAATCAGCACTAAGCGCGCCCCCTCTAAAGAGAAGCCCTCGGTTATGGCGGCACCGAGTCCTGACCCTGCCCCGACGATGACCACGGTCTTTCCTGCGAATCGCATTAGCCGTTTCCCGATTCAATGACGAATGATTTTGGACATGAATGCTCTCGTGCGTTCCTCGATCGGGGTATCAAAGATCTGCTGTGGCGGACCGACCTCGACTACGCGGCCTGCGTCCATCATGACGACACGGTCTGCGGCTTCGCGAATGAAGCCCATCTCATGGCTAACGAGAAGCATGGTGATGCCTTCGCCCGCGAGATCCCTGATCACATCCAAAACATCCCTGACCAGTTCCGGGTCAAGGGCTGCCGTCACTTCATCGAGGAGGATCAGCGCAGGCTTGAGCGCCAAGGCGCGGGCGATGGCTACCCGCTGTTGCTGACCTCCTGACAACTGATCAGGATAGGCGCTTTCCTTGCCCGACAGACCTACCCGGGCAAGAAGAGCGCGCGCTTGGGCCTCGGCTTCGGCGCGTGGTCGGCCGCGCACTTTGACGGGTGTAACGGTAATGTTGTCGAGAACGGTCATGTTCTGGAAGAGATTATATTGCTGAAACACGATCGCTGCATGGTCACGTAGGGCGCGCAGCGAGTCTTTCTTGGCGTAATCCACGATTTCGCCCTCCAGAACGACCTGACCCGCCGAGGGTGGCACCAGCCCCACCAGAGCCCGAAGAAGGGTCGATTTTCCTGACCCGGATGGGCCAACCAGACCCACAAGTTCTCCGCGCGCGACCTCGAGATCAATCCCGCACAGGACGCGCGTCGTTCCATAACGGACATCAAGACCTGAGATTTTAAGATGTGCCATCCGCTTCCCCGTTCAGGTCTTGCACGTATTCCCGTACCACCAGTCGCTGGAAAGCCGAGGTATGCGCCAGCGTGTCTGCGCGGGTCGGACGGTCAGGCCGTGCATAGACCGCGTTGTAATCGGCTTCAGACGCGAACCACTGTTCGGCAATACCGTCCCACTCCGGATCCGCTGTTGGCTTGCCCGCCAGCCCACTCTCATTCTCTACCCGGACATCGATCACATAGCGCTTGAGGTAGGGCCACTGATCAGCTGCTATATCTTTGGCGTGTACATTGAGCCACCAATCGGCGAACTCTACCTGGGTGAGATGCGGAGCGCGTTTTAGAAACCACATCACCTTGATCATCGGATGCCTCCTTCAGTATGCCTGTGTGCCAAGCGGGTTTCAAGCCATTGGCCTAACCGGGCCAGCGGCCAGGAAATGGCGAAATATGCCAAAAGGACGGTTGCAAAGACAAGGAGAGGGTCGAGACCGCGATTGACCAGCGCCTTGCCCGCGAACATCAGTTCGAACACGCCGGCCTGACTGGCCAACGCGGTATCCTTTACAAACATAACCATATACGAGACCGCGGAGGGCAGAATGACCTTCCAGGCCTGAGGGAGAACAATTATCCAGGTAATTCGCCAGCGCGGCATATTCATGACTTCGGCTGTCTCGATTTGCGGCGTGGGAACGCTTTCCATCCCTGCACGGACGATTTCCGCCATATAGGCTGAGCACAGGAGGCATATCGATATGACGGCCACCCAGAATAGCGGCGCCCGCGGCAGGATCATCTGAGCAGTGTAAAGCACCAGGAACAGGGTCACCAGGAAAGGGATGCGACGAAAGACTTCTACAAAGATCATTGCGCCCCAGCGCACCGGAGCCAAAAGGTTGCCCTTGCTGCTTCGGGCGTAAGCAAGAAGGAAACCACCAATCAGGCCTGTGAGGCAGCCGATCAGCGTGAGCAAAAGTGTCATCGCCACGCCGCGCATCAGGAACTGCATGTTTCCAAAAGTGAAGAGGTTCGCGAGATTTTCCGTCATCACATTATCCTTGCCTTCACCCGGAAGAAGATCCGGCCAGCAAGTGCCAGTGAAATGCTGGCCAAAATTGACAAGGCCACGTAAGTCAAGGCAACGACGGTAAAAACCTCGATAGAGCGAAAGTTTCGCGACGACACCTCGATGGCCCGTCCGGTCAATTCATTTACCCCCACCAGAGAAGCCATTGAGGTACCGAGCATCGTGAAGATGAAGAAATTCGAGAGCGCCGGATAGGTGGTCTTGACAACATGCGGCGTGATCACAAAACGCAGGGTCTGCATTCGGCTCATCCCGAGAGTTTCAGCGGCGTCCAGTTCGGCGCGATGAACTGACTGAATACCCCCGCGCTGGATTTCGGCAAGGTAACCGGAAGAAATAGCTATGAAGGCGATGAGGGTGGCCGCGATTGGCGAGAGCAGAATGCCCCATTCGGGAAGTCCGTTGAACAGGAAGAATAGCACTACGAACAGCGGCGAGTTGGTCGTCAGTGTTACCCAGAGTCCCGCCAGCCGAGATGCTACTACGCCACCTTTCAGCCGTGCCATGGCAACGAACAGGCCAAGGCTGGAAGCCAGGAAGAAGGTAACGAAGGTAATCCACAGCGTTGGCCAGGCGCCGGATAGAATGTAGGGGATATCAGCCGCTATCTGGCCGAATTGCAGGTTGTAGTTCATTGCTGACCTAGCTGAGGAACTGACCGGGCGCGTTTTCCCGCGCCCGGCCAACTTCTACATTCAGAATACCGGATCAAGCGGCACCGGCTTTGGGTTGGGAGCGCCGTACCATTTGGCCCAGTATTCCTGCGTCTTTCCAGATTTGTGCATATCGTATATCACGACATTCAGAAAGTTCTTGAGCCCTTCCTCGCCACGCGGAACTCCGATGGCGCACCATGCGGAATAGATCTCGGACTCGATAACTTTCCATTTCACATCCGGATACTGCTTCGTGAAGGCCATCATCGTGTCGATAATGTCTACGATGGCGGTTGCGCGCCCTTGTGCTACAGCGCGGACCTGATCTGCGGGTGCGTCATAAAGCTCTTGTTTGGCGGTGGGAAGTTCAGCCTTGACCATGTCCGTTGTCCAGTAGCCGCGTCCAGACGCGAGCGTTTGTGACGGATCGTTGAGGTCACGCCAAGTGTTGATAGCGTTGCCTTCCGTCGTCAACACCAGCACCGATTCGGAATGCAGCGGGATCGTGTAGTCGACAAGCAGCGCCCGCTCCGGTGTGCGGGTCAAGGCACCAAGCGAAATGTCAATTTGACCGGATTGCAGAAATGGAACGCGCTGCGCAGTTGTCAGTGGTACAATTTCTACTTTTACCTTCATGATGTTCGCGATGTGATTAGCCACTTCAATGTCGAAGCCTTCATATTGCCCGGCATTGTTCAGAGATGCCATTGGCGGCTGATCGGCATAGGTGCCAACCCGCAAGACGCCACTGGCGATGATGTCTTCCAGAGAGCGGGCGATGGCGGTTTGGGCCATCGCTCCAAACGCCAGCACGCTGGCGCAAACCAGTCCGAAAAGTCTTCTGTTCATGTTTTCCTCCATTGGTTGGTTGTGATTGCGCCGCTGTTGAGCCAGCGGTTCTTTTCTAAACAGCTAGAAATCCGCCATCGACGCGCAGGGTCGAGCCGGTGATATGCGATGCGAGAGGGGATGCGAGAAACACGCATGCCGCCGCGACCTCTTCCGGCCGGGCCATGCGCCTGAGCGGGGTTCGTGCAACAAGTTTAGCCGTAACTGATGGGTCTCCATTGCCCATCGCGGTGTCAACATCTCCGGGCGCGACCGAATTGGCGCGGATCTGCCGAGGTGCCAGCTCTTCTGCCAGCGACAAGGTTAGCGCAGCCAGTCCCGCCTTCGACACGGTATAGGCAGAAGCACGTTCAGCTGCTGTTTCTGCGCGGACCGAGGTGACGTTCACGACAGCCCCACCGGTCAAGTTGGGTACCAGAGCCCGAGTCAGGAGATATGGAGCCGTGAGGTTTATTGAGAGTGCGCGATCCCACTCGTTCTCGGCTTCGGTATCGGTCAGGGCCATTCGCCGGAATACACCGGCGCAATTGATCAAGGCTGCGATTGGACCCTTGATCTGTTCCGCTGCACGGATCAGGGCGGCCCTGTCTGCAAGATCGCATCCGATCCACCCTGACTGATTTGGCGGAACCGCTTGGGGTCGATCAATCTGCACGAGCCGCGCGCCACATTCCGCAAATGCTGCTGCGATGGCGCGGCCAATCCCCCCGGCAGCGCCTGTTATGACGACTTGGTCGTTCAGGAAAAGATCACTGGAAAAACCTGGCAGAGGGGTCATGGTCTGGCCCTCTCCTCGCGCAAATTATTGCACGCATCGAGAGCCGCTACGTAGCCGAACGTCATTGCCTGACCAATTGTCAGTCCAGCCGCCGGATAGGTTCCTCCGGTCACGGGAGCGGCTGCGCTTCCTGCTGCCCAAAGTCCCGGTACCGTACCTCCATCCTCGTCTAGGACGCGCGCGCTTGAATCAACCCTGAGGCCGACGAAGCTACCGATGTCCCCCGGCACCAGACGGATCGCATAGTAGGGCGCTTCTTCAAGCGGGCCCAATGTCGGATTGGGTGCGTGGCTGGCGTCGCCATTGCCGCGATCATAAGCGCTGTCTCCGCGCCCAAAATCTTCGTCCTTGCCTGCTTTGGCAAAGCCGTTGAACCTTGCGATGCTGTCTTGAACCACCTCGGGAGGCAGGTTCATCGCTTTGGCGAGATCGACTGGCGTCCGACCCTTTTTGAGATATCCCGCTCTCAAATATGGGCCCAGGCGTACCGGGAAAGGCCCGATCGGACCAAGGCCGTAGCGGCGCAGAGCCCGGTGATCCGTGATGATCCAGCAATGAGCGCCTTCCGGGTGCGCGCCTGTTGCTGTGATCATTGCTGGAACGAAGTCGTGATAAATCTGCGCCTCGTTGGCAAATCTCTTGCCGTCGGGGCCAAGGCAGATAACCCCAGGCTTGGCGCGATCCCCGAAATGTGGCCAAGGACCCGACCTGTCAATCGACGATGGCACGACCGAGGCCGGAGCCCAGAGCACGGGCTGCGATACATCTCTGGCAAGGTGCGCCCCGGT
>CANJHI010000209.1 GCA_947474005.1 Alphaproteobacteria bacterium | reverse complement strand
TGTAATTCCAACTATTGCGGAAGACATGCGTGATCTCCCGTTCGGTGATCGACGGGTCGGTGTACCAGCGTGACGGCAGCGACTCGCCGCGATCGAGAGCGGCGAGCAGGCTGGCGGAAGTTTCGATGCTTTGAGTCATGATCTGTGCCGTCAATTGAGGATGGTGGCGCGAAGCGTCGAAATTGCGGCCGTGATCGCGGCATGGCCGACCATGAACAGGAACGCCGTCCAGATCGCCGTCACGACCGTCAGTAACCAGCCAAGCATCGCCATCACGCCGTCGTCCTCGATGAGGGCGAGGCAGAAGAACAGGATGGCCCAGGCAGGGAACAGGTTGTCGAAGGGAATTGGCAGCGCCAGCAGCAGGATGTCGAGCGACCATGCGAACAGCAACAGTCGCCGCGGCATCCCGTTCACCCAGGCTTCGTGGCGTGCGTGCACGGTGTCTTCGAGCCACCCGATGGAGCGGCGGGCGCGGGCGAGGAAGACCTGAAGCTTGCCGCGCGATAGGCCGCGGCGGCCGATCACCTTCGGCAAAGACGGCACTGGTTGGCCGGCGAAGAACTGAGCGAGCAGGAACAGCATCGGCACGCCGGTTATCGTCGACAGCCAGGGGATGCCGGTGGGAATGCAGTTCGGGACATTGAGAGCCAGGATGGCGAAGGCATAGGAGCGCCCCTGCAGGCCGACCAGGAATTCGTCGAGCGTCAGGACAGACTCGCGCGCGCCGGCGAACATCCCGTCGAGCGCGTCGTAGAGGCCGAAGTTGTCCTTCATTCCCCCGCTCGTGCCAGAAGACGGCGCGCCAGGATGAGATGCGGCCGGTCGAGCATCTTGCCGTCGAGGGTCAGAACGCCCGCCGTTGGGTTGCTTTCGAACGTCGCGACGACGCGCTTGGCCCAATCGATCTCCTGGACGCTCGGGGTGAAGACATCGTGGATGATGGCGACCTGGTCGGGATGGATGGCGATCTTGCCGCCATAGCCCATGCGCCGGGCATCGTGGGCCTCGGCGCGGAGGCCGTCGACGTTCTTGATATCGGGATAGACCGTGTCGTAGGCGGTAACGCCGGCTGCCACCGACGCCATCAGGTTGACGGTGCGGGCGAACCTGAAGGTGTCGTCGTAGACGCCGGGTGCCGGGCCCTTGGCCAGCGCGCCGAGGTCGGCCATCAGATCCTCGCCACCCCAGGAATGGCCCATCAATCGGGCGTGCTTGGCGGGCGCCGCGGTGAGCGCAAGCACGGCGGCGGCGCTTTCGGTGGCGATGGTCAGGATGCGGGTCGTCCCGGGCGCGATGCCTTCGCGCGCTTCGAACGCGTCGAGATAGTTGGCCAGCAGGTCGAGGTTGGCCTGGCCGACGCATTTCGGAAAGACGATGCCATCGGGCCTGCCCTGCATGACGACGGCGAGGTCACCCAGCGTGAGGCCGGTATCGAGGGCATTCACGCGGACGTAGAGCTTGGGGCCGGCGCGGTTGGCGCTTTGCAGGTAAGCCAGTGCCATGTCTCGGGCGATCGGCTTGCGATCGGCGGCGACCGAATCTTCCAGGTCGAGAATGAGGCCATCCGGACCGGACGAGGGTCCCTTGGCGAGCTTGCGCTCCGAATCGGCCGGAACGAACAGGAATGAACGCATTGGCTACCTCAGCCCTTCGGCTTCTTGTGCATCAACACCTGCCGTGTGCACTCGGCGACGATCTCGCCGCGCTGGTTGATCGCGGTATGGGCGAACTCGACGATGCCGGCATTGGGTCGCGACTTGCTCTCGCGCAGGCTCAGCACCTTGCTGCGCACGTGGAGCGTATCGCCGTGGAATACCGGCTTGGGGAAGCGCACGTCGGTCATGCCGAGGTTGGCGACAGTCGTGCCCAGGGTCGTGTCGTTGACGGTGATGCCGATCATCAGGCCGAGGGTGAACAGGCTGTTAACGATGCGCTGCCCGAACTCGGTCTTGGAGGCGAACTCCTCGTCGATGTGCAGCGGCTGCACGTTCATGGTGAGCGAGCTGTAGAGCACATTGTCCATTTCCGTGACGGTGCGCGTCCATGGGTGTTCGAACACCCGGCCTACGGTGAATTCTTCGAAATAAAGCCCAGCCATCTTTCTCCCCGCGAAAGTCCGGCTTTCTAGCATGGATGGACGTTGGCCGGGCCGCCATCGTATCAATGTCGCCACAGGACGAAATACTGACATTTGGGAATGGGACCGACATGCGGGCGATGATGAGCGAGACTGCCGGTGGGCCGGAAAGCCTGAAGTTGATGGAGCTGCCGTCCAAGCCGCTGGGTAAGGGCCAGGTGCGCGTCGCGGTGCGGGCGGCGGGCGTCAACTTTCCTGACACGCTGATCATTCAGGACAAGTACCAATTCAAGCCGCCGCGCCCGTTCGCACCCGGCCACGAGATCGCCGGCGACATCACCGAGGTGGGCGAGGGCGCGGGCTCCTATAAGGTCGGCGACCGGGTGATCGGCATGGTCGGTCACGGCGGCTATGCGACCGAGGCCGTTGTCGATCTCGGCAGCCTGCTGCCGATGCCGAAGAACATGAGCTACGACGACGGCGCCGCGTTCACCATGACCTACGGCACCTCGTACTACGCGCTGAAGCAGCGCAGCAGCTACAAGCCGGGCGAGACCCTGCTGGTGACCGGCGCTTCGGGCGGCGTCGGCCTCACGGCCGTCGAACTGGGCGCCCTGATGGGGCTGAAAGTGATCGCCGCCGTCGGCTCCGACGAGAAGATGGAGATCTGCAGGAAGTACGGCGCCACGATGTTCGTGAATTACACCAAGGACAAGATGCGCGACAAGGTCAAGGAACTGACCGGCGGCAACGGCACGGACATCATCTACGACGCCGTCGGCGGCGATGCCTTCGACGAGTCGATCCGCTGCATCGCCTGGTATGGCCGGCTTTTGGTGGTGGGCTTCGCGGCGGGGCGCATTCCGTCGCTGCCGGCCAATCTCGCACTGCTGAAGAGCTGTGACGTGCGCGGCGTGTTCTACGGCGCCTGGCGTGGCCGCGAGCCCGCGGAGGCGCGCAAGAACTTCGATGAACTGCTCGGCTGGTACGCCGAGGGCAAGTTGAAGCCGCACATCTCCATGCGCTTTCCGCTGGAGAAGAGCGCCGAGGCGATGAACGCGCTACTGTCGCGCAAGGCGACGGGCAAGGTCGTGCTGACCATGGCGTGAGGCGCGAGAAGGGTGGTCACCATGAGCAAGGCGGTCATCGGTCGGCGTGGCTTTGCCGCCGTGCTCGGTGCGTCCGCCTTTCCGCTGGGCGCCCGGGCCGACGATTTCCCGCAGAAGCCTGTCACGCTCGTGGTGCCGTTTGCGCCCGGCGGCTCGATCGATATCCTGGCGCGACTAGCCGCCCGGCATGCCGGCACCGCCCTCGGCCAGACGGTCGTGGTCGACAATCGCGGCGGTGCGGCCGGCCTGATCGGGGCGGCATCGGTCGCCAAAGCAGAGCCTGACGGCTACACGCTCCTGATGGCCTCGGCGGCACAGGTGACCATTCCACCCTGGATCAACCGATCGCTCAATTTCGATCCGCCGCGGGATCTCACTCCGATTGCCCATCTGGCTGATACGCCGATGGTGCTGATCGTCGCTGCGAACTCGAAGATGCAAAGCGTCGGCGATTTCATCACCGAGGCACGCATTCACCGTGGCGGTCTCAACTATGCCTCGACCGGAGTCGGTTCGATCTCGCACCTGGTGATGGAGACGCTGAAGCTCGCCGCCGACATCGATGTCGTGCACGTGCCCTACCGCGGCGCGGCGCCGGCGCTGAACGACCTGCAGGCAGGCCAGGTCCAGGCCATGTTCACCAGCACCGCGTCGGCCGCGCCGCTGGTGACATCCAGGAAATTGCGACCGCTTGCCGTCACCACGCCGACACGCTCGGCGCTTTTGCCTGATGTGCCGACCATGGCGGAGGCGGGCTGGCCGGGAGCCGAAGTCGTCGTGTGGGCAGGCGTCATGGCTCCGGCAAACGTTTCACGCGTGGTTGTGCGCCAACTGGAGCGCGCCTTTGTTGAAGCCGTGCTTGTTCCCGAGGTTCGCGACCGGCTGGTCGCGCTCGGCACCGATCCGGTCGGACATGGTGCCAAGGCTTTCGGTGAAGTGCTGGAGAAGGATCTGGCGCTGTGGCAACGCGTGGCGCTCGCCTCGGGCGTCAAGGTCGAATGAGGGAGAATGCCGTGGGCCGCCTGAAGGGCAAGATCGCGATCGTGACGGGCGCCGCCTCCGGTATCGGCGCGGCGTCGGCCAAGCTGTTCGCTGACGAGGGTGCGCAGGTGCTGGCGGTCGATCGGCCTGAATCGGCGATCGACTCGGCCCACGCCGGCAACGCAGCGATCGCCTCGTTCGCTGCGGATATCACTGGCGACGATGCGCCGAAGAACATCGTTGCCGAGGCGCTCGCGAAGTTTGGCGCGATCGATATCCTGTTCAACAATGCCGGCGTCAGCGGCCGGGCCTTCGTCGAGGAGATGACCGACGAGCACTGGGATCGCGTGAATGGCGTCAACCTGCGGGCGATGTTCCGGATCTGCCGTGAAGCCATTCCGGCCCTGAAGACGAGGGCGCGGGAGAAGGGGCGGGCGCGCATCGTCAACACGGCCTCGGTGATGGCCTTCGACACCGATTTCGGCCTGGCGGCCTACTGCGCCTCCAAGGCCGGCGTCGGCGGGCTCACGCGCACGCTTGCGCTGGAACTCGGCAAGTTCAACATCACCGCCAACTACGTCTGCCCCGGGGCGATCTACAGCGGCATGACCCAGACCAATTTCGACAATCCGGAAATCCGCGCGGTGTGGGAGAAGAAGGCGGCGCTGCGCCGCCTCGGCCAGCCGATCGACATCGCGCGCGGTGCGCTTCTGCTGGCCTCCGATGACGCCGACTTCATCACTGGCCATGAGTTGGTGGTCGACGGCGGCCTGACCCTTCGAACCTAGGCAGCCCCTTGAAAGACAGTCCAATGAGCAACGTCCATTCCTTCGCCGCCGACTATAGCGAGGCTCGCGACAAGTTCCTTGCCGCGGCGCGGCTCGCTGGTGCGGCGACCTTCCGCTACGACAACCCGACCAAGGGTCCGCGCGGGGAGTCTCTGTCGACCGATGTTGCTCGGCTGGGTCCCGACGGTGCGTCGAAGGTCGTGGTGACGATTTCCAGCACCCACGGCGTCGAAGGCTATTGCGGCTCGGGTTTCCAGGTCGATTGGCTGGCCACGGTTGGTGCAGCCGGGCTGCCGGCGGACACAGCGGCGGTGTTCATCCACGCCATCAATCCCTATGGCTTTGCCTGGACGCGGCGCGTGACCGAGGAAGGCAACGACCTCAATCGCAACTATGTCGACCACTCCAAGCCCTACCCGGTGAACGAGGGCTATCTCGAGATCGCCGATTTCCTCATACCGGCAGACCTGAGCGAAGCCGGAATGAACAGCGCCGAGGCCAAGCTCGCGGCCTATCGCAAGAAGGTCGGCGACGTCGCCTATTTCCGCGCCGTGTCTGGCGGCCAGTACAGCCATCCCGACGGCATGTTCTTCGGGGGCGGCGGACCCGCCTGGTCCAACCGCACCCTGCATGCCATTACCGACAAATTCCTGAAGGGCCGCGGTGACGTGGCCGTGATCGACTTCCATACCGGCCTTGGTCCCTATGGCTATGGCGAGCCGATCACGCACTACGACATCGACACGCCGGCTTCGCGCCGGGTGCGCGCCTTCTGGGGTGAATCCGTGACGGAGTCCAAGCGCGGCCAGACCGCCTCGCAGGCTCGCGACGGGCTGGGGCACTATGGTCTCAACCGTGTCCTGCTGGAGCCTGAGACCCGGCTCACCATGTGCACGCTGGAGTATGGCACCTTCGATCGCGAAAGCGGCCAAAAGGCCTTCCGGGCCGACCATTGGCTGCACAAGTACGGGGACCCCCTGGGCAAGGAGGCCGGACCGATCCGGGCCGCCATGCGCCGCCAGTTCTACCCCGACACCGATGACTGGAAGGAAGCGGTCCTGTTCCGCGGCCATCAGATCACCCGGCAGGCGATCGCCGGCATCCAGCGCAGGATTTCCTAGGCATGCTGGAGCGGCGGAGGGCCCGCTGGGGACAATCGCCCCTGAAAAGCCATTCGCGCCGCAACCGATCCTGCTAAAACCCCCTCATGCGAACTCTGATAGCGCTGGTCGCGTTTGTGGGCGTGGCCGCGCTCAATCTCCTGTGGTGGTGGTTGCCGAACAGGCCGGTCGACATCGCCGGCTGGACGGCCGAGCCCCTGCAAAGCGTGTCGTTCGCGCCCTATCGCCCCGGGCAGAGCCCACTCACCCGGACCTTTCCGACGCCTGACCAGATCGACGAGGATCTCAAGCGGATCCAGGGTAAGGTTCGGGCGGTGCGGACCTATTCATCGGGCGAGAACCTCGAGGCCGTCCCGCAGCGCGCGGGCAAGTACGGGCTGAAGGTCTGGCACGGCGCGTGGCTCAACAACAACGAGAAGGAAAATCTCGAGCAGATCAACCTGCTGATCGATCACGCCAACAAGTATAAGGACACGATCGAGCGGGTGATCGTCGGCAACGAGGTGCTGCTGCGCAAGGACCTGACGGCAAACGAGCTACGTCGCTACATTCGCCAGGTGAAGCAGCGTGTGTCGCAGCCGGTCACCTATGCCGATGTCTGGGAATTCTGGCTGAGAAACCCGTCGCTCGCCGATGAGGTCGACTTCATCACCATTCACATCCTGCCGTACTGGGAGGACGAGCCGATCGGCGTCGACCGTCGCGAACCCGACGGCACGCTGAGCATCGAGAAACACCTGGTCGACATCTACAAGAAGGTGCAGGCGCGCTTCCCCGGCAAGAAGATCGTGATCGGCGAGACCGGCTGGCCGAGCGACGGTCGCATGCGCTCCGATGCGCGGCCTGGACGTGTCGAGCAGGTGAAATACTTTTCGATCTTCCGCTCCGCCGCCGAGCGCGAAAAGTTCGACTACAACGTCATCGAGGCCTTCGACCAGTATTGGAAGGCCCGCCAGGAAGGCACGGTCGGCGCGGCGTGGGGGTTGCTCGACGCGCAGCGCCGCGACAAATTCGAGCTCGGCAAGCCTGTGGTGGCAGAGCCGCACTGGCGGACGTTGTTCGCGCTTTCGACGATCATTTCGGGCCTGCTGCTGCTCGGCTTCGTGAGCCAGCGCCGCAAGATGACGCGTAAGGCCGTCCTCCTCTTCGCCTTCTTCGCCCAGTTGGTCGCGACCTGCTACGTCCAGGCGACGTGGATCGACGTTTCGCGCAGCTTCTACTTCGAGCGCATGCTGGGCGTCGCCTTCTGGGCGGTTCTGCTCGCGCTGTTCAGTTACGCCCTGCTGCGCGGCATCGCCGACAGCCTCACTGGCCGGATGGCGGATCCCTCGCTCTACGGCGCACGGGTACGCGAAGCGTGGCGGGCGTGGCGGGAGCTGCCGCGCCGCCGCATCTGGCAGCGTGCCGATCTCATGGCGCAGTTGCTCTATCTGGCGCTGACGTTGCTCTGCATCTTCTATCTCGTCGTCATCAGCATCGACTGGTACGACGGCGTCATCCGCATCGGTGACTTCTTCCGCCAGATCGCCATCGACGGGCGTTACCGGGATTTTCCGATCTGGAGTTTCGTCATTCCGAGCATCGTGCTCATGGCGTGGAAAGTCCTGACCATCCCGCGCAAGGAGCCGGTGTCGCGAGCCGACCGGATGGCCAAGGCTTTGTCGTTCGGCCGGCTGCTGGGCTACGACGGCAGCAAGGGCTTCGTGCGCATGGATCGCACCTTCAGCCGCGTCAGGCCCGTCCTGCCGGAAATCGTCCTGGCGGGACTGCTGATCTTCTGGGCGGCCGTCCTGCTGGTGACCGAGGGAGCCGTCAAACTGCATGACGGCGGGGCGGGGGGCTTTGTTTCAGCGGATGGCGGGCGTTGGGTCATCAAGACGCTGTTCTGGAACACCCAGGCCAACTGGTTCGCCTTCCTCGCCCTCGTCATGGCGGTGCCCTACCTGGCGACGATCTACGTCTCGATACGCGAACCACTGGCAGAACCGCCGGCGGACTCCTATACCAATAAATGGTAGCGCAATTTTGAGGACCTCATGCTGAGGAGGCCGTGTAACGGCCGTCTCGAAGCATGGGCTGTTGCCCACCCTTCGAGATGCGACCCTTCGGGCCGCTCCTCAGGGTGAGGTCGTCAGGTTCTAGGCGGGAGTTACGACATGGAAATCAAGGGCGAGTACAGGATCGCCGCGTCGCGCGAGAAGGTTTTCGCGGCGCTCAACGATGCAGCCATACTGCAGGCCTGCATTCCGGGTTGCGAATCGCTCGAAAAGTCATCCGATACGGAGATGAAGGCCAAGGTGCGCATGCGCATCGGGCCGGTGAGTGCCAGTTTCACCGGCAAGGTCACTCTTTCGGACCTCGACCCGCCCAACGGCTACAAGATCTCGGGCGAGGGCCAGGGCGGGGCGGCGGGGTTCGCCAAGGGCGGCGCGGTCGTCACTCTGCGGGAGGACGGTGCGGATACCGTCCTGAACTACAATGTCGACGCCCAGGTTGGCGGCAAGATCGCCCAGGTGGGCGCGCGTCTGATCGATGGCACCGCCCGGAAGCTGGCGGACGAGTTTTTCAGCAAATTCGCCGCCACGGTGGGGGCGCCGCCCACGCCTGCGGCCGAGGCGACGGCGGTGGCGCCCGCGCCGGGTGCTGCCCCGGCGGCTTCCGCTGCAGCGCAGCGAGGTTATAGACACTGGATCGTCATCGGCGTCGGTGCCGTGGCGCTGGTCCTGGTATTTCTTGCGAGTCGTTAGCGCTGGAGCGC
>CANJHI010000208.1 GCA_947474005.1 Alphaproteobacteria bacterium | reverse complement strand
TTGCCGGCGCGCGATGTCGCCATCGTCTCCACCGACGGCAGCGGCGGTGCACGGACCGAGGTGAAAACCAACGACAAAGGACAGTTCTCTTTCGGCCCGCTGGCGCCCGGCGTGCGCGACATCACCTTTCCGTTCGCCGCCCTCCAGCGCGCGCAGCCTGATGGCGGAAAGAAGCGCCCGCCCAGCGTGACGGTCAGCCTGGTCATTCCCGCCGCGCCGGGCGGTGGAACGCGCGGCAACCTGGTCGTGCATACCTATTCGCGCGTCGATCCGGCCAAGGACATTCGCACCAGGATCACCGTTCCCAAGGATGGCAGCGGCGCGATCGTCGACTGGGGCGACGACACGCCGCCGGTCAACGTGGTCCGCCAGGGATGGCCGATCGATGTCGGCGGCGGCGGACGAGGCCCGGTCGATACGATCGGCACGGTCTCGTTCGTGCCCAAGTTCCAGAAGATGCAGTTCATGCAGATGAACCCCTGCATCCCGTGGTGGCAGTGCATGCCGCCGCCCGATCCGGATCCGCCGATGGACGATCCCTGGACGGAGGTTCTGCCGGAGATTGACCCTCCGCCGCCCGAAGATCCCATCATCGAGATCGTCGATTATGATCCGCCCCAGGTTGATCCTCCCAGGGTCGATCCTCCCAAGATCGATCCTCCCAAGATCGACGAAAAAGGAACCTTTGAGATCGGTTCGCTGAGGGAGGGTGTCCGCGAGGTCAAGCTGACCCTGCCGGCGGGCATCGTTACCGATCCGCCGAAGCCGCCGGTCAAGGTGGCGCTTTTGCTGCCGGTCGAACCGCGTACCACCGTCGAGGCGTTGAACGCGGGCGGACGGCCGCCGCGGGTTGGCGAGCAGGACCGGCTCCATCTCGTCGAGCACATCTACGCTCCCGATACCACCGCCCAGACGCTCCGCGTCAAGATCACCATGGCCAAGGACGGCCGCGGTGCGCTGGTGGACTGGGGCGACGGCACGCCGGTGGCCGCGAGCGTCGTGGGCCTTCGCTTTGCTTGCATCGCCGCCATGGCGATGCTCGTCGCCTGTAGCCACGCCGGACCGAGACGCGATGCTACAGCCGCCGGGATTGCGCAGGCGGCGGGCCTCGAGGCGAGCACGTCGACGGGCGCGGCCTTCGACCTGCAGACCTATCGGCGTGACGACGGGAGAGCGGGGCCGCTGTTCGTCTACATCGAGGGCGACGGCTTGGCCTATCTCGACCAGCGCACGCCTTCTACCGATCCGACGCCGCTCGATCCGCTGGCGCTGCGACTGGCCGCGGCCGATCCGGGACCGGCCGTGCTTTACCTCGGACGGCCCTGCCAGTTCGCGCCCGGCCGCGGCGATCCGCGCTGCAGCGTGCGCCTTTGGACGACCGCCAGGTTCGGCGCCGACGTCGTGGCGTCCATCGATGATGCCATCAGTCGCGAGCGTCTTCGCAATCCGAAACGTTCATTGGTGCTGGTGCGCTCGTGCCCCCAAGCGCCTCTCGATCAGCGCTTTCCGTCGCCGGAAGACGGCTTTTGCGGCGGGGTCGTCGCGGACGGCGCGGTTACCGCCGAGGGATTGCCATAGATGGTGAGGGCCTGACCACTCCCCTTCGGCTCCGAGGGGGCGGTTATCGCTCCGATATCGCCATTGAGGGTGATGGGGTAGCTGCCGTTTGCCTTCGGCGCCGACGGAGCGATCGCAGAGGGAGCCATCGGGGTGGGTTGGTTTCCGATATTGGGCATGCTCATCGGCGCCTGGGGGGCAATCACGGGCGGTGGTGCCGAAGGAGTCCTGGGGGCAACGACGGGAGCCGACGGCGCGCCGGGGCCGAAGGCGCCCTGCGCCATCGCCGATTCCGGAACCAGAAGGGCGCTCGCGGCCATGACAGTCAATGTGCCCAGGCCTGGCATCTTGGCGGAAGCGCTGCGATCCGAACGACGCAGATCACGATCGCCCGGCTCATCGTTGCTCAATGGTTTCTCCAGACTAAGAATTGCAGCTCGATCCCCGAACGCTAGCATCACCACGCTCGATCGACCACTCGGCGAAATCTTGATTGGAGTCCCGGAACGCGTACTCTGGCCGGCAGTCCAGACAGCGGCGGAATAGCCACCGGCGGCCAATGCCACATGATTTGAGCGACCTGCCCGCGCACCGCCCCGGTCCAGGAGACTGCGACGATAGGATCGCGCGCGATGCCGATACTGCGACCTCGTACATCCGTTGCGGCAGTGAGTTGCAGAAGCTCGGTCGGCACGAGGAGGCTTTGGCGAGCTACGACAAAGCGATCGCGCTCGATCCAGCTTCGGCGGATGCCTGCAATGATCGCGGAACTGTGCTGCAGTACCTGCAACGATACAGCGAAGCGCTGGCGAGCCACGATCGGGCGGCCGAGCTGAGGCCGGACGATGCGAGCGCGTACTACAACCAGGGCACCGCGTTGCTGAATCTCGGGCGGCACGAGGAGGCTCTCGCGCGCTATGACCAGGCGATCTCGTTGGATCCCCATTATGCCGATGCCCATATGAACCGCGGCCTCGCGCTGCAGCGCCTCCAGCGATACGAAGAATCTCTCTCGAACTATGACACGGCCATCTCACTGAATCCGGGTTGGGCTGACGCCTACAACGACCGCGGCGCCGCGCTGCAAAAACTTCAGCGCCACGACGAGGCATTGGCAAGCTACGACAAGGCGGCGGCCTTCAAGCCCGGGGGCGCGGATGCCTGTTTCAACCAGGGCAATGCGTTGCTGGCTCTCCAACGATGCGCGGAGGCGCTCACACACTATGACCGGGCGATTTCGCTGGCGCCCCACCATGTCGACGCCCATTTCAACCGGGGCAACGCTCTGTTGAATCTCCACCTGATCAGCGAAGCACTGGCAAGCTATGAAAGAGCGGCGGTGCTGAGGCCCGACTATGCTGATGCCTTTTATAACCAGGGCGTCGCGCTGATGAGTCTTGAACGGTACGCCGAGGCTCTTTCACGGTTCGATCGGGCAATTTCCCTGAACCCCCATCATTCCAGTGCCTACACAAACCGGGGCAACGCGCTGCGGAACCTTCAGCGCTACGAAGAGGCACGCGAGAGCTACGACCAATCCATCAGCTTGCAACCAGGCAACGCGCGAGCTCGCTTTTGCAAGGCGCAGCTGGAACTGGGCCTGGGAAATTTCCAGAGCGGTTGGCCGCTGTATGAATCGCGCTGGCAACTCGAAGAAGTGCACCCGCACAGACGAAATTTCCCCCAGGCGTCGTGGCTGGGTTCGGAGCCAATCGAGGGCAAGACGATCCTGCTGCATTCCGAGCAAGGCTTGGGGGACACGATCCAGTTCAGTCGTTATGTGCCGCTCCTTGCCGAACGTGGGGCCGAGGTCGTGCTCGAGGTGCCGCGCTCGATTGCCCGTCTGATGGCGGGATTGACCGGCGGTGCCACGATCGTTGCCGCCGGAGATCGCTTGCCGGCCTTCGATCTCCATTGCCCGTTGCTGAGCGTGCCTGGCCTGGTGGGAACCACGGTGGAGAGCGTCCCGGCGCGCGTTCCTTATCTGGCAGCCGATGCGAAGCTCGTTGCACAATGGCGCGAACGTTTGCCGCCCGGCGGCATTCGGATCGGTATCGTGTGGCAGGGCAATCCTTCGGGCGCCATCGATCGCGGACGTTCGGCGCCGCTGGCCCATTTCGCGCCGCTGGCCCGCCTGCCCGGCATCCGCCTGGTCAGTCTGCAGCAACACCATGGCCTCGAACAGCTCGACCGGCTGCCGGCGGGCATGGCCGTCGAGACGTTGGGTCCGGATTTCGACTCCGGCCCCGATGCATTCGTCGATGCGGCGGCGGTGATCATGGGCCTCGACTTCGTGATCAGTACGGACACGGCGATCGTCCAGCTTGCCGGGGCGCTGGGCCGCCCGGTCTGGGTGGCGCTAAAGGCCGCTCCTCATTGGACATGGATGGTGGATCGCGACGACAGCCCCTGGTATCCGTCGGCACGCCTGTTTCGACAGACCAGAGACGGCGATTGGCGGGACGTTTTCGAGCGAATGGCGGCCAAAATGACCGACCTGCGGCAGCGATAGAATGGAGCTGAACATTGCCGTGTCGCCGGGCGAATTGATCGACAGGATCACCATCCTCGAGATCAAGCGGGCGCGGATCAGCGACCCGGACAAGCTGCGCAACATCAATCGAACCTATGATGCCCTGTCGAAGGCGTTGTCAGCCGCGATTCACATCACCCCGCGTCTTGCCGGGCTGAGCAAAGAACTCAGATCCGTAAACGAAGTTCTCTGGCAGGCTGAAGAGGACCTGCGCGAGCATGAGAGCCGGCAGAATTTCGATGGGCATTTCATCGACGTCGCCCGAACCGTCTACATCAGCAACGATCGGCGTAGTGAGCTGAAACGACAGATCGACGAGTTGCTGGGAAGCTCACTCATCGAAGAAAAATTCTACAAATCGACTTGAAGCAGCTAGCCCTCCCCGTGGACCGCAGGGCTATCGCATATGAATCGAAGATCCCTCACTTCGTTCAAAGGGCGGGGACTACCCCGCCCGAGATGACACCGGTTTCTGCATCGACGCACCGCGCAAAGCCTCGCAATATTGTCATCCCGAATCGCGCGGGGTAACCCCCGCGCTGAAGTGAGGGATCTTTTGCTTCCCTTCAAAATGCCAGCTGCTACAGCTTTTTTAGGCCATATGCGATAGTCCAATCCGCGCCGGCAAGACTCTACACGAGCAATTGGTGCCCGGCGGTGCTGGTGAAGTCGATCTGGACAACGAGGTCCTGGAAGTCGTGATCGCCGGTGAGCGGCCGGTCCTCGAAGCCCCAGGTGTTCAGCCCGTAGTTGTAGATCGCCGTCACGTTGCCGGCGTTGCCCTGGGAGAAGGCCCAGTAGACGTTGGACGTGGTCACGTCGGTGTACTTCAACGCCATGATGTCGCCCTGGTCCACGCCCGTGATCTCGACCTGGGTGAAGTTGCCCCAGCCGGGGCCGTCGATGACCGTGCCGCCGCCCTGTAGCTGGTAGTCGCGCGCTGCCGCCGCCGCCGCGTAGCCCGCCTGGCCCGGCGCCACCCCGTTGATGGTGCCGTTGAGGTCGTCGACCTTGTAGATCTCGAGCTGCGCGTCGTCGCCGCCGTTCTGCCGGATCCGCACGACCGCATTCTGGTCGTCGGCGCCGCCGGCCGTCTGGGCGATCGCCACGGGACGCGCCAGGGTGATGCCGCCATGGACATCGCCGAACTGGATGAAGCCGTAGTCGTTGGTCAGGAGTTCCTGGTACAGCGCGAGCTCATGGCTGTCGGCCGAGACGCCCAAGGTGGCACCGGCCTGCACCGTGATCTCGTAGGGAACCGACTTGGCGCCGCCGTCGAGCAGGGTCACGAGGGCATTGTCGAAATTGTCGCCCTGCACCACCTGCCCGGCCAGCCGGCTGGTCCAGCCGAGGGCGCTGCTGCCGCCCATCGTCACGGCGTCCGTCCCGTCGACCTGCACGACCGCGGCGCTGTGGTAGTTGTTCTGCACCAGCAGGGTCTGCGCCACCGTGCTGGTCCCGGAATGTTCATCGACGATGTCCATCACGGCCGGCGCCGTCGAGGAGATCTGCGCATGGGCGATCTCCGTCAGGGTCCGCGCCAGAACGAGGCCGTTGGGTGAGCCGAGACCCGACACGTAATCGTAGCCGTAGTCCGCCTCGTAGCCGTAGCCCGTCGTCTGGAGTCTCCCGTCGCTCTCATAGGGACCGTTCGAATCGTAATAGAAGGACGAGTAGTTGCCGCCGACCGAGACGTCGTTGAACGACGCCGGCGCAATCGCCGAGGCAATGTAGAGCAGGTCGTTCATGAAACCGAGACTCGGCAGCCCCTGATCGTGGAAGATGGCATTGATCTGCACGGTCAGAGCCGTCCACAACGGCGCCGCGGCACTGGTGCCACCGTTCGGCGTGGTCGTCGACATATCGCCCGTGGGAATCGTGTAGTTGAGATTCCCGCCGGCGTTGGCCGCAACGTCCGGCGCGCCGCGACCCGATTGCATCCAGGGATCGGCCGTCACCGGCGTCAGGCCATAGGCGCTCTGGTACCAGGGAGTCGGCTGCGAGGGATCGACCCCCCCCCGAACTCGTCCAGTCATTCTGAAAGCCCTTGTTGAAGAACTCGTTGTAGGAATAGCCCAGGATGTCGACCCCATTGGAGTCGAGATAATACTGGTTCCAGACCGTCTCCATGAAATGCGAAAGGTCGGCGGTATTCGTCGGCAACGTCGTCAAGCCGCCGGCCACCAGGCGCCAGATCGTCAAGGGGTCGCCGGCGAGGGCGGGCGCCCAGTACTTGTCGTCGATCGTCGTATCGGTTTGTGCCGCCGCCGAGCCCGAAATCGAGGTCCCGCCGACCAGAACGGTGTAGGGATAGGCGACGTTGTAGTCGAGGTTGGTGAGCCCGTTGGCGATATCGTAGCCTGAACCCTCGTCGCCCAATGCATTGAGGATGGTCTTGTTCATCAAGGCGCCGTCGACATACAGCTCCCAGTAGGCGCGATAGAAGGGCGAGCGCGGATCCATGTAGGGCGTATCGTTGAACGAGCTGGAGATCGCCTCGGGGTCGTGATGCGTGTCCCAGATCGCGCTCTGCGTCGCGGTGTAGACCGAGGATTGGGCGTAGCCGTTGGTGCCGGAGCCGTTGTAGAGAATGATGTCGCTGTCGGGATTGATTGCCGCGACGACGCCCACATCCAATGAACGTTCGCCGGCGCTGCCGCTGTTCACGGCCCACGACTGCCCGTCGACGCCCTGGGTGTGCACCTTGCCGTCGCCACTGACTTGAATGCCCGTGAGATATGACGTGAGCGCCTCCTGAAACGTGAGGTCGGGATCGGGAATAGGATCGTCGGGATTGGGAACGACGTCGGGCAAGGCCGAGCCGATGCCCGGCTCCACGAGGCCGACCTTGCCGATGCCGACGCCGGCGGCCTCGAGTTCCGCGTTACTCACCGGAAAGTTGTACATTTCCGCGATGAGGTTCGGGGCCGCACCCGGCGCAATCGGCGACGCATTGCCGATGCCCAGCGGTCCGGGAGAGAGGGTCTGCGACCCGTCGGCAAGCATCGTCGCGGGCGGCGTCGACCAGTATGTGTCGATCCAGAGTGCGTCGACGTCCCATTCCTTGGGCAGCGAGAGATCGCCCAGCCAGAAAGCCGAAGGGCCGTCGGCGGCGGTATACAGCGTCGTCTGGAAGAGCTGGGAGAACTGTTCCGCCGTATCGAGGCTGATCCAGATCGTGCGCGATTCGGCGGAAGAAACATAGTTGCCGGCAGTCGCCGCATTCGTCTCGTCGAGGAGCGTGAGACCGTACTGATCCTTCAGTTCATGGCGGACTTCATCGTACCTGGCCTGATCCGCACCGTATGTGGTCCACAGCGTCCCGGCCTGCTCGAGTTGGGCGAGTGTCTGCTGGCGCGTCCCCCAGTCTTGCTGGAGCAATGCCGTCGGGTCCTGGTTCCGCCCCAGGATGATCGCGACGTTGAACCCGGCGGTCGTCGCCTCGGTGTAGTCGGAGGCGGAGTCGAGATCGTAGGCTTCCTGGACGGAGCTGGCGTCGGACTGGCGATATCCCATGAAATCGAGATAGCTCGAATAGTCGAGCGTCTCATACTCCGGCAGAAAGGAAACATCGCTCGGATCGATGGGCGGCGCATTGGAGAAATTGATGGTTTCGTGGACAGCACCATCCGCCGAGTTGACAGTCCATTGCGTGGCGCTGACCTGCGTGAAGGTCGCGCCGTCCGAGGCAAAGCCGTAGCCGAAGAACTGCAGGCTATCCCCGCTCGCGAAATCGGTGACGGTGTCGCCGTTGGCCTCGCCGCGCGTGAAGTCGAAGAAGTTGTCGCCCGCGCCGCCGGCGAGCGTGTCGGTCCCGGCGCCGCCGTCGAGGTAATCGTTGCCGGCCTGCCCTTGCAGATCGTCGGCACCCGCGCCGCCCATCAACGTGTCGTTGCCGGCGCCACCCTGCAATTTCGAGGCGACGCTCGAAGCCGTGATCTGGTCGTTGCCGCTGCCGCCGATCGCGGTCTCGATGACGGTGTCGACGGCGATGGCGAGATTGTTGATATGGCCGCCAACGCTGGAAAAGGTGCCGGACGCGAGGCTGACAGTGGCATCCTCGGAGAATCCCGAGAGGTCGAGCGTATTGTTGGTCCCTGAATCCCACAGCGTGACGATGGCGTTGGTGTTCAGGTTGAAGTTGTAGAACTGGCCGATGTCGCCGGTGATGGTCGAGTTGAATCCGAAAGTGTCGTTGCCGTCGAAGGCATCGGAGGTCGACGCCCCGTAGAGACGCTGGATCGCCAGGATATCCAGCATCATCGGCGTCAGGGGCTGGTTTTCATAGACGACTCCGGCCTGCTGGATCGTCCCCCAGTTGGTGTCCGCCACGGGATAGGCATTGAAATAGGCCGCCGTCACGTCACCAGGCGCGACGTCGGACATCGCCGTCCAGAGCTGGCTGTCGTAAGGGCCGAACTGCTGGGCATCGGCCTCCGCGGCGGCGCTGTACGGTCCAGCGTTGCCGAGGCCGAGGATGTGGCCGATCTCCTGCATCACCGTCGCGTAGGGAATGCCGCCTTTGTCCTTCAGAGGCAGGCCGAGGGGACCGTAGCTGCCCGCGTTCGTGTCGATCGAGATGAGCGGTCCGGTGCTGCTCGGCGTGGCGATGACACTGCTGCCGACGGCGTTCGCGGATTGCGGGCCGAAAACCGCGACGGCCTGTCCATCGCTACCGCGCTCGATCGTGATGTTCGCCGTCGTGGGATCGGATGCTTCCGAGAAGGTGATGTTCGCGACCGCCGCCCACAGGCCGAATCCAGCCTGCCAGACGGTCTGCTCATCCGACGTCCAGTTC